>DVKX01000059.1 GCA_018715805.1 Candidatus Faecousia intestinigallinarum | reverse complement strand
TTTTGACGGAGGATATAAAGAATCCCGTCTGACTTCCTTCTGGAAATCAGACGGGATTTGTCCGTATGCACCCCGGAAACCGTCAGCTAACAGTTGATAGGTGATTAGTTCCTTATCACTGTTAAGCCAAGTGCAAGGAACTTTTTCATCAGGCTGCCGAAGAAGCCAAAACTGCTCTTGCCCAGCTTAACGGATTTCATATGACAGATATACCAAAGAGAAAGGAAGGCGGTCAGTATCTGGCCGATGACCGTTGCAATAGCGGCGCCTGCCATACCCATCTTCATGGGGTAAATAAAAATATAGTCAAGAATGATATTGGTAATCGCACCGGCAAGAACGGCAAGCATTGCGAACTTGGGACTTCCGTCAGAACGGATGATGGGATTCATCGCCTGCCCGAACATATAAAACGGAATACCGAGTGAAATCCAAAAGAAATATTCTTTGGAATCGGCAAAAGTTTCAGCATTTACTCTGCCGCCAAAGGCAGTCAGGATTTGCTCATCAAAAATTAGATACACAGCGGTTAAAGCGATGCTGCTGACAATGCAAAGCAGCACGGCATTCCCAACGCTCTTGTGTGCGTCTTCTTTTCGATCTGCACCAAGGGATTGGCTGACAAACGCACAGCAGCCGTCACCGATCATAACGGCGATGCCAAGCGCAATTACGGTCAGCGGAAAGACCACGGTATTCGCCGCATTACCATACGAGCCGAGATAATCGGCATTTGCAATATAGATTTGGTCAACGATATTGTAAAGCGCACCGACTAAAAGAGAAATAATACAGGGCACAGCGTACTTGCCCATTAGCTTGCTTACCTTTTCTGTAACAAGGTAAGCTTGACTGTTTTGTTCCATTTCATTTACCTCCTACAAACGCAGAGAAGGCGTAAGTCCAACTAAGCTGGACTTACGCCTTCTGGCTACGCACTACTAAATAGTATAACACGGAATTTCAAAATTTTCAAAGGTTTTTTCAAAAATCATTTTAACAGTGAAACCAAATAATAATTGTCCTGTTTTCCACTCCAGAATCCTCCAAAATTATTGATTTTTCCCGCAATTTCAATCGATCCGGCTGATTATAACGTCAAAGGGAGAATCTACTTCCTTATGTAGCCCCTCCCTTTGGATTTCCTCTTTTTTTCTTTCTTTCCCGGATTGCCGCTTGTGCGGCGCTGCGCTTTGCATTTTTCCGCAGCAGCCGCCCTTCCTGGGGTATTGACCGCCGCGGCTTTTTCCCATGGCGGGATTTTTCGCTTTTTTTCGGGGAAAGAAAGCAAATTAACAAATAATGAACAATTATTCTTGCTTTTGGTTTTGCGGTATAGTATACTATAGACAGAATGGCGTGCCCATATCAAACGGGAAGGAGGGCTTTTTCAGTGCAGTCCGACTATATCATTGAAATGCTCAATATAAGAAAAGAATTCCCCGGCATTGTTGCCAACGACGATATCACCCTCCAGCTTCGCCGGGGGGAGATCCATGCCCTGCTGGGTGAGAACGGTGCGGGAAAATCCACGCTGATGAGCGTCCTGTTCGGCCTCTATCAGCCGGAGGCAGGCGTTATCAAGAAGAATGGGGAAGTGGTGAAGATCAACAGCCCCAACGACGCCACTGCTCTGCACATCGGCATGGTGCACCAGCATTTCAAGCTGGTGGAGGTATTCTCCGTGCTGGACAATATCATCCTGGGTGCAGAGGATACCAAGCTGGGCTTCCTGCAAAAAAAGGAGGCTCGGAAAAAGGTCGCGGCGCTTTCGGAAAAGTACAAGCTGAATGTGGATCTGGACGCCAAGGTGGAGGACATCTCCGTGGGTATGCAGCAGCGCACCGAGATCCTGAAGATGCTTTACCGGGACAATGAGATCCTGATCTTCGACGAACCAACCGCTGTGCTCACCCCCCAGGAGATCGACGAGCTGATGGAGATTATGCGGGGCTTCGCCCAGGAGGGCAAGTCCATCCTGTTCATCACCCATAAGCTCAACGAAATCATGGCGGTGTCCGATCGGGTGACGGTACTGCGCAAGGGAAAGTGCATCGGTACAGTGAACACCAAGGACACCAACATCCAGGAGCTTTCCAATATGATGGTCGGCCGCCCGGTGCAGCTCCAGGTGCACAAGGCGCCCGCCGTGCCGGGAGATGTGATATTAAACGTAGAGCATATGACCGTGCCCTCCAAGCTGCATAAGAACAATGCGGTGAAGGACATTTCCTTCCAGGTGCGCGCCGGCGAGATCGTATGTATTGCCGGTATCGACGGCAACGGCCAGTCGGAAATGATCTACGGACTCACCGGCCTGGAAAAGACCTCCTCCGGCGTCATCCACCTGTGCGGTCAGGATATTTCCAAGGCCAGCATCCGCCGCCGCAGTCTGGCAGGCTCCAGCCACATCCCGGAGGATCGGCACAAGTACGGCCTGGTGCTGGACGATACCCTGGAGAACAACCTGGTGCTCCAGACCTACCGGCAGCCGCGCTTCCAGCATATGGGCTTCGTCAAGCGGGACGCCATCCGGAATTATGCCAACAAGATCATCCAGCAGTACGACGTTCGCTCCGGCCAGGGTCCCGTGACCGTCGCCCGGAGTATGTCCGGCGGCAACCAGCAGAAGGCCATCATCGGTCGGGAAATCGACCGGGAGAATCCTCTAATTATTGCCGTACAGCCCACCCGCGGCCTGGATGTCGGCGCCATCGAATATATCCACGCCCAGCTGGTGGCGCAGCGGGACGCCGGGAAAGCGGTGCTGCTGGTGTCCCTGGAGCTGGACGAGGTCATGAACCTGGCTGATCGGATCCTCGTCATGTACGAAGGCGAAATCGTGGGCGAATTGGATCCCAAAACCACCACCGTGCAGGAGCTTGGCCTTTACATGGCTGGCGCCAAGCGGGACAGTAAGGAGGCTTAACCATGGAACGCAAATCGCCCTTGCTGAAGCGGGACGCCACGAAAACAATCCTGGCGTCCATCATCTCCATTCTTATCGGCCTGGTGCTGGGCGCGCTGATCGTATTCATCGTCTCGCTGACCAACGACAGCATCTCGGTAAAAGGCGGACTGGAGGGCATCGCCCTGGTGTTCTTCGGTGTGTTCAGCACCGGCCGGAACGCCGCCGGCGCGCTGACCTTCGGCTTTAATCCCCAGAACTGGGGCAACCTGCTCTTCCGCGCCATGCCCCTGATGATGACCGGCCTCTCCGTGGCCGTGGCCTTTAAGACCGGCCTGTTCAACATCGGCGCGCCCGGGCAGTACCTGATGGGCACGGCGGCCACTCTGTTCACCGCCCTGTGCATCCCCACCAGCGTAGTGCCTGCTTGGCTGGTATGGATCCTGGCGCTGCTGGCGGGTATGCTGGCGGGCGCTGTATGGGGCGCTATTCCCGGCATTCTGAAGGCCACCCGGAACATCAACGAAGTGCTGGCCTGCATCATGACCAACTGGATCGCCGCCAACCTGGTGACCATGGTCTTTGACATGGCGGAGTTCATGAAGAACGCCGAGGAGGCGGGCAAGGTGGCCTATGTGAAAAAGACCATTGCCAACGGCGTGGCTACCTCTAAAATGGGGCTGGATGTGATCTTCCCCGGCTCCCAGGTGAACGGCGGTATTCTGGTGGCCATCCTCATCGCCATCGGCGTATACATCCTTATGACAAAAACCACTCTGGGCTATGAACTGCGCGCCTGCGGCGCCAACCGCCATGCCGCCCGGTACGCAGGCATCAACGACAAGCGCAACATCGTCCTCTCCATGGCCATCGCCGGCGCGCTGGCAGGCTGCGGCGCAGCGCTCTACTGGCTCTCCGGCAATACGGAGTTTTACTGGTCCACCTATCAGACGCTGCCCACCGAAGGCTTCAACGGTATCCCTGTGGCGCTGCTGGCCGCCAATCATCCTGTGGGCGTGATCTTTACCTCCATGTTTATGTCGCTGCTGAATATCTCCGGCCTGCAGCTCAAGACCCTGACGGCGTATAATGAGTATATTACCGACATCATTATTTCTGCCATTGTGTATATGAGCTCCTTCTCCCTCATTATTAAGATGTGGCTGAACGGCCGGAAGAAAAAGGCCGCCGCCCCGCCCCCCAAGGCGGACGATGGGCAAGACACCGGAAAGGAGAATGCACAATGACATTCCTGTTGCAGCAGACCTTGATTTATGCCATCCCACTGCTGATCGTGGCGCTGGCGGGTATCTTTGCCGAGCGCAGCGGCGTCATCAACCTGGCGCTGGAAGGCATCATGATTATGGGCGCGTTTATTGGCGTATTTACCGTGTATCTATTCCAGGAGGCCGGCATCTTTGACCAGGACAGCGGTCAGCTCCTGATGCTCATTGCCCTGGGCACCTCCGCCTTTTTCGGCGCGCTGTTCTCCCTGCTGCTGGCGTTCGCAGCCATCAATCTGCGGGCAGACCAGACCATCGGCGGCACGGCGCTGAACCTGATGGCTCCGGCGCTGGTGCTGTTCCTCATCAACCTGATTACCAGCCAGAACACCATGAATATGTACACCGGCGACGCCGCTTCCTGGTTCATGATTAAAAAGACTGACTTGGGCTTCGCGCGGACGCAGGATCTGGGCGTGCTGGGCGAAACATTCCTGCACAAATTTTACCTGACCACCTATATCTGCATCATCCTCTACGTGGTGCTCTCCATTATCCTGTACAAGACTCGCTTCGGCTTGCGCCTGCGCGCCTGCGGCGAGAATCCTCAGGCGGCAGATTCCCTGGGTATCAACGTATACAAGATGCGCTACGCGGGCGTCACCATTTCCGGCGCCCTGGCGGGCATCGGCGGCTTTACTTTCGCACTGACCACCGCCAACTGCGCCTCCACCGGCGAGGTGGCCGGCTTCGGCTTCCTGGCGTTGGCCGTGATGATCTTCGGCAACTGGAAGCCCCTGAACACCGCCCTGGCGGCGTTCCTCTTCGGCTTCTGCAAATGCATTGCCGCAGGCTACTCCACCATCGACATCAACGGCGACGGCGTGTATCTGCTGAAGGAGATCGGCATCGACCCCAATATCTACCGGATGCTGCCGTTTATCATCACCCTGGTGGTGCTGGCCTTTACCTCCAAAAAATCCCGCGCTCCCAAGGCGGAGGGCGTGCCCTACGACAAGGGAACCAGGTAATTGCTTGTTTTCATTTCAGCGCCCCGGCAAAAGCCGGAGCGCTGAAATTTTTGCGGAAAGCTCCGCCAGCCCTTCTTTTACACGCTGTCCTGCCAGGCCGCAGAATGAGAAGAAAATTGCCGCCCGCGGTTTTCCGCGGGCGGCGCTGTCTCCTTAATAACTGGAGATATGCAATTCTGGGTGCGCCTGGATCCAAGCGATGGTATTGGTACAACATTCAAAAATCTGCCGGTAATAATAGGTGCTGTAGCTTTTGCCATCCACGTCCTCCCGGTCAAATATCCATTCCATGGTATAACTGCAGCCGCAGTTGTCATCATGGAACATCCGATTCTGAAGCAGCGTTCCCTCCTGCAGGTCTGCCTCCATGGCCAGCAGCAGGCCAGGGAGCAGCTTTTGGGGGATGTCGGTATTATTAATGCGAAGGGAGTCAAGCCGCTCCAGTGCCTCCTTCTGGGTGTAACCACCCTGGAAAAGCTGCCCGTTCCGGGTCAGCACACCCTGAAGCTGCTTCAGGAACTGGCTTTGGCTGCCATAGTGCCGTTCCGGCAAATAATAAGAGCGCTGTACTGTTCGGCTCCCCAGGTCGTACGTCAATTTCACGCGGAAAGTATTGGCGGTCTGCTTCTCCCTGGCAGACGGCAGTATTTCCTCGTGCAGAGCTTCCACGATGGTAATGTCGCTGGGATTGGTAACCACAGCGGCGTCCCCATCCCCATATCCAACCTCCAGGTACACGGAGCGCACCTCCTCCACCGGGGGGATGTAGGTGACAATCCCCATGGGGTCAAAGTACACCGCCAACAGACAGGCGGCCACCACCGCCCCCAGCGCCGCCAGCTGCACCCAGCTGCGCCGCTGGAATACCTGAACCCGGTGGTGCAGGAACATCTTCCCCAGGAAGAAGCCCGCCGCCAGCCCCACGGCGAAGAGCACCCAGGAGGCGACGGTATCCTCCCGGAAGAAGAGTATCTGCACCAGGAAGCCCAGGGTGCCGGCAAACAGGGAAAATACCACCAGGAACACCGGCCGCAGCCACCCCACCGCTAGGAAGTCCCCGGCGCGCTCCAGCTTCCGCTTGCGGTAGAAGAGCAGTGCCAGACCCAGCAGCGCCAGTCCCACCAGGGCGCAGACCGCCAGATAGCCCCAGCCGTCCTTCAGGACGAGTAAGTAGCCGTTAATCGAGCTTTCATAGCCCAGATACTGTGCCGCGCTCATTGTCAGCAGGGGGATCAGATAGTACAGGAAGTCGATATCCAGCACCACGCCGGGCAGCAGTGGGGAGAGCATCCCCTCCAGCATCAGACTCAACAGCCCTGCCAGGACATTGAGCATCCCATAGAGCATGACGGCCGCCAGGGCATTGCCCGCGCACAAGGCGCAGAACACCGCCATGCCGAAGAAGCACAGGAAGCTCAGGGTGGAGGCCAGCAGCCACCACCCAGCTACATACACGCCCCCGTCGCCGGTGCAGGCGGCAATGGCGCAGAAAATCAAACTGGGGACAAGGCTGAACAGCAGTCCGCTGGTCACATGGCTGAAAAACCATCCCTCACGGCGCAGGGGCATGGCGTGGAGGGCGTTGCAGTGGCGGGGGCGGTACAAATCACCGAAGAGCGCCAAGGCGCACACCAGCCCGTAGACCAGATTAATGGGCGCCAGAAAGTTGATTGCCCGCGCCAAGATCCAGGGAATGTTCTGCTGATTCAACGCGGGGATCAGCAGCATCATCGCCAGCATCAGGCTGTAGAATCCCCATACCGGGGAAAAGCGGAGAATATCCTTGCGGACAACCCCTTTGTTAAAGTACGATTTCACGGATTGCATAGTTCGCACCTCCCAACTCGTAGATGAAGATCTCCTCCAGGGACAGGGGCAGTACGTCGAAATACGCAGGGCTCCTCTGCCGCAGAATTTCCGCAGTTTCCTGCGCCGTGCCCCGGACGATCAGCGTTTTCAGCCGCCCGGAGGCGCTTTCGTGGAGGATCTCCAGCCCTTGGGGCGTTTCTCCCACCAGCTGCACCTTCACGGTGCCTCCCTGCATATCGGCAAGGCTCCGCTCCAGCAGCATTTTCCCATGATCCATAATGCCCACATGGTCGCAGACGTCCTCCAGCTCCCGCAGATTGTGGGAGGATACCAGCACGGTCATCCCCCGCTCCGCCACCTGGGAGAGCAAAATGCTCCAAACCTGACGGCGCATCACAGGGTCAAGGCCGTCCACCGGCTCGTCCAGGATCAGCACCTCCGGCTGCAGGCAGATGGCCAGGTGGAAAGCCGCCTGCTTCTGCATCCCCTTGGAGAAGCGCCGAATAGGGCTTTTCTGGGGCAGCGGAAAGACCTCCGACAGCTTTTCAAACAGCGCACCGTCAAACTGGGGATAGATCCCCTGATAGAACCGGCGCATTTCCAGGATGGAGGCGGTGGGGAAGTAGAAAATCTCGTCGGGTATGAAACCGATGCGCGCTTTCACCGCGGGATTCTCATAGATGGGCAGTCCCTCCATAAGCGCCTGGCCGCTGTCGGGGTGGTAAACGCCGGTAAGATGGCGGATGGCCGTGGTTTTCCCCGCGCCGTTGGGTCCCACCAGACCATATACCGCGCCGCGGGGCACCGTGAGGTTCAAATCGTCCAGGGCGCGGACACTGCCAAAGGTCTTGGTGATGTTTTTCAGTTCAAGCATGGGTGTTTCCTCCTTCTTGGGGAATTCTGCTGCACAACTCCTGGCGGGTGGCGCCCAGCGCCAGCAGCGCGGCGGCGGTGCGGTCGAAGCGTTCCAGCAGATCCCGCATTTCCGCCGTGGCGGGAACGCCGGCAATAAAGCTGCCTTTTCCTGGTACGGACACGATCCAGCCCTGCAGCTCCAGTTCCCGGTAGGCGCGCTGGATGGTATTGGGGTTGATGGCAAGCCGGCTTGCCAGCTCCCGCACAGAGGGAAGGCGCTCCCCCTGCCGCAGCACTCCGGAGAGAATCTGCTCCCGGAAGCCGTCGATAACCTGGGTATAGATGGGGCGGGTGTCCCGGAAATCCAGATGAATCATGGGCTTTCCTCCTTTCAGCGTATGAATCGTATTAACTGTACTAATACAGTTATAGCAAATCGCAGAGTATTTGTCAATAGCCGTTGATGAATTTTTTGAAAATTGCCCCCCTGCCTCTTGCCCGCCGCCCAGCGGAGGGGTATAATAAACACGTACTCCCCCGCTGGGACGCGGCGGAGAAAACACTTTTGGAGGCAATCCCATGAAAACAGGCTTGGTATTGGAGGGCGGCGGCAGCCGGGGCGTATTCACCTCCGGGGTACTGGACGTATTTTTGGAGCGGGGGCTGACCTTTGACTACTGCGCCGGGGTATCCGCCGGGGCAGGCAACGCCATGAATTTCAAGTCCCGCCAGGCTGGGCGGGCATGGACAATCCTGGGCGGCACCGATCCCCGGGTGTATTACGGGATGTCCCAGGCACGGAAATCCGGCCGGCTGCTGAACCTGGACTACCTGTACGACACCATGAGCTATGAAGGGGCGTTCCCCTTCGATTTCCACGCCTACTACGAGAATCCCATGGTCTGCGAATATGTGCTCACCTGCTGCGAAACCGGGCAGGCGGCATACTTTCAGGAGACGGTATACCAGAAGCGGCTCATCGACATTATCAAGGCCAGCTGCTCCCTTCCGGGACTTTGCTCCCCGGTAAGGCTGGGAGAGGAGCACTACCTGGACGGAGGCATCGCCGACGCCATGCCCGTATTTCGGGCGCTGAACCAGGGCTGTGAAAAAGTGGTGCTTATCACCACCAAGCCTGCGGAGAATCTTCAGCCCACAGACTACAGCCGCCAGCGCACCCTGCTCCGGCAGCTGTATAAGGGAAAATACCCCGCCTTTTACGCCGCCCTGATGACCCGCTCCAAGCGGTACTTTGCCCAGCTGGATGAAATCCTGGAGCTGGAAAAGGAGGGGCAGATCCTGGTGATCCGTCCCCAAATATGCCCTGTAAGGACGCTGGAAAAGGACGCGGAGCAGCTGGGCGTCTATTACCGCCACGGCCGCCAGACAGCGGAGGAATCCTGGCCGGCACTGGAAGCCTATCTGGGGAAATAACAAGCGCGCAGGTCTTGCCGCCGCCGGCACAGCAATTTGAAAGCAGGCAAAGGAAAAAGCAGGAGAAGCAACGGCGGCAATATACCGCCGTTGCTTCTCCTGCTTTGTGACACAGTTTCGCTCATAAATTGCTTTCTTTTTGGTTTACACTTTTTCTCATCCAATTTCCAAGGTTTGTCAGGCACATCAAAACGATTATCAGGAAGGCGCCGGGAATCAAAATAATCCACCAAGCGCGGGTCATAAGCGCCTTTTCTGAAAGGGATAGCATACTCCCCCAGGAAATGACCTCCAGCGGTAACCCAATCCCCATAAAACTCAACGTTGACTCGGACACAATGGCAGAGCGGACATTCATTACAACCATGAACATGATGGAAGACACGAAGTTCGGCGCCAGATGGCGGCGCAGTACATGGAAAAATCCGCCCCCCATACACCTGGAAGCCACCACATATTCGCTGTTTCGTATCTGCCTTACCTCGGTGCGGATAATTTTTGCAATGCTGCACCAGCTTGTGACACCGATAACGATGGATATGGAAAGCACGTTCGCCTCCCCTAAAATGGCCTGAAGGAAAATGATAACCAGTAAGGTGGGTACGCTGAGGAAGATCTCCGTCAAACGCATGAGTATGGTATCCAGCCATGCAGGCGCAATCCCACTGATCGCACCGTATACAATTGCGATCAGGGTGGATAGGATCGTGGAGAAGAAGCCGATGAACAAGGATATGCGTCCTCCATACCAAATGCAGGAGAAGATATCCCGTCCCAAGGTGTCGGTTCCAAATAAAAACTCTTGATTGGGGGGGGTGGTGTAGTTTGCCAAATCCAGGTAGGCTGGATCCTTGGTCATCAGAAGTTCAGCGCAAAGACAGCCCAGTACCATCAGGCACAATACCACAATGGAGACAACAGGGATTTTTCGTGGATACCTTTTGGCAGGCGTGTTCGCCGGCACAGGGCGCATGCCGACAACTGTAAACAGCTCTTTTTCTGTCATACCGTTGTCACCTCCGACGTCTCAACCACCTCATTGGCTTTTATGCGGGGGTCAATGTGTTCATTGATAATTTGTCCGATCATATTGCAAAAGATTACCGTAACGCCAGTCATCATACACAGCACCATCAGCATATTGTAATCGGCGTAGCGGGCGCTTTCGTAGGACAGCGTGCCGATGCCCGGATAGGAAAACACGGTTTCCACGATGTAGGTTCCGCCCAGCACATGCGGTACGGAAATCGCCATAATGCTGATATAAGAGGGCAGAATATTCCTTAAACAATGCCGGAACAATATCTGCCGCCGCGACAGCCCCTTCGATTTTCCCAGCAGCACATAGTCCGCCCGTGTTTCCTCCAGCAGCTTGTTGCGAATCATATAGGCATAATACCAGAGATGGGAGGACAGCACAACGATCATGGGCAGAATCAGGTGCATAATGCGATCTCCCACATCATCCGCTTTGCCGACACTGTATGCTCCGCTGCTGGGAAGCCAGCCCAGGGAAACGCAGAACACCAGAATCAATATCAGCGAAAACCAAAACTCGGGAATGCAGCTTGTCAGCGTCCCCAATTTGCACAGCAGCCTGTCCGGCCACCGATCCTCAAACCACGCGCAGAAAATTCCCAACGCAAGCGCTCCCAAGAACGTCAGTACAAAGCCGATGCCGCCTAGAATCAGGGTATTTTCTATACGCAGACGGATGACGTCCAGCACATCCTGTTTATATTTATAGGAGATACCGAAGTCTCCCTCCAGCGCGCCCGCAACCCAGCGGAGATATTGGATGTGCAGGGGTTCATTTAATCCCAGTCTGTCGCGAGCCTGCTCTTTTTCTTCTGCGCTCATCTTTTCCACCCGGTCTCCATAGTAGGATTGCAGCGGGTCGGTAGGCGTTAGGCGGGATATATAAAACACTGCCAGGGAAAGAATAAAAACGCTGAGCAGGAATATCGCAAGTTTGCGGAGATAATAGGTTATCCTTTTGGCCGTACGCATCAGCGCTCCTCCTTTCCCTGCAAAA
Source organism: Candidatus Faecousia intestinigallinarum (assembly GCA_018715805.1). Taxonomy (GTDB): domain Bacteria; phylum Bacillota; class Clostridia; order Oscillospirales; family Oscillospiraceae; genus Faecousia; species Faecousia intestinigallinarum. The sequence goes on along the minus strand of DVKX01000059.1, from coordinate 32,478 downwards.
CAAAATGTCCCGGCGCTACCTCCCGCATGGCGCCGGAAAGGTCAAAATGAAGATTGTCGAAAGAAATGTGCTGGCGCTGGCGCTCCAGTATGGGGTCGGGTATCGGAATCGCCGACAGCAATGCTTTCGTATATGGATGGCAGGGCGTCTGAAAAAGCCTGTCCGTGGGGGCAAGCTCTACCAGCCTGCCGTGATACATAACTCCCACACGGTCGCAGAGGTATTCCACCATGGCCAGGTCATGGGCAATAAACAAGATGGAAAAGCCATGTTCCTCCCTCAGATGACGAAAAAGGTTGATGATTTGCGCCTGAATAGACACGTCCAGCGAGGCAATCGGCTCATCCGCTACCAGCAGCTTTGGCTCCATGGAAAGCGCTCTGGCAATGGCCACGCGCTGGCGCTGACCGCCGGAAAGCTCCGGAGGATACTTGTCCAGATAGCTTTCGTCCATTCCAACATAATGAAGCTGGAACGCCGCCTCCGCCCGCAGACTGCCGCGGGGCGGTTTCATCCTATGGATTGACATGGGTTCCGCAATAATATCCGCTACCTTCATTCGTTGATTCAAGCTGGAAGTAGAATCCTGAAAGATAATCTGCCGCTCCTTTTCCAGTATTGCTCTGTGCGCACGGTACTGGGCAGGATCGCAGGTATCAATGCCCTCATAAAGAATCTTGCCGGAGGAAGGCTTATAAATATTCATGATACAGCGGGCAACCGTGGATTTTCCTGAGCCGGATTCGCCCACAAGCCCAAAAATCTCTCTGCGTCCAATTTGAAACGAGACATCGTCTACCGCCCGGATCAGCGCTTTTTTCGACAGCTTGAACAGGTGGGACAAATGCTCCACCGACACTAAGGGGTCAAGCATTCTTTCCGCCTCCCATCGGATATTTTATCTTTGGCGCCCTTGGATCTAACAACCATGTGGCTGCATAATGGGTATCCGAGATTCGGAACATGGGCGGCTCTTGTACATAATCAATTGCCAATGCGTATTCATTCCGACAGGCGAAGGCGTCCCCTTTTGGGGGGGCAATCAAGGTGGGCGGCATACCGGGGATGGCGCGCAGCTCTTTTCTCCCCCTGGAGAGTGCAGGCAGCGCTTGCAGCAGCCCCCATGTATAAGGATGCCGGGGATCGTAATATACTTCCTCCGCCGTGCCGATCTCAACGATTTTACCGGCATACATAATGGCAACGCGGTCGGCCGCCCGCGCCACAACCCCTAAATCGTGGGAAACTAAAATCGTTGCCGTGCCCAGCTTTTTCTGGATGTCCCGGAGAAGATCCAGTATCTGCGCCTGAATCGTCACATCCAGCGCTGTGGTCGGTTCGTCTGCCAGAAGGATTTTCGGATCGCCGGCCAGCGCCATGGCCATAACGCTTCGCTGCCGCATCCCGCCCGAAAAATTATAGGGATAGAGTTTGTACCGTTCTCTGGGCTGTTGGATACCTACCAGTTCCATTAGCGCGATTACCCTGCGACGAACCTCTTCCTTGGGCAGTTTTTTATTATGTACCAGTATTGCCTCGGCAATCTGCGCGCCAATGGTCATGGTAGGATCCAGCGCGGTCATTGGATCCTGAAAGATCATAGAGAACAATTTCCCGCGCAGCTTGACCATATCCCGTTCCGTATAGTTGGTAATGTCTGTACCGTCTGCAATGATGCTGCCCTGCTGGATTTTCGCATGCTTTGGAAGCAGCTTCATGATGGACTTACACAGAATGCTCTTTCCGCAGCCGGATTCCCCAACCACAGCGAGAATTTCGCCTCTGCGCAGCGTGAGGCTGACATCTCTGACAGCTTCCACTTCTCCGCTGGGAGAAAATATGCTGACAGACAGATTTTTGATTTCAAGTAATTCTGACATAGTTATCTTCCCACCTCAGACACACAATAAGGGGCTGTTTCCAGCCCCCTGTTGTGCGCCTCAATCAGCTTTCCATAGTCCAGTCGCAGACATTCCAGAAAATGCCTACGCCATGATGACCCAGAACGGTATCCGCGTCGATTCCCTGAATCGCCTGATTCCCCACGTACATGGCATCGATATAGCAGAAGAACGTATATGCAGGCGTTTTTGCCAGTTCGATCTGGAAATTTTTGTAGGCTTCCGCACGTTCATCCGTATCGAAAGTTTGACGTGCTTCCGTGAGATACTGGTCAACCAAAGCGTTGGAGTAGCCGGAATAGTTGGCGCCCTTACCAGTGCCAAAGACCTTATAGGTATGGTCATCCGCATCGAAGGGAGATCCCCAGCCGATGATGCAGGCGTATTGACCGCCCCAGTCAATCCCTTCCGCCGGAACATCCGCCGTCACATCCAAGCCAAACTCCTGAAGCTGCTGGGCGGCTATCTGCGCCATGTCGATACGCACCTGGTCGCCGGGCGTGGCGCTGAGGACAAAGCCAATGCGTTCGCCGTTTCGCGTCCAGTAACCATCCGCATCCTTCGTGCAGCCTGCATCGGTCATCACCTGCGCAGCCTTCTCCGGGTCGTACGCATATTTTTCAACGCCTTCATAATGATAGATGTTGCGCTGTATGGGGCTGTAAGCAACCTCGCCGTAGCCGAGTACAACGGCATCCAAAATCGCCTGCTTGTCAATGGCATAGCTGATAGCCGGGATAAGGTCAGCATTTTCCTGCCAATACTCGTTGCCGAAGTTATAGAGGATCCCGCGATAATCGGAGGTTGTCATATCATAAACGGTAAAACCGTCCTTGCCTTCAAAGGCAGCCACATCCTTGGGCGCTACCTGCGCAAGGTCAAGCTCTCCGCTTTGCAGCTGCAGCGCCTTGGCGCTATCGTCCGTAACAATTTTGAAGATAATGGTGTCGATATTGGCAGCGCCCGCGAAATATTCTTCATTTTTCACCATTGTGATCGCCTGACCCACATCCCAGCTCTCCAGCTTGTAGGGGCCGGTGCCAACCGGATTTCTGAAGAAATCAGATTCCCACATATCCTCGCCCTGGAGCAGATGCTCCGGCATGATCGACATGGTCATGTAGTCCAGGAAAGCCACATTCGGCTCTGTGAGAACAAACGCGACGTCATAATCCCCCAGAATGTTGATCTGGCTGATTTCTTCATAGTTTGGCGCATTTTCCGAGCCGTTGTTCGGATCCATGATCGCCTCTATGGTAAATTTCACATCATCGGCCGTAAACTGCTGGCCATCATGCCATTGAACATCATCCCGCAGCTTGAATGTGTAGGTCATGGTTGCCTCATCATAGTCATACGATTCGGCCAGCGCAGGCACAAGATTGCCGTCGCCATCACGAGCCATAAGACCATCGAACAGCAGGTATTTAATTTCACAGTGCTCATTCATAATTGGGTTGATGGAGGTATAATCTCCGCTGCCATACACCAGCGTGGTCGGCGCGGCGGAGGCGCCAGGATCATTGCCTGCGCAGGCGGCAAGGCTCAGACACATTGTGAGCGCCAAAAGCAATGCCGGCAGTTTCCTTATAACCTTTTTCATGGAAGGTTTTCCTTTCTTTTTGGTTTTGCAAAGCCCTATATATGCGCATCAGTTTGCTTTCAAGTGTATTATACTTTTTGAATAAGTCTTGGCAAGCCCCCCCTGGGGATAATATTTTTATTCCAGTGAAAAGACTGTGAAGCGGCGGCAATTGCCCCAAGGGAAAATTATTTGACCAGCGAATAGAGAAACGGCATAGCCAAAGCTACGCCGTTTCCTGAAAACCTTCTTATTCTGTTCTATGGGCAGCTATCGAAGCCGCTCCCTTTTGGGCTTGGGGAATGCTTACTTAAAGTAGCGCTCCAGCAGACCCTTCAGCGCCTTGCCGTGGCGAGCCTCGTCCCGAGCCATCTCATGCACCGTGTCGTGGATGGCGTCCAGGCCGTTCTTCTTGGCGCAGACGGCCAGATCTACCTTGCCCTGGGTCGCGCCGAACTCGCAGTCCACCCGCCAGGCCAGGTTCTTCTTGGTGGAATTGGTCATGTTCGGCTCCAGGGTGCTGCCCAGCAGCTCCGCAAACTTGGCGGCGTGCTCCGCCTCCTCATAGGCGGCCTTCTCCCAGTACAGGCCGATCTCGGGGTAGCCCTCCCGGTGGGCAATGCGCGCCATGCACAGATACATACCCACTTCGCCGCACTCGCCGTTGAAGTTGGCCATCAGCTGCTCCAGGATATACGCCTTGTCCTCCTCGGAAATGTCGGGGTTGTTCTTCACAGTAGTCTCATACACGCCAAAAGTATGCTCAGCGGCCAGCTTGTTGGCATCGGTCATCTCCTTGAACTTGGAGCCGTCCACCTTGCACACAGGGCACTTGAAGCCCTCGGGAATGGACTCACCCTCGTAAACATAACCGCAGACAGGGCAAACAAATTTCTTCATGATAATTTACCTCCAATAGAATTTCAAATGTAAGGGCGCCGCGCGCCCAGGGAATTACGCTTCTTCTTCAAACTGGTCGGGGCCAACGCCGCACAGGGGGCACTCGAAATCCTCCGGCAGCTCGTCCCCCTCGTAGACATAGCCGCAAACGGTGCACACAAACTTCTTCATTCCGCTTCACCACCTTTGTTTTGACAGTTCCGGCACAAGCCGGTGAGGCACAAGCTGTAGCGCTCCGGCTGGGCGCCGGATGCTTTCAGGGAAGCGAACAGCGCTTCCGGCAGCGACAGATTCGCAAGATCCGTCACCTGGCCGCAGACGCGGCAGATAAAATGGGCATGCTGGCTGACGTCCCCGTCGAACCGCTCCACGCCGTTCACAGTGCCCACGCTGCGGACGACGCCCTGCTTCTTAAAAAGCGCCAGGTTTCGGTAGACGGTGGCCAGGGAGATGTCCGGGGAATCCTGCTTCAGCAGCTCGTACACGCGCTCGGCGGAGGGATGCTCCCGGCTCTGCCGCAGACAGGCAAGAATGGCGTTTCGCTTGCGGAATTGCTTGCAAGTAGCGTCCATGATGCCCTCCTTGAGAATAATTCTTATTTACAGATATATTATATCCTCCTGCCGCCCATTTGTCAATGGGTAGTTTGTGAATTTTTTGTAATGTTTATCCCCATTGGGGAAAACTGTTCCCGCCGGAGATCCGGCGGGAACAGCATGGAATATGCTTACACCAATGCGGCCGTAATAATGGCCATTTTGTATACCTCGTCGGCATTGCAGCCCCGGGACAGGTCGTTGATGGGCGCAGCCAGTCCCTGCAGGATGGGGCCGTAGGCCTCGAAGCCGCCCAGGCGCTGGGCGATCTTATAGCCGATGTTGCCGGCCTCAATGGTGGGGAAGATGAAGGTATTGGCATAGCCCGCCACCGGAGAACCGGGGAACTTCAGCTGCCCCACCTCCGGGGCAACAGCGGCGTCAAACTGCATCTCGCCGTCGATGGCCAGCTCCGGCGCCATCTCCTTGGCAACGATGGTGGCGTCGTGGCTCAGCTGCACCGTGCCGCCCTTGCCGGAGCCGTTGGTGGAGAAGCTCAGCATAGCCACCTTGGGGTCGATGCCAAAGACCTTGGCGGTCTTGGCAGTCTCAACGGCCACCTCCGCCAGCTTCTGGGCGGCGGACAGGGTCACGTTGCCGTCCTTGTCCACGCTGTCCTCATAACTCAGGTTGATGGCGCAGTCGCCCATGGCCAGCTTTTCCTCGCCCCGCACCAAAATGAAGCAGGAGGAAACCAGATGCGCGCCCTTCTTAGTCTTTACCAGCTGCAGAGCGGGTCGCACGGTATCCGCCGTGGAATAGGTGGCGCCGCCCAGCAGGGAGTCGGCGTAACCCATCTTCACCAGCATGGTGCCGAAATAGTTGCCCTTGGACAGCGCCTTGCGGCAGTCCTCGGGACTCATCTTGCCCTTGCGCAGCTCCACCATCTTCTCCACCATCTCGTCCATGCCGGGGTAAGCGGCGGGGTCAAGGATCTCCAGTCCTGCAATATCAAAATTACCGGCCTTGGCCGCAGCCTGAACCTCTTCCACATTGCCCACCAGGATGGGGGTGAGGAAGCCGTCTTTCTTCAGCCGCGCGGCCGCCTCCAGAATCCGCTTATCCGAGCCCTCGGTAAACACGATCTTCCGGGGATTTGCCTTCAGCGTCTCAATCATCGCCTGAAACATGATAACCAACTCCTTCATATGTAGGGCGCAGCGCCCTAAAATTCGCTTTCATTATACACCAGCTTCCCCTGCCGCGCAACCATTTTCCCGGTTTTTTCCAAATTTTAACCCCAGAGAAACCAGAAAAAATCGGAAAAATACCGGGAACGCTTTGAAAAGCCCCAGCCTTAATCGGTGCAAATATATCGATAAAGGCAATTTTCCAGTTCACCCCCGCAGCCTTTGCCCCCGCGCCTGCACCGCGCCAATGCTCCCGAAAAGCCATTTTCAGGAATCTTTACAATATCTTCACGGGAAACACCGTTGTTTTTGGGCTTTTGATAAAATTGTCAATAGACAAATCCGCAATTATCTGGTATCCTATTCTCATAAGAAAGGAGGAAGCAAATATGAATACAGTGATATGGCTGATCCTGATGGCGGTGTTCCTGATCGTGGAAGCCGCTACCGTGGCGATGGTCTCTCTGTGGTTCGCCATCGGTGCTTTGGCTGCGGTGGTAATCAGCTTGCTGGGCGGCGAATTGTGGCTGCAGGCTTTGGTGTTTTTCCTGCTATCCGGCGCGCTGCTGGCCGCACTGCGTCCGCTGGCACGGAAGTATTTTACCCCCAAGCTCACCAGAACCAATGTGGACAGCATCATCGGCACCCAAGGTATCGTCACCGCCAACATCCATAATGTGGAAGCCACCGGCCAGGTGAAGCTGGCTTCCATGGAGTGGACGGCGCGGAGCACCTCCGGCTATCCCATTCCTGCCGGCACCCGTGTGAAAGTGGATCGGGTGGAGGGCGTCAAGGTTTTTGTATCCCCGGTGGAAGTCACCGCCAAGGTATAACCCGTTATCCAAAAATACTTTTTAGGAGGCAGTAATTATGTGGTGGATCATTTTAGGCATTCTTGTGGTCGTGTTCCTGCTGGTCATCTGCAACATTGCCGTGGTACAGCAGTCCCGCGCGTACGTGATCGAGCGTCTGGGCGCGTTCCAGGCGGTCTGGGGCGTGGGTCTGCACTTCAAAATCCCGTTCTTTGACCGCATCGCCCGAAAGGTGAGCCTGAAGGAACAGGTGCTGGATTATCCCCCTCAGCCCGTCATCACCAAGGACAACGTGACCATGCAGATCGACACTGTGGTATATTTCCAGATCACCGATCCGAAACTCTACTGCTACGGCGTGGAGCAGCCCATGATGGCCATGGAGACGCTCACCGCCACCACCCTGCGGAATATCATCGGCGACCTGGAGCTGGATCAGACCCTTACCAGCCGGGACGTCATCAATACCAAAATGCGCGCCATTTTGGACGAGGCTACCGACCCCTGGGGCATTAAAGTCAACCGGGTGGAGCTGAAGAACATTCTCCCGCCTCAGGACATCCAAAGCTCTATGGAGAAGCAGATGAAGGCCGAGCGTGACCGCCGGCAGGCCATTCTCCAGGCAGAAGGCAAGAAGAAATCCGCCATCCTCATCGCCGAAGGCGAGCGGGAATCCGCCATCCTCCAGGCCGACGCAGAGAAGCAGGCCGCCATCCTCCGGGCGGAGGCCGAGAAGCAGGCCGCCATTCTTCGGGCAGACGGCGAAGCCCAGGCCATCCGCACCGTGCAGCAGGCTCTGGCCGACTCCATGGGCATGCTGAACCAGCAGGCTCCCAACGCCCAGGTCATCCAGCTCAAGGCCATCCAGGCCATGGAGAAGGTGGCCGACGGCAAGGCCACCAAGATCATCATCCCCAGCGAAATGCAGGGTCTGGTGGGTCTGGCCAACGGCCTGGTGGAGAGCATTCAGGAGAAGTGATATGGCAAAAAGGAACAGCGCCCCAGCTTTCGCTGGGGCGCTGTTGCTGTTCACCCTTTGCCCCGGTATGCCAGCCGGGGCAAAATCCATCCCGCTTTCCTCAGATCTTATGGAATACGGTGGCGGTGCGGCTGGGCAGGTAGACCTGGAAGCCGATGCGTCCGTCTCCCTGGGGCTTGGCGGTGTAGGTTTGGTGCGACACCCGGCTGTGGCCGCCGAACTCTCCGTCGTCGCTGGTAAGCGCCACTTGGTAGTCGCCCTCCTCCAACACCGGTACAAAATAGCCGTCAAACGAGCGAACCGGATCAAAATTAAAGGCGAAAATACCGTCGCCACGGGCAAACATCAATACCTTATCCCCCTGGTGCGTCCACAGACTCACTGTGCGGCCGGAAAACAGCTTTTCTTTTTTGCACATGGCCACCATGGCTCTTTCGAAGTTGTTCAGGAACTGGTATTTCAGCTTGGGATCGTCCGCCAGATTCCACTGGCGGCGGCAGTAGTGATAACTCCAGCCGTTGCCCTCCCGGGGGAAGTCGATCCACTCGGGATGGCCAAACTCATTGCCCATAAAGGTCAGATAACCCTCGCCGCCCAGGCTCATGGTAATCAGGCGGATCATCTTATGCAGCGCCATGCCCCGGTCAATGATGACGTTGTGATTATTTTTCTCCATGCCGTAATACATTTCCGCGTCGCACAGGCGGAACATGATGGTCTTGTCCCCCACCAGCGCCTGGTCGTGGGATTCGCAGTAGCCGATGACCTTTTCCTTGGGACGGCGGCCGGTGAGCTCGTAGAAGATCTTCCACATATCCCAGTCCTCATCCCGATATTCCTTCAGCAGCTTGATCCACATATCCGGCTCGCCCATGGCCAGACGATAGTCGAAGCCGATGCCGCCCCAGGAGATGGGCAGGCAAAGCCCCGGCATGGCGGAGGTATCCTCCGCAATGGTAATGGCGTGGGGGTTCACCTCCCGCACCAGTTCGTTGGCCAGCTGCAAATAGGTGACCGCCTCCGTGTCGGTATTCAGGGAAAAATAGTGATCGTAGTTGCCGAAAGCGCTGCCCAGGCCGTGATCCCGGTAAAGCATGGAGGTAACGCCATCAAAGCGGAAGCCGTCGAAGTGGTACTCTTCCTGCCAGAATTTCAGATTGGAGAGGAGGAAATGGAGCACCTCGTCCTTGCCATAGTTGAAGCAGCGGGTATTCCAGGCGGGATGCTCCCCCCGGCCGCCGTCGTGGAAATACTGGTAGGGCGTACCGTCAAATTCGCTGATGCCCTCCCGGGTATTCTTGGAGGCATGGGAATGGACAATATCCAGCAGCACCGCCAGACCCAGCTTGTGGGCGTCGTTCACCAGCGCCTTCAGATCCTCCGGCATCCCGAACCAGGAGCTGGCGGCGAAGAAATTGGTGACCTGATACCCAAAGGAGGCGTAGTAGGGGTGCTCCATCACCGCCATGATCTGCAGGGTATTGTAGCCCAAGCGCTTCACCCGGGGCAGGATGTTCACCCGGAATTCCTCATATGTGCCGATCTTGCCCTCCTGCTGCGCCATGCCAATGTGACATTCGTAGATGAAGAGATCCTTTTTGGGCTTAAAATTCCCGTCCGTCCAGGGAAAGGGCTTTGCCTGGTGATGTACCACAGCGTCCCACGCCCGGGTTTCCGGATTCTGCTCCACATGGGTGGCATACGCCGGAATGCGCTCCAGCTCCTTGCCCTCATGGATAACCACGGCGCACACATGCTGGCCGTTCTTCAGCGCCCGCGCCCCGGGGAGAAAAACCTCGAACACCCCGTTTTCCTTTTTCTCCATTTTGCAGGCGCGGCGATCCCAGTGATTGAAGTCGCCGGTGAAGTACATTTCCTCCGCTCCCGGCGCCCACTCCCGATAGAACCAGCCGCCCCGCACCTTATGGATGCCGAAGAACTGATGGGCATTGGCAAAATCCTTCAGGCAGCCCCCGTCGGGCAGGAGGCGCGCCTTGGTCTGGGCGTAATTCTCCATTCGCAGGAGGATATCCCCCTTATAGGGCTTCAAATAGGGATCGATGCTCATGATTTTCGGTGTCATTGTTGTCCATTCCTTTCGTGAAATGTGGGAATTCAGCAAAAATTCCCCCCGGGGACGGCCGGGGGGCAGAAATTATTTCTCTTTTTTTGTTCTGCGCGCGCCCTTGCGGTCATAACGAACGATCAATGTGATGTCAACAGCCAGGCTGGCTGCGATGAGCAGCCCCAGCTCCCAGAGTACGCAGGTAAGCGCCGACCAAACCATGTCCATGGTCTCCATACCGCCGAAGCTGGCGCATACAATCAGCATCACCACCAACAGGATAAGCCCCAGGCCGCCCCACACCAGGCCGGCCAGCTTCTGCATAAAGCGCCATGCCTCCACGCTGCTCATCCCCCAGAAAAATCGATAGCCAAAGGAATGGTTGGCCTCCTTGGGGGACAGGAAGAAGTAGCAAAGACCCAAGACCAGCACCACAATGGGTCCAATGAGCACCGCCAGGCGCAGCAGAAAATTCACAGTTCCCATCATATTGCTCAGGTCCGGCAATAGCGCGGCGGGGTCAAACCCCTCCAAAAGACCCATGATCTTATCCATAAAAACATCTCCTTTCCGTCAGGGCTGCCCCCTGCGTTTATAGGTTTTCAATCTCGCGGATGAATCCGCTCACGTCCTGGAACCGGCGGTACACCGAGGCGAAGCGGATATACGCCACCTCGTCAATGGGCTTGATCCGTTCCATCACCATTTCTCCCAGGCGTTCGGTGGTCACCTCCCGGGAGAGGGAGTTCTGGATGGTCTGCTCAATTTCGGCGGTGACGGCCTCCAGCGCAGACAGCGATACCTGCCGCTTGTCGAAAGCGCGCACCATGGAATTGAGGATTTTATTGCGGTCAAAGGTCTGACGGCTGCCATCCCGCTTGATGACCAGGATGGGGGGATTTTCAATGATCTCATAAGTAGAGAACCGGCGCTGGCAGGACAGACACTCCCGGCGGCGGCGGATGCTCATGCCGTCGTCCGACCGGCGGGAATCCACCACCTTGCTCTCCAGCTCGCCGCAGTAAGGACATTTCATAGGCTGTTACTCCTTTGCGTTCCTTGCACGTCCTGCCCGGAGGCCGGCGCGTACAAAGGGAAATTGCCATGGATATAAGATAATTATACCAGAATCTTCCGCATATGTCCAGCCCCTTTTTGCCATTTTCCACAAGCGCTATGGGGTTGTCAAGGCGGAAAAAATAGGGTACAATATAAGCATCATTTTCCAAGCAAGAGGGAGCTGCCATGAAAAGCAAAACGTTGTATATCCTCTGGGCCGTCCTGTTTATTCTTTGCGCCGGCCTGGGTTTTATTCCGAATCCCGACAATCTGGGGAAGGCGGTACTGATCCTCCTGGGAATCGGCTTTTTCGTCCCCGGCGGCGTCCTGCTGCATCGGGCAGGCAAGCGGGGGGACGTCCATTCCCTGCGCATTATTCGCAGCCTGAGCCTGCTGTCCCTGGCGCTTACCTTCCTGACGCTGGTTCTGAATTTTGCCCTGGTGCGCGCCGACGAAGCTGTGGGCGCGGCCTTGTACGCCGTTCTGGTGGTGGTGTCCAGCCCCATGGTATGTATTCAGTTTTGGGCGCTGGGGATGTTTGGCTGGGCATGTCTGCTGATGGTGAGCCTCTCCCTCCTGCGCAAAAGGAAATAGTCCCGTCCGCCCGCCCAAGCGCCTGCGAGCCTCAAAATATATGACCCAGCCGATGGATGCTCGGCTGGGTCATTTTTACAGCGGCGTCTGCTTGATCTTGGCATAGCGCCGGGGATAGCGGGGAGGGGTCGGCGCCGTCTTCCGCAGGACAAGGACTGCATGACTGCCGCCGTCAATGGGATATTCCGCCACCCGCTCCAGCTGAACTCCCAGCTTCCGCATGGCATTTTCCGATTCCGCCAATTCCTCCCTGGCCGCAGCGCCTTTCATGGCCAGCACAGCGCCGCCCACCTTCACATAGGGGGCGGTGAGTTCCAAGAGAATGGGCAGCCGCGCCACCGCGCGGCTGACGGCATAGTCATACTGCTCCCGCCGCTCAGCGGCGGCTTCCTCCGCCCGGGCGGTGACACATTCCGCCGTCACCCCCAGCTGGGGCAGCACCTCCTCCAGCCAGCGCATCCGCTTTCCCAGGGAATCCAGCAGCGTCAGGCGCAGCGCGGGGCAGGCGATCTTCAGGGGCACGCCGGGAAATCCTGCGCCGCAGCCCACATCGATCAGGGTCTTGTCCCGCAGATCCACTGTGCTGAGCACGGTGAGACTGTCCAAAAGATGGAGCTTCGCCACCTGCTCCGGGGCGGTGATGGCGGTAAGGTTCATCACCGCGTTCTGCTCCACCACCCGCCGGCCAAACTGGCAGAGGGTTTCCTGCGTCTCCTGGGGCAGCTCCAGGCCAATGTCGGGCAGCGCCCGACGCAGCGTATCCAGCATAGCCTTACCAGACCCGCGGAATGTCGGTCACGTCCACCTGGCTGGAATCCAGGGGATCGAACTCCGGCTCGGGGATCACCTGGGCGGGAAGCACCACTTCCTTGTGGTACAGGCTCACCAGCAGCGTGCTCACATCCTGATAGGAGGCCACGCCCTGCTCGTCCCCGCTGATCTTCAGGTAGGTGTCGTTGGCTTTATTGGCCAGGTTGGTGGCAGTCTGATCCTGCCGTCCGGCAAAGAAGTCCCGGTAGGCGGCCAGATCCTGCTTCAGCAGGCTGCTCTCGCCCCCGGCCACCTCCTGCGCCTGCAGGCTGCCCCCGGCGCTGACCAGGGCATTGTAGCAATAGCGATAGGCCATAAAATAGCCGGAATACTGAAATTCCACGCTCTCGTTGGCGCGGCAGGCCAGGAACGCGGCAAAATTGGCGTCCCGCTCAATGGCAATGGCATTCCGATGGCTCATTTCGTGGCAGATGGTAAACGGCAGGCTCACCGCCGGGATCTGGGGGTTCACTGCGGCCTCGCCGGTGATGCCCATGGTCACGCCGGTGATGCCCATAGAAGTGTACAGATCCGCCCAGGCCAGCTTCTTCACCGGCAAGCGGCTGCCCGCGAACACCGGCTCGTACTCGTCGTAGGTCATGGCGTCAAAGCCGTTCGCCGCCTGAAGCGCCAAGGCGTCAAAATCGGCAAACTGAGGATTGCCCCCGGCGTCCCGGCTCACCTGTCCTGCCAGCGCGTTGGCCTTGTCCCGGTAGTAGACGGTGGCCTCCTGCAGTTCGTCCAGGGTGTACTCCACCACTTCCAGACGCAGATCGTCGGCAATGGGTCCGGCATAGGTATTCAGCCCGTACAGGCCGGTATGCAGGAAAAAGATGCCCGCCGCCACGGCCAAAATCCAGCCAAACCACTGGATGGGATTCCAGCGCAGCACCACCATCAATACGATGCTGGCGATAACGCCCAGCAGGAGCAGCACCGCCAGGAGCTGCCACAGGCAGAAATCCACGCCGCCGCTCCACTCGGCAAGCGTCGTCTGGAGCATACGGGAGATGTAGGGATATACCATGTCCACGATTTGCGCATGGGTTTTGGCGAACTCCATCAGCAGCCAGGTAAACAGGCCGAAAATACCCGCAGTCAAATAACCACGCCAATATTTCAAAGGAAACGCCTCCTGTTATCACAAAATTCTGTATTCTACGGCAAGGTAGATACCTTTTCATAGTATAACACAGAATTTCTTCCTTGTCTCCCCCCAATTTATTAAATTTTCATTAAACCCAGGAAATATATGCCAAATTTCACTGGAATTTCGCGCGTTTTCCCGGGCTATGCCGTCCCGTCGGCCAGCGCGATGATGGCGTCGCTGAGCCGCTCCGCCGACCGCAGCGCCTGGGTCAGCGTATTGCCTGCGGTGCCTACCTCCACCAGCAGCATCCCGGGGTACATCTCCTGGTTATACCGCTGGGCGGTGAGCTGCAGCGAGCGGCAGATGCCCGGATCCTTTTCCTCCAGCAGCGCCTGGAGCTTCACCGCCAAGGCCAGGTTGTCCTCCCAATAGGGATGCTCATAGCCGCCCCCCTCCGAGCCCAGCACAAACATCAGCTGCGCCGCCGTCTCCCCGGTGGAGAGGGTGGCCGTGGTGGCCACCTGGTTGCCGTTGCCGTCCTCCGCCGCGTCCCGGTGCACATCCAGCACCAGCAGCAGGCTGGGATACTGGGAAAAATAGCCCTCCAGCGTCTGTCTGGCATGGTCGTAGGAACCATTGTAGGAGGGATAGTCGTGGAGGGTAGTATCGTGCAGCGTGTGGATGCCGGCGGCCTCCAGCCGCCGCTGAATGGCCGCGCCCACCGCCACCATATTATAGTCTGTGTCCTGGGTGCGGTAGGGCACCTCCTCGGCATAGTCCTGTCCAGGCTCCTTGGTATAGCTTTCCGAGGCATGGGTGTGGTAAATAAGTACAGTGGGCGCCTCCTGCCGGAGATCCCAGCGCAGGGGCTGCTCCAGAAGCGCGGGAACATCCGCGCCATAGTCCCAGCTTTCCCGGATGCTCACCGTTTCCTCCCCGGAAAATGCCGGCCGTTCCAGGCTTTCCGCGCTCTGCGCGGGACTCTGCGGCTGCGGCGTTGTGGGTTCCGGCGGATTCGGCGGGCGCACCACCCGCCCCGTCTCCAAATAGAGCAGCAGAGAGGCCGTCTCCCACTTTCCCAGGGTCTGGGTCAGGGGCGTGAGCACGCCCCCCGCCGTCAGCCGCACCGCCACCGCCAGCGCGATGGCCGCCGCCCCCATCTGCAAGGTGCGCCGACGCACCATGAACCGCCTCCTTTTCCACTGTCGAGAAAACGCGAAACGTCGAATTTATCCCTCCGGCCTGCGCCACCGGGGTCGCCCGCGCAGGGTGAGCCGCAGCTGCCGGAAAAAGTCCTGGAGCAGCGCGGCGCTTTCCGCCTCCAGAAGCCCCGCTTCCACCTTGGGGTGGTGATTGAAGTCCATGGCGAACAAATCGCACACCGACCCGCAGGCACCGCCTTTTTCATCCTTGGCCGCGTATACCACCCGGGGAATCCGGGCGTGAAGAATGGCGCCGGCGCACATGGGGCACGGCTCCAGGGTAACATACAGCGTGCAATCCCACAGCCGCCAGCCGCCCAGCGTCCGGCACGCCTCCTGGATGGCGGCGATCTCCGCGTGCGCCAGGGCGCTTTTGCGCTCCTCCCGGCAGTTCCGCCCCCGGCCTACAATTTTTCCTCCGCGCACTATCACGCAGCCCACCGGCACTTCTCCCATTGCCGCCGCTTCTCCGGCCAGCGCCAGCGCCTGGCGCATAAAATCCTGATCCTCCATACGCTTCGCCTCCTTTTGGGGTCATCTTACCCCAAAAAGGAGCCGCCGTCAAGCCTCCATCAGCAGCGCCGCCAGCAGCGCCGCCAGCTCCTGCCGGGACAGCGTCTCGCCCCGGCGGGCGGCCAGGCGGGATTCCGCGCTTTCCAGCGTCTCCAGCAGGGCGGCGGTCAGCGCCTCCTGATCCGGGGGATGCTCCGCCTTGCCGGTGAGCAAAAAATCCGTGCTCACGCCAAACACCTGCGCCATATTCACCAAAATATCCGCCGACGGCTCTCGCCGCCCCTGCTCGTACATCCCCACAGCACTGGGGCTGATCCGCAGCTTTCGCGCCAACTCCGCCTGACTCATACCGGCGCTGCGCCGCAGCGCCGCAATCCGGGAAGCAAGCATTGCAACCACCTCTTTTGTATTTTTGCGTTGTGCCCACATCATACCATACCCCCGGGTAAAAAAGGGGAGAAATCTGACCGCCTACACGATTCGATGGGTTCCACACGGAATGTGTAGTATACTTTCAGCAGGAAGTCCCTGGAAAACCGCTTGGAAAACCGGTCACTTTTTTTCGACGATTTTCCCATATGGACAATACGAAGGAGATGGTATGATGCACCAAAACGTCGAATCCACACTGTTCTCAGACCCCCAGGCCGTCCGGCCTGCCGGGTACTGCCCCCTCTGCGGCGGCGCGCTGTACCCACCCAGCCTGACGTGCCTGCGCTGTGAAAGGAGGCGGCCATGACCCTCCTGGAGCTCAGCGAAAGCTACCGCGCAGCGGCTGCGCCGCTGCGCGGCAGGCTTGCCCAGCTGCGGCGGGAGCTGGCCGCTGCCGATGATGCAGAGGAAATATGGCGCCTGAAGCGGCGCATCGCCGCCCTGACCCCCATGCTCACAGAGATGAATGAGTTGGCAGAGCTGACGGCGCGATACTATGAAAGGGGTTATTACCGCAGTGAAAAATACACGCTATGAGGGCTATCAGGGGCCGCGCCTGCCTCAGGCGGTGCAGATGCGGCGGGTTCAGCGGGTGATCCAGGAGGAATTGACGCCCCTCCAGCGGGAGACGCTGCTGGCCTACTACATACACCGGCAGAACATTCCCCAGATCGCCCAGCGCCGGGGCGTGCACAAAAGCACCGTCTGCCGCACCCTGAAGCGCGCGGAGGAGAAGCTCCGGCGATACCTGCGCTACTGATCGCCGACGCGTTGTTCCCGCATCCCCCGGAAGTCTGAAGCCGCATAGCGCCCACATCCTCTGAGAAAGGATTGCCTCCCTTATCCTTTATCCCGCTGCGTGCAGGCTCGCGCTTTCCCGAACCGCGCATAGGCGCAAATACACAGAGCATCGCAAACAAGAACGAACACGCTTGTTTTCCAACGGCGAAGCAATGTCCTTCGCCGTTTTTTGTTTTCCTTTGAAATGGTTTTAATTTTTCCCAAAACCTCTTGACAACCCGCCCATGACAATAGTATAATTCATTATGACAACGATACTTGTCATTTAGACAAGGAACATTGTCAAGGGAGGTGCTCTATGATTCTGCGAAATCGACTAAAAGAACGCAGGGCCGCGCTGAATGTCAACCAACAGGAAATGGGACGCTTATGCGGTGTGTCAAGGCAAACCATCAGCCTTATTGAGCGCGGCGACTATTCCCCATCCATTACCCTTGCCCTGACGATCGCAAAGGTATGCGGCGTTCGTGTGGACGAAATTTTTTATTTACAGGAGGAAGAATAGAATGGAAAACAAGCAGCAAATCCAGCAGGCAAACCGCAAGGCGCTGCCGATCTATATACTGATTATGGTCATCAGCGCGTTGGTTGGCGCCGGAATCGGCTTTTTATCAGGATATTACAGGCTTGACGCCCTTTCAGGCGGCATAAAAGCTGCCGCAGATTTCTTTTGTATGCGCATTGCGCCGTGGCTGCTGTTCGCGGAAGCCATCGCTCTGCCAATCGTCTGCGTTCCGCTTTACAAAAATGCAAAAAAGCTGCTTGCCGGCTGGAATGGCGAGGATGAAGAAATATCCGACGCAGCAGAACACAAAATATCCATGGTCATTTGGATTTCGGACGCCGCCATCATTGTCTCCTATTTTCTTATTGCCGCATCCTATTCCGTTGGGCTTACTTATTTGGAAGACTGGAAAAATGCCGTACCATTTTTCGCTGTGATTGCCGCGTTCTTCGCTGTTATGTTAGAAGCAGTCATTATCCAGCAAAAGTGCATCGACACCGCAAAAAAGACAAATCCCGAAAAGGCGGTTTCGTACTACGATCTCCGGTTTCACAAGAAATGGGTGGATCATTGCGATGAAGCTGAGAAGCTCCTGATGGGTAAGTGCGCGTTTCAGGCATATCGCGCCACGAATACCGCTTGCACCATTCTCGCCGTTTTGCTTGCGATTTGCGCCTTGGTATTTGGTATCGGCTTTTTGCCGTCCCTTGCCGTCTGCGCGATCCAGATCGTCAATCACTCCGCCTATTACAGGCAAGCTATGAAATATACGAAGACAGATTGTATTTTATAATGATCGTTAGGGAGAAAAAAAGCAGTCCCATCCTCGCAGGGACTGCGGCGCAAAAAAGCGCTCCAGGGTTTGCACCCTGGAGCGTTTACATTATCAATCGGCCACATAGGGCAGCAGGGCGATCTGGCGGGCACGCTTGATGGCGCCGGTCAGGTCACGCTGGTGCGCCGCGCAGGTACCGGTGGTGCGGCGGGGCAGAATCTTGCCGCGCTCGGACAGGTAACGGCGGAGCTTCGCAGTGTCCTTGTAATCGATGCTGGTCACTTTGTCCACGCAGAAAGCGCACACCTTGCGGCGCTTGCGGGGACGAACACGCTGTTCGTTTGCCATGGAAATAACCTCCTTGTAAGCGTTGTGAAAAAGTTCTTTTTAGAAAGGCAGCTGGGCGTCGTCGTCCTCCAGCATCGCGAAATCGGACGCTGGGGCGCTGGGCGCGGAATAGCTGCCAAAGCCACCGCTTGGGGCAGGCACGGGGGCGTAGCCGCTGTAATGATTATTGCCATTACCGTAGCTGTTCCCGCCATAGGAGCCGGCGGCGCTGCCGCCCTGGTCATCCCGCTTGCTGTCGCCGAAGTACACGTTATCTGCAATTACCTCGGCGCTGCGGCGCTTGTTGCCGTCCTTATCCGTCCAGTTGCGGATCTGGAGACGGCCGGACACCACCGCCATGCGCCCCTTGGCGAAATACTTGGAGACGAACTCTCCCGTCTGCCGCCAGGCCACGCAGTCGATGAAGTCGGTTTCCCGTTCGCCGCCGTCCTTGGGAGAGAAATCCCGATCCACCGCCAGGGTGAAGGACGCCACGGCAATGCCGCTGCCGGTACGGCGCAGCTCCGGGTCACGGGTCAGCCGACCCATGATAATGATGTGGTTGAGCATGGGACTGCCTCCTTACTCCGCCACCACAGTGGTCAGGCAGCGCAGGACGCCGTCGGTGATCTTCATCACACGCTCCAGCTCTGCGGGGAATGCGGGCTTGCTCTCGTAGTTCATGAGAACGTAGTAGCCCTCCATCAGGTCGTTGATGGGGTAGGCCAGACGGCGCTTGCCCCACTCGTCCACATTGGACAGGGTACCCTCCGCTTCCACCATTGCCTTGAACTTTTCCACAAGCGCGGCGATGCCCTCCTCGCCCTGGGCAGGGTCGATGATGTAGAGCACCTCGTACTTACCAGTGATCTTAGCCATGTTGTTGCACCTCCTTTTGGACTTTTGGCCCCCGGACGCGCCGGGAGCAAGGATCGCCTGCATAGACAGGCTAGTGTATTATAGCCTTTTTCCCCTGCAGTGTCAAGGTTTTTTTCAAGGAATGGGGAAATTTTCCCAAAGGGGACAAAATCTATTCATAAATTCGTTGCTTTTTGTTTTCAAACCGGACATGAGCCGTTCAAAAGCCCCGATTATTCTATATTCAGAAGGCAGGCGGAAGCCGTGAGCCGTCTGACTTCTGTTTCGTAGATCCTCTTTTCTACCTCTCTTCTTTCTAATCCCTTTCTGTGGAGATCCCCGGTGCGCTGCACCGGGGATTCTCCTTTTTTCGGGGCGCTGCGCTTTTAGGATTGTATCCCGCTCCTATTTATGGTATCATGTTTTTATTCTTATCAGGAGGAACGATCCTATGAAACTCGCTGAAACCATCTCCGCAGCAGCGGACTATCTCTTATCCCATGTGCAAAGCCGTCCTACCATCGGCCTGGTGCTGGGCAGCGGCCTGGGGGACTTTGCCGACACCCTGGAAAATCCGGTGCGCGTCCCCTATGCCCAGATCCCTGATTTCCCCCAGCCCACCGTGGCCGGGCACAGCGGCGCATTTGTCTTTGGACGCCGCTGCGGCAGGGAAGTGGTGGTGCTCCAGGGTCGGCTGCATTACTACGAGGGCTTCACCCAGCAGGCGCTGACCCTGCCCATCCGGGTGCTGGCGGCCATGGGCGTAAAAACTCTGGTGCTCACCAACGCCGCCGGCGGGGTGAACCTGGGCTTCCACGCGGGCTGCCTGATGCTCATTTCCGACCACATCAACTATTCCGGCCAGAATCCCCTGATTGGGGAGAATCTGGACGCTTTCGGCCCCCGCTTCCCCGATGTCAGCGATCTGTATACCGCCCGTCTTCGCGCCGCTGTCAAGGAGCGCGCCGCCCAGGCTGGCATCCCGCTGGAGGAGGGCGTGTATATGATGTTCTCCGGCCCCAATTACGAAACCCCTGCGGAAGTGCGCATGGCGCGGATTCTGGGAGCGGACGCTGTGGGAATGTCCACCGTGCCGGAGGCGCTGGCAGCCGGCCACAGCGGCATGGAGGTGATCGGCGTGTCCTGCATCACCAATATGGCCGCAGGGGTGCTGCCGGTAAAGCTGAGCCATCAGGAGGTAGTGGAAACCGCCAACCGCGTCCACGACGACTTTCATCGCCTGCTGGAAACGATTCTCGCCGCCATCTGACCGTTTTCTCAGGAGCGGAAACGGCGGCGCTTCTTCGCCGCTACGGCGATTGTGTTCATTTCTCCACCCCCGCGCCAAAAGAATCTTGTAGATTTCGCCCATTGCAACTTTTCGCTTTCGGAGTATAATTAATACCGATTTGAAAGCATTGCGAGGCATTTTCTTATGGAATATCTTTTGGCTGTCGGCGTTGCTATGTTCGCCGGCCTGTTTCTTTCCCGGCTTACCTCCCGCTTCAACCTCCCGGACGTGACCTGCTATCTGGTGGCCGGTCTGCTGGTGGGGCCGCTGTGTCTGGGGCGGCTGGGCATCCCCGGTCTGGGATTTGAAAGCTTTGCGTTTGTAGAGGCCATGGGGCTGGTTTCGGATACCGCTTTGGGCTTCATCGCGTTTTCCATCGGCAGCGAGTTCCGCATCACCGCCCTGCGGAAAACCGGGCGGCAGGCCACCGTCATCGCCATTTTCCAGGCGCTTTCCGCCACCATCCTGGTGGACGTCACCCTGCTGCTGCTGCACCTGGCGCTGGGCGACCAGCTGCCTGTTTCCACCTGCCTCCTTCTGGGCGCCATCGCCACCGCCACCGCTCCCGCCGCCACGGTAATGGTCATCAACCAGTACAAGGCCAAGGGTCCTCTAACCGACATCCTGCTGCCCATTGTGGCGCTGGACGACGCGGTGGGTCTGATCGTGTTCGCCGTATCCACCGGTGTGGCCAAGGCGCTGACCAGCGGCTCCATCAGCCTGGTTTCCGTACTGCTGAATCCCACGCTGGAGATCCTCCTTTCCCTGGGGATGGGCGCGGCGCTGGGCTGGATCTTCAGCCAGGTGGAAATTTTCTTCAACTCCAATTCCAAGCGGTTGAGCCTGGCCGTGGCGTTCGTAGCGCTGTCCGCAGGGCTTTCCAAGCTGGAAATTTCCCTGGGCGGCGGTGTGGAGATCGGCTTTTCTTCCCTGCTGGTGTGCATGATGTGCGGCACCATCTTCTGCAATCTGTGCGATTTCTCCGAGGAGATCATGTTCAAAACCGAGCAGTGGACGGCGCCCATTAACGTGCTGTTCTTCGTGATCTCCGGCGCGGAGCTGGATCTGCGTCTGTTCGCCCAGGCGTCCGTGGTAGGCATCGGCGCCGCCTATATCCTCAGCCGCTCCGCAGGCAAGATTTTGGGCGCTTCCATCAGCTCCAAATTCATGGGCTGCGACCGGAACATCCGAAAATATCTGGGCATCACCCTGCTGCCCCAGGCGGGCGTGGCGCTGGGCATGACCGTCACCGTCGCCGCCCAGTTCGGGCAGGAAGGCGCGATCATCCGCAACATCGTCCTGTTTTCCGTGCTGATCTATGAGCTGGTGGGACCGCTGCTCACCAAGATGGCGCTGACCCGCGCCGGAGAGATCCGCCCCAAGCCCACCGTCAAGCGGGCAAAGACATAACAAGCGCAAAAAGCCCGCCGTACAGCACGGCGGGCTTTTGACCGCAGATGGCTTTGCCGCAGAGAAAGACCCGCCGCATATGCGGCGGATCTTGTCGGTTTGTGAGAAATTAGCCCAGCTCGGAGAAGTACTTAATGGTGCGAACCATCTGAGAAACATAGGAGTTCTCGTTGTCGTACCAGGAGACGACCTGTACCTGGGTGGTGCCGTTGCCCAGCTTCATGACCATGGTCTGGGTGGCGTCGAACAGGGAGCCGTAGCGCATACCGATGACGTCGGAGGAGACGATCTCGTCGGTGTTGTAGCCGAAGGACTCGGTGGACTCCGCCTTCATCTGGGCGTTCACCTGCTCCACGGTGACCTCACCCTTCACAACAGCGTTCAGGATGGTGGTAGAACCGGTGGGGGTGGGAACGCGCTGAGCGGCGCCGATGAGCTTGCCGTTCAGCTCGGGGATCACCAGGCCGATGGCCTTGGCGGCGCCGGTGGAGTTGGGAACGATGTTCACAGCGCCGGCGCGGCTGCGGCGCAGGTCGCCCTTACGCTGCGGGCCGTCCAGGATCATCTGGTCGCCGGTGTAGGCGTGGATGGTGCACATAATGCCGGACTCGATGGGAGCCAGGTCGTTCAGTGCCTTGGCCATGGGTGCCAGGCAGTTGGTGGTGCAGGAAGCGGCGGAGATGATGGTGTCTTCCTTGGTCAGAGTGGTGTGGTTCACGTTGTACACGATGGTGGGCAGGTCATTGCCGGCAGGGGCGGAAATGACCACCTTCTTCGCGCCGGCGTCGATGTGCGCCTGCGCCTTGGCCTTGCTGGTGTAGAAGCCGGTGCACTCCAGAACCACGTCCACGCCCAGCTCGCCCCAGGGCAGCTCGGCGGCGTTGGCCTTGGCATAGATGGTAATGGACTTACCGTCGACAACGATGTTGTTCTCGCCGGCTTCCACGGTGTGCTGGTTGCTGTAGTTGCCCTGGGTGGAATCGTACTTCAGCAGGTGAGCCAGCATCTTGGGAGAGGTCAGGTCATTGATGGCGACAACCTCATAACCCTCAGCGCCGAACATCTGGCGGAAAGCCAGACGGCCGATCCGGCCGAAGCCGTTGATTGCAACTTTAACAGACATGGTAACTTCCTCCATTCAAAATTGCTGCATTGCAGCATGATATACAGTTGCCGTATGGAATCGATAATTCCGTACAGATAGATTATACAATAACCCAATGGGCTTGTAAAGTGGATTTTTCAGATTCTGCGGGAATTTTTTGTGAACACGGGGCAAAACCGGCAAAAAGGCAGAATCGGAGCGCGGCTTCCCTCCTACGCTCTGCCGGCCGCCCGGCGGCGCTCTCCGCGCAGCACGACATACACCATCATGGCCACGGTGATGAGATAGGGGATCATGGAGGTCAGGTTGGCGCTGATCTGGTATTCCTGAAGCCGGTAGCCCAGAGCGTCGAAGAAGCCGAACATCAGCGCCGCCAGATATGCCTTCCCCGGGTTGGCCGCGCCGAAGATCACGCAGGCGAAAGCCACATAGCCCCGGGAATTGCTCATGCCCTCGGAGAACATGGACACATTGCCCAGGGCAAGCTGCGCCCCTGCCAGACCGCACAGCGCCCCGCAGAGGATGGAAGCCTGCCACTGCCGTCCCTCCGGACTGATGCCCGCAGTCCGCAGCGCGCCGGGATGCTCCCCCGCCGCCCGCAGGTGATAGCCCCAGGGGGTGCGGTATACCAACGCCCACATCCCCCAGGCCAGCAGCACCGTCAGATAAACGAACAGAGAATTGCCGCTGAGCACCTCCCCCACAAAGGGGATGTCCCGCAAAACAGGGATCTCCACCGCAGGCAGCCCCGCCTGGGTACGGAGGGTGCCCCGCACGCCGAAAATTGCCCCCAGCAGGAACACTGTCAGCCCCCCGGCGAAGATGTTCAGCGCCGTGCCGATGATAAACTCATCGCTCTTGAACTTTACCACAAACAGCGCGAAGAACATCCCCACCAGGATCCCTGCGGCGATGGCCGCCAAAACGCCCAGCCAGGCGGAGCCGGTCACGGCGCTCACCGCCACCGCCGCGAAAGCGCCAATGAGGATCATGCCGTCCATACCGATGTTCATGACCCCCGCGTGCTCGGTCATGGCGCCGCCCATGGCGGCCAGCGCCACCGGGGTGGCAGAGCGGAGCATCTGCCGCAGGAGTCCCGCCGTCAAAATATCACCCATGGTTGGCGGCCTCCTTTTTCGTTTTCTTTCTGGCCAGCAGAGCCTTCACGCCTCCCTCGGCGGCCAGGAAGAAGATAACCACCGACTGGATGATGCGGTAAAGTTCCCCGGGCACTCCGGCGTTCAGCTCCATGCCCGCCGCCCCCACCTTCAAAAAGGCGAAGAAAAAGCTCATGACGATGATGCCCACCGGACGGTAGCCCATGATCATGGCCACCAGCAGGCCGTCGAAATAGTATTCATTGCTGATGCCGTCCTGGTAGTGTCCCTTGACGCCGTAGACCTGAAACATCCCCACCAGGCCGCAGATCGCTCCGGAGACGCTCATGGCGGCGATCACAATATTGTCCACGTTCAGCCCCAAAAATCTGGCGAAGCGGGGATTGTGCCCGGTGAGCTTCATTTCAAAGCCTGTGGTGGTGCGGCTCATTACATACCACACCAGCAGGGCGATCACCGCCGAAGCAAAAATGGCGCTGGTGAGATTGGAGCCGCGGATCAGCTGGGGAAAGCGGTAGACCGCCTCCAGAGGGTCGGTGCCGGACACCCGGTTGGGATTGGCGGTCTTCCAGGGGCCGTTGGAGAGGTACGCGCAGAAAAAGATGGCCACGGAGTTCAGCATGATGGTGGTGATGACCTCGTTGACCTTGCATTTCACCTTCAAAACGCCGGGAATCCAGGCGTAAAACGCCCCCACAGCCATGGCGCCCAGCGCCGCCGCCGGAATCACCACCCAGGGAGAAAGTCCCGCCAGCACCACGCCAATGTAGGCGGAGACGATGGCCCCCAGATAGAGCTGCCCCTCGCCGCCCACATTGAAGATGCCGGCTCTGGCGCCCAGGGCGCAGGCCAGACCCGTGAGAAAGAGCACCATGGCGTATTCCACCGTATTGCCGAACTGCCGCTGGGTCAGGAGACTGGGCAAATCGCCCAGCTCCCCGCAGCCGGTAGCCCCCTGGAACAGCGCCCGGTAAGCCTCCCAGGGGTGGTAGCCTGTGACGGCCATGATGGCCGCACCCACCCCCAGCGCCAGGAGAATGGACAGCCCCAGGGAGAGGAAATAGCTTCCTAAATTCCTACGCTTCATGGGTTGCCTCCTTTCCGCCGCCGGTCATGCCCAGACCAAGCTCCGTCTTGGAAAATTCCCCGGTATACTCCCCGGTGACGCGCCCCTCATAAAGAGTGATGATCCGGTCGGACAGGGTCAGTATTTCGTCCAGATCCGCGCTGGAGAGGAGGATCGCCGCGCCGCCGTCCCGCTGGGCGAGAATCTGGCTGTGGATAAACTCCACCGCGCCAATATCCACGCCCCGGGTGGGCTGGGCAATGAGCAGCACCTCCGCCCCGGCGGACATCTCCCGGGCGATGACCGTCTTCTGCATATTGCCGCCGGAGAGGCTCCCCGCCTCTGTGTCCGCCCCGGCGCCCCGGATGTCGAACGCCCGGTACAGCCCCTCCGCGTATTCTCGGATGGCCTTCTTCCGCAGATGGACGCCGAAGCGGGCAAAGCGCGGCGCTCTGTGCCGCCCCGCCACCAGGTTCTCCGCCACGCTGGCCTCCGGATCCACGCCGGTGCGCAGGCGATCCTCCGGCACATGGGCAAGTCCCAGTGACCGCACCTGACCCGGGGAAAGTCCCCGGATGCTGCGTCCGTTCACCTGGATCTCCCCCTGGAACGGCCGCATTCCGGCGATGGCCTCCAGCAGCTCGCTCTGGCCGTTGCCCTCCACAGCGGCAATGCCCAATATCTCCCCGGCGCGCAGGGTCAGGGACAGATCCCGCACTGCGGGCAGCCCCCGGGAATTGGCCACGCAAAGATTCTGAATATGGACTTTCTCCTCCCCCAGCCGGAGGGGCTGCCGGGGGGCGGTGGGCTGCATCTCCCGCCCCACCATCATCCCCGCCAACTGCCGCTGGCTCACGGAGGCGGTATCCGCCACGCCCACCAGCCGTCCCCGGCGCATGACGCCCACCCGTTGGGAGACGGCGGCGACCTCGTACAGCTTATGGGTAATGAGGATCACCGTCATACCCCGCTCCCGCACCACTCGGCGGAGCACCGTAAAAAGCTCGTTGGTCTCCTGGGGGGTAAGGACGGCAGTGGGCTCGTCCAGAATCAGGATCTCCGCCCCCCGGTACAGGGTTTTCAGGATCTCCACCCGCTGCTGCTGCCCCACGCTGAGATCCCGCACCCGGCTGTCCGGTTCCACCTCCAGGCCGTATTCCCGGCTCAGGGCTTCCACCTGCCGCCGGGCTTCCCGCCGGTCGCAGAATATACCCTTCCTGGGCTCCCGGCTCAGGACGATATTTTCCGTTACTGTAAAGCTGGGCACCAGCATGAAATGCTGGTGCACCATGCCCACCCCGGCGGCGATGGCCGCCTTGGGGTCAAATCGAACCACGGGCTTGCCGTGAATGGTCACGCTGCCCGCCGTAGGGGTGTGGATGCCGTAAAGTATGTTCATCAAGGTGGATTTTCCCGCGCCGTTTTCCCCCACCAGGGCGAAGATCTCCCCCCTCCGAATGGAAAGAGACACGTCGTCATTGGCGCGCACTCCGGGAAAATCCATGGTGATATGAGAAAATTCGACAATCGCTTCCATGGCGTCTCCTCTCTCTGCCGGCGAGCCGCTACAGGCGGTACAGCCTTCTGGCGTTTTCCATGGTGGCGTCGGCCGCCGCCTCCGGGGAGATGCCCCGGATCTGCCCCAGCCGCTCCGCCATGCGGTAAAGGTAGCTGGGGTCGTTCCGCCTGCCCCGAAATGGCTCCGGCGCCATATAGGGGCAGTCCGTCTCCAGGAGTATCCGCTCCAAGGGGATACTGGCGGCAGTCTCCACCGCCTTACGGGCATTTTTGAAGGTCAGCACCCCGGTAAAACCAATATACCACCCCATTTCCACCAGCTGCCGCGCCATCTCCGGCGAGCCGGAGTAGCAGTGGAACACCCCGTTCACCTCCGGAAACTCCCGGAGGATGGCCATGGCGTCCTGGTGGGCGTCCCGCTGGTGGACAATGACGGGCAGCCCCGCCTCCCGCGCCAGCGCCAGCTGTGCCCGGAAGGCTTCCTGCTGCCGCGCCCGGGGCACGTCCTCATAGTGGTAATCCAGGCCGATCTCCCCGATGGCCTTTACCTTCGGATGGCGGCAAAGGACGCGGTATTCCGCCAGCACCCCTTCGTCCACCTCCGCCGCCGCGTCCGGGTGAGAGCCGACTGCGGCGTAGATATAATCGTATTGCTCCGCCAGCGCGATGGCGCTGCGGGAGGAGCTCAGGCTGCACCCGGGATTCATCAGCAGCCCCACGCCTTTCCCCGGCAGGCTGGAAAGCAGCGCCGCCCGGTCAGCGTCAAACGCCCGGTCGTCCATATGGGCATGGGAATCAAACAGCATCGGTCTCCTCCTCCATCACGGCCACCAGGCAGCCGCTTTGCGTGGTCACTCTGGGATCCTCCAGAGAAAAGCTGGTTTGGTTGGGATAGCCTGTAAGCCCCCGGCCGGTGCATTTGGCCTGCGCCTCTTTCAGCACCCAGAAGGTGAGCAGCGCCCGCCGCTGATCCTCCGCCCGGACATACTGGGCGTACTCCCCGGGGGAGAGAATTTTCTCCGCCAGGGCAAGCTTCACATTCCGCGTCAGCTCCTCCGCATCCACCCCCACCCGCCGAGGGCTCAGCGCGCAGAACACATGGCGCGGGGTATGGGATATGGAAAAATGCAGGGGAGCATCGGGGAAATAGGGCTTCCCTCCAGGCGCGGCGGCGATTTCCGGCAGCGCCTCCCCGGTATACGCCCGGTACATTTTTTCCAGCAGCGCCCGTCCGGCTTCGTGGCCGGTGCTGCCCGGGGGGATAACCTGTCCCCACAGCCACAGACTACTCGTCGGCATCAATAATCCGCTCCCCGCCGTTCTCCTCCAAATATTTTCTGTCCCACAGCCGCACCGCCAACTGCAGTCCGCCCAATACCAGCAGACCCAGCCCCAGCGCCGTCATCAGCAGCCGGGAGGTGATCAGGGGGGAGAAGATCAGCACAATGCCAGATAGCACCATGCCCGCTCCCAGCACCGTGCCCCACAGCCAGGGATAGCCCAGGCGCTTCAGGCGCAGGCCATCCCGCAGGGCGCTGAGTCCCTGCACCCCCAGGTAAATCCCCAGGCCGACGCCCAGCACCACCGCCAGAGACAAGGGATGCCGGAGGATGTACACGCCGCATACCAGACCGGCCAGGGAAGCCAGCGCGCCCCCCGCCGCCCGCAGCACCAGAGACAGCACGATCCCCGCCGCCCCCAGGCCGGAGAGCAGCCAGCCCAGAATGACGGCGGCCGCCGCAGAACCCAAATCCGGGTTGCACAGCAGCACCAGCCCCGCCAGCAGCAGGCCAATCGGCCCCAAACATTTTTGAAACAGGAATTTTACTGTATCCCGCCCCATTGCGTTCCCTCCTTACAGCACTTTTCCGCCGTTCACCGTCAGGCGGAATTTTGCTCCCAGCATCTCCGCCGCGCCCCGGCACATCATCATCCGCCCCAGAAAAATATCGAAATATTCATACATGGTGCAGATATGCTCATCCACCTGCAAATTCAGGGAGATCTTGTTCTCCTCCGGATCTACCTTCAGGCTGGAGCCGGTAACGGCATAGTTCACCCGGTCGTGGATGTCAAACTTCTCTTTCTCCTTGGCGCGCACCCGGTTGCGGCGCACATCGCTCTTATCCGCCAGCACCAGCGCTGCGGAGACCGGATCCTTCGCCCCGCCGGTAGACTCGTCATGATTGCCAATGGCGGACATGACACACACCCGCTCCGTCAGGGTCAGCGCCTTGTCCCGGAGCAGCTCCCCCGCCAGCAGCGCGCCGTATTCCGCGTGGTGGGTGCGGTTGATGGCGTTGCCGATGTCGTGGAGCAGCCCGGCGATTTTCGCCAGTTCCTGCTCCCGCTCGGAAAAGCCCAGCTTCCGCAGGATGTAGGCCGCCCGCTCCGCCACCAGGGTGGTGTGGGCGATGGAGTGATCGGTGAACCCCAGCACACCCAGATCGGCGTTGCCCTTTTCCAGCAGGGCGGCCACCTGCGGGTCGGCATGCAATTGCTCGTAAACTGTCATAATGATCTCCTTCAAACACAGCATTCCTCTTTATTATAGACCAAAACCCCCTGCTGAGCAACGGGAAAACCGTAAAGCGCTTGTAAATCCTAAAAATCCGGGATAAATCCAGCGTCGGCAGCGCCGGCCTCCTGGATGAAGCCCTCCAGACCGTTGAGATACATCCAGCTCAGCGCCGCTTGGTATTCCTCCTCCGTGACCCGTCTGGCCAGCTGGCCGGTAAGCCCCGGCATGGGGGTATACTGGCGCATCAGGCTCACCAGCACCTGCCCCGGCGAAAAATGCTCCCCCATCCAGTCCAGTACCCGCAGGGTATTCTCCACCTGCCCCGGCAGGATCAGATGACGGATCAGCACGCCTTTTTTGATCCTTTCCCCATCCCAGATTATATCCCCCACCTGCCGATGCATTTCCTGGATGGCTCCGGCGGCCGCAGAGAAGTAGTCCTTCGCCCCGGAGAGCGCTTTCCCGAGGATGGGCTTGGCGTATTTCAGGTCGGGGAGGTAAATATCCACCAGACCCGCCAATTCCCGCAGCGTCTCCGCCCGCTCGTAGCCGCCGCAGTTATAGACCACCGGCACCGGCAGCTTCGGCCGCAGGGCGGGGAGGATGGTGGGCAGGAACTGGGTGGGGGTCACCAGATCGATATTCTCCGCCCCCTGGGCGATCAGGTCTTCCATCACCCGGCGCAGGGCGGCGCTGTCCATGGCCTGCCCCACCGGCCGGCCGCTGATGGCGCGGTTCTGGCAGTAACGGCAGCCCAGCGTACAGCCCCCGAAAAAAATCGCCCCGCTGCCTCCCGCTCCCGCCAGCACCGGCTCCTCCCAGTAGTGGCGCATGATTTTGGCCACCAGAGCGGTATCCGGGCAGCGGCAGAAGCCGGTTTCTCCTCCGGTTCGGTCAGCGCCGCACATCCGGGGGCACAGGTTGCAAGGGGAGTAGCGCAGCATCGGCAGAATCTCCTTCGGAAACATCTCGTCTTGGATTCATTTTACCACACCCGCCCCGGCTTGGCAATATCCGCTTTACCCCTGATGAAAACTATGATACAATAGAGAAAATACTGAAAAGAGGTCTTTTTCATGATTATCCGCAAAGCAAATCATGGCGATATTCCCCAGATCCTGGTGCTGCTGGAGCAGGTAGGGGAAGTCCATCATCAGGCGCGCCCCGATCTCTTCCGCGCCGGAGCACGGAAATATGACGCCGCAGCCTTGGCGCGGCTGTTCACCGATCCTGCCCGCCCGGTATTTGCCGCCATGGAGGCGGATCATATGCTGGGCTACTGCTTCTGCATGTTGCAGGAAATACACGGCGATCCGGTGCGCACAGATTATAAAACGCTGTATATCGACGACCTGTGTGTAGACGAAGCCTGCCGGGGACAGCATGTAGGAAGCCAACTCTATCACTACGCCCGCAGCTATGCGCAGCGCCAGGGCTGCAGCAGCATAACGCTGAACGTATGGGCAAATAACAAAAACGCTCTGGATTTCTACCGCTCTCAGGGACTTCGTCCCCAAAAGATCGGCATGGAAGCCATTTTGGAGGAAGTATGATCGAGCCGGGGAAGCAATATGAAGCGGTGATTTCCGACTATACCGCCGATGGGCAGGGCATTGCCAAAATCCAGGGCTGCGCCGTGTTCGTGCCCAACGCCATTGCCGGGGAAGTTTGCCGCATCCGCGTTGAAAAAGTGGGGAAGACCTGGGCGGCGGGAAAAATTGTGGAGATCCTGGAGCGCTCCCCTCACCGCCGGAACCGGGAATGTCCCGTGGCCAAGCTGTGCGGCGGATGCGATTTCTGGCATATGGACTACGCAGAGGAGTGCCGCTTGAAGGCGGAACGGGTGCGCCAGGCGCTGAACCGCATCGGCGGCGAACATCTGGCGGAAATGCCCATTTTAGCCGCCCCCAGCTGCTATGGCTACCGAAACAAAGCGCAGTATCCAGTAGCGGTGCGGAATGGCAAAGCGTACGCAGGCTTTTTTCAGGCAGGCACGCACAAGGTGGTGGCCAACAGCCGCTGCCGGATCCTGCCGGAAGAAGCCGACCGGGTAAAGGACATCGTGATAGATTATGTAAACCAATGCGGCGTCAGCGTATACGACGAAACCGCCCACCGTGGGCTGCTGCGGCATATTTTCGTCCGCCGGGGGGCGGTGAGCGGCGAGATTCTGGTGTGCCTGGTGGTGAATGGCCGGGAAATCCCCCAGGAGAAGCGGCTGATCGCCGCCCTCCAGGCGGTGCCGGGCTTTACCAGTCTGGTGCTGTCGGTGAACACCCGCCGGGGCAACACCATTTTGGGGGAGACGTTTATTCCGCTTTACGGCCCCGGCTATATTATGGATACTCTCTGCGGTCTGCGCTTTCGTCTGTCCGCCCGTTCCTTTTACCAGGTGAACCACGCCCAGGCGGAACGGCTCTACGCCGCCGCCATCGCCCTGGCGCAGATCACGCCAACGGACACCGTGCTGGACTTGTACTGCGGTGCGGGAACCATCACCCTGGTGATGGCCAAGGCCGCGGGGCGGGTCATCGGCGTGGAGGTAGTGCCCCAGGCGGTGGAGGACGCCCGGGAGAACGCCCGGCGGAACCATGTGGAGAACGCGGAATTTTTCTGCGGTGACGCAGGAGAGGCCGCCCTGGCGCTGGAGCAGCGGGGGCTGCGCCCGGACGTCATCACCGTAGACCCGCCCCGGAAAGGGCTGAACGCCGCCGCCATCGAGGCCATCGCCCGGATGTCGCCCCAGCGGGTAGTGTATGTGTCCTGCGATCCTGCTACCCTGGCGCGGGACGTGGCGCTGCTGAAGGAGCGAGGCTATTGCCTGCGCACCGCCCAGGCCGCCGACCTCTTCCCCCGCTGCGCCCATGTTGAGACGGTTGTCTTGCTTTCCAAGGGAGAAATCGACTCGAAGAAGGTTCGTGTGGAGTTCTCGCTAGAGGATATGGATATGTCTGGGTTCCAGAAGGATGCCACATATGGTCAGATCAAAGAACGGGTGTTCAGCAGACCGGGTTGAAGGTTTCTTCCCTCTACATTGCCCAGGTTAAGCAGAAATATGGCATTATTGAGCGGGAGAACTATAACAAGCCAAAGTCTGAAAATGCCAAACAGCCGAAATGTCCACCAGAAAAGGAAGCGGCGATTATGGAGGCGTTGAAGTTCTTTGGGATGATTTGATGGTTGTCTCTTTCTTCTCGTTCTATGAGAATAACGGTACGCCTATCCAGGAGAAAACTCCTTTAGTTAGGTGTGCATTTTTGTGTGCATTCGCAAGAAGTTGCGAAAAAATGTTTTGTAATTAACTTACTGTCTTGACTTCTCAGGAAAACAACTATATACTGGTACTGAGAAGATAAGCAGATGGATTCAGAAAGAGTGTGCTATGAAGATTAGTTATAAAAAGCTTTGGATACTGCTCATTGAAAAAGAGATCTCTCCGGCTACACTGCGGAAGGATCTGAATATTGCCACGGGAACCATGACAAAACTGCGAAAAAATGAAGAAGTGGCGCTTTCGG
>DVKX01000058.1 GCA_018715805.1 Candidatus Faecousia intestinigallinarum | reverse complement strand
AGTTCAGCAGCAGGGTGATGGTCATGGCGTGGGCGTCCTTGCCCAGCTTCCGGCGGATCAGCTCCGTACCGCCCAGCATATTGCTCCACTGGTCGTTGCCGCCGAACTGCATATTGCAGCCGTAGTGCTGGAACAGATAGTAGAAGTCGTAGGACTGCATGGGCATATAGTTGAACTCCAGGAAGCTGAGTCCCTTCTCCATCCGCTGCTTAAAGCATTCCGCACGGAGCATATTGTTCACGGAGAAGCACCCGCCAATATCCCGAATGAAATCGATATAGTTGAGGTTCAGCAGCCAGTCGGCGTTGTTCACCATTCTGGCCTTGCCCTCGCCAAACTCAATAAACCGCTCCATCTGCTTCTTGAAACAATCACAGTTATGCTGGATCGTCTCCTGGGTCATCATGGAGCGCATATCCGTCCGGCCGGAGGGATCGCCGATCATGGCGGTGCCGCCGCCAATCAGGGCGATGGGCTTGTTCCCCGCCATTTGCAGCCGCTTCATCAGGCACAGCGCCATAAAGTGCCCCACATGGAGGGAATCCGCCGTGGGGTCAAAGCCGATATAGAAAGTGGCCTTGCCGTTGTCAATCATCTCCCGGATCTCTTCCTCGTTGGTCACCTGGGCGATCAGCCCGCGCGCCACCAGTTCGTCATACAGTTTCATAAAATTCCTCCTAAAATTTAGAAACGCCCTCCGTCCACCTTGGGACAGAGGGCGTAAACATTACGCGGTACCACCTCTGGTTTAGCATTGCCTCACGGCAATGCCCTCACGGCGTCATAGACGCCCTTCGCGCTTTCGGGCGAACCCGTCCTGCCATACTGCTTTGTTCCGGCAGGCCGCTCCGGGAGGTATTTCGGCGCAGTTCCCCCGCTGCCTTGCACCAACCGGCAGCTCTCTGAAGAAAAGAAAACGCATACTTCTTCCCATCCTTGCGTTGAATATATCCTAGCAGAGCAGAAAGAAATTGTCAAGCGGCATTTTAATCCACCAGCATTTCCTCTGCGCTTTTCAGCGTAGTCTCCGTAATGTGCTCCCCGCCAATGATCCGGGCAAGCTCCTGCTTCCGTCCTTCTCGATCCAGCGGAGTAACCGTGGTAAAGGTTCTGCCTCCCCGCTCTTCCTTGGCAATGAGCAGATGGGTATTGGCCAAAGCCGCCATCTGTGGCAGATGGGTCACACAGAGCACCTGCTTAAACTGCGCCACGCTGCGCAGCTTCTGCGCCACCTTCTGCGCCGCCCGGCCGGATACGCCGGTGTCCACCTCGTCAAAGATCAAAGTGTCCACCCGATCTTTCTCCGCCAGCACATTTTTCATGGCTAGCATAATCCGCGCCAGTTCACCGCCGGAGGCTACTTTGCTCATGGGTTTCAGCGCCTCGCCCGCGTTGGCGGACATATAAAAAGCGACTCCATCCGCACCATTGGGCGTCAATTCCCGCTCCGTAAAACGGCAGTCAAACTGTACCCGGGGCATATCCAGCTGGGAAAGCTCCGTGAGGATTCGGACAGACAGCTTGCTTGCCGCTTCTTTCCGAGTTTCCCGCAGTGCCCTCGCCGCTGCCCAGGCTTCCTTTTCCGCTTTGCTCAGCTTCTCTTTCAGCCGCTCTAAGTGGTCGTCGGCAAATTCCATATGATCCAATTCGTCCTCCGCCTTCTTCTGGTAGTCCAGAATATCCTGACAGGTAACGCCGTATTTCCGCCGGAGGCGATGGATCACATCCAAGCGGCTCTCGATCTGCTCCAATTCCTCTGCTGAATAGGAGAGTTCCTCCCGGGCATCTCGGACTTCCTCTGCTGCGTCCTGCACCTGGTACATAAGGTCGCTCACTCGCTCCTGCAATTCTGTGAAGGAATCGCTGAACCGGGACAGCCGCCCCAAGGAGCGCTGTGCCTGATCCAGCAGCGCCGCCGCGCCATCGGTATCTTCCCCGCCGTACAGGCACTCCACAGCCTCGTCCAAACCGTCGGAAAGCTTCTCTGCGTTTTGGAGAAGTTTCCGCCGTTCTTCCAGCTCTTCGTCCTCGCCAGGCTGCAAATTGGCTTTAGAAATCTCCTCAATCTGGAAGCAAAGCGTCTCCATCCTGCGGAGTTTTTCCCCCTCGTCCATGGTAAGTCCTTCGATCTCCCGCCGCAGCGCCGTCATGCACTGGTACTTTTGGAAATAGTCCTCTTTTAGCGGCAGATCGTCTGCAAAGTCATCCAGAAATTGCAGATGATTCTCTTCGTCAAACAGCGATGCGGAATCGTGCTGGCCGTGGATATTAATAAGCTGCAGACCCAGTCTGCGCAGAATGGACACGCTTACCAGGCTGCCGTTTACCCGGCAAATATTCTTTCCATCCAGAAAAATTTCCCGTTGGATCACAGTTTCCTGGTCATATTCCACGCCGTTTTCTGCAAACCAAGGAAGCTGCGGCACGCCGGTGAATACCGCCCGGACGCCAGCCTTATTGGCGCCGGTTCGAATCATGTCCCGGTAGGCGCGCTCCCCCAGAATCGCAGAGATAGCGTCGATAACAATGGATTTACCCGCGCCGGTCTCGCCGGTGAGCACATTGAATCCCCGGTCAAAGGAAATATCCGCCGACTCAATAACGGCAATATTCTCAATATGCAATAGACTCAGCACAAGTCATCCCTCCTGTCAATCCAGCAGTGCCCTGATCTCGCCGCACAGCGCCGCTGCGGCGCTGGTATCCCGCATCACCACCAACAACGTATCATCTCCGGCCAGCGTTCCCACCACGCCGCTGCGGTTCAGCGCGTCGATGGCGGAACCGGCAGCGGATGCCAGCCCCGGCATGGTGCGGATCACTATGATATTTTGGGCATAGTCGTAACCCAGGATACACTCCCGAAAAATGGTGTGCAGCCGCTCATTGAAGCCTGTGGTTGGCTCGCCGCCGGATACGGTATAGCGGGTTACCCCCAGCCCAGTGACTTCCTTGACGATTCGCAGCTCCTTGATATCCCGGGAAATGGTGGCCTGGGTAGTCTGAAAGCCCGCCGCCTGCAATTCGGAGAGCAGCTGCTCCTGGGTCTGCACATCCCGACTGGCGATAATCTCCAGTATTTTAGCCTGTCTCTTACTCTTCATGGTCTTTCCCCTTCAGCAGTTCTTGAACTTCATATTAACCAGGTCGTAAAAGCTGCGGTCTTTCAAACGCACCAGGCGAGTGGTCAATTCCGACTTACGGATAATCACCCTGTCCCCCATGCTCAGCTTCAGCGCCCTGCCGCCGTCCACCGACAGGTATGCGTTTCTTCGGGCATTCCGTGTCAGTTCCAGGGTAATCACCCGCTTTTCCGAGGCCACCATGCACCGGCTGCCCACGTCATGGGCGCAGATGGGCGTAATCAAAATATTATTGGCCTCCGGCTCTACGATAGGTCCTCCTGCTGACAGGCTGTAGGCCGTAGAGCCGGTGGGCGTTGCCACAATGATGCCGTCGCCGCCGAACTCCATGGCCTGTACGCCGTCGCAGCTTACAGCCATATGCACAATGCGGGCAATCGCCCCCTTGGTGAGCACCACATCGTTCAGGCACAAGTCCTGGGAAATCGTCCGCTCCCCTTGCATCACGCTGACATCCAGCATCATCCGCGTATCCAGCGTATACTCCCCCTTGGCCAGCCGGGAGAGCTGCTCCAGCTCTGTGCTTTCCAGCTCCGCCATAAAGCCCATGGTGCCGATATTCACCCCCAGAGCGGGAATGTGGTGTCGGGTGGCGGCTTTGGCCATATGGAGGATCGTCCCATCGCCCCCGAAGCAGATCACCATATCCGCGTTGGGCAGTTCCTTCTCCAGCCTGTAGAATCGCAGATCCCGTGGCATATCGAAGGTCTTATCCACTTCAAAAGGCAAACATAGCCGCACTTCCACGCCGGCGTTCTGCAAGATTTTCATAGCGTCGCGAACCGTATGAAAATACTTATCCCGATAAGGATTGGGGGTTACAATCACCCGCTTCACGGCTTAGCCTCCTTTCAGCGTCTCGTGCGCCTGCGCCACCACCGCCGCTGTGTCCGGCTGGATGCCAGGCCTATCTTCCAGGGTTAAATGCCCTAAAAATTCGATATTTCCCTCTGGCCCTTTTACTGGGGAGAATGTCAGCCCCAGAATGGCAAAGCCCAATTCCTGTGCCAGAGATACAAAAGCATCCAGCACCTCTTTATGGATTTCCGGGTCGCGCACAACGCCTTTTTTTCCTACTTTTTCCCGTCCGGCTTCGAACTGCGGCTTAATTAAACACAATACCTGCCCAGCTCCCGGCTTCAGCAGCCGCTGAATGGCGGGCAGCACAATCTTCAGGGAAATGAAGCTCACGTCAACGACCGAAAGATCCAGCGGCTCTCCCAAATCCTCCGGCGTGACATAGCGGATATTCGTCCGCTCCATCACCACCACCCGGGGATCGTTGCGGATTTTCCAATCCAGCTGCCCATAGCCCACGTCGATGGCAAACACCTTCTTCGCCCCCTGCTGGAGCAGACAGTCCGTAAAGCCGCCGGTGGAGGCACCGGAGTCGCTGCACACATAGTCCTTGGGCGCTACCCCAAAATCCCGCAGCGCTTTTTCCAGCTTCAATCCCCCACGACTGACGTAGGGACAAGCGCCACTGCGCACCTGAATGTCCACCGTCTCTTCATAGGAAATGCCGGGCTTGTCCGCCTTTTGGCCGTTCACATCCACCAGGCCGCTCATAATGATGGCCTGCGCCTTGGTACGGGTCTCCGCCAGGCCACGCTCCACCAGCAGCGCGTCCAGTCTTTTCTTTACCTTCATCGCTCCAGCACCTCCCTGGCCAGACTCGCAATTCCCCGGCCGTCCATGCCGTAATGCCGGTAAAGATCTTCCAGTGCGCCATGGGTCACAAATTCTTTGCCCAAATCCCGGCAAGCAATCCGGCAATCCGGACGCCTGCGGTGGATTTCCTCCGACAGAGCATCTCCGATTCCCCCGCCGCAGATCGCTTCCTCTATAATAATCAAATGGGAAACCGTCCCCATTTCCTGCAGAAGGTCCTCCACCGGCAGGGGCGCTGCAGTCAACAGCCGTAGCACACTGGCCGCGATTCCCGCTTCCTGCAGAAGCTCCGCCGCTGCAAGCGCGTTTTCCACTGTCACGCCATAGG
Source organism: Candidatus Faecousia intestinigallinarum (assembly GCA_018715805.1). Taxonomy (GTDB): domain Bacteria; phylum Bacillota; class Clostridia; order Oscillospirales; family Oscillospiraceae; genus Faecousia; species Faecousia intestinigallinarum. The sequence continues at coordinate 8,837 of DVKX01000058.1, read as the reverse complement.
TCACCAAGGCAATATCTTTCCCCTGCCGATGGCAGACCACCCGGCTCCCCTCCGCCTTCCAGGCAGAGTCCTGATATTTGCGGTCACCGCCTCGCGGATAACGAATGGCCACCGGGCCGCACTGATCCTGCACTGACCAGGTCAGCATATCGGACAGTTCCTTCCGGCTGGCAGGGCACAGGATCTGCATACCCGGCGCTTGGCGCAGGAAACCCACGTCAAAAATACCATGGTGGGTTTCTCCATCCTCGCCCACCAGCCCGGCTCGATCCACCGCCAGAACGGCGTGGAGCTTCAGCATGGCGATGTCCTGCAAAATCATATCATAGGAACGCTGCAGGAAAGTGGAATAGATGGCAACCACCGGGATCATGCCCTGTTTGGCCAGTCCGCCTGCCATAGAAACAGCGTGCTCCTCCGCAATGCCCACATCAAATAACCGCCTGGGGTATTGCCGCTTGAAATCCAGCAGCCCCGTACCGCCGGGCATAGCGGCAGTGATGGCACAGAGCTTCTTGTTTTGCTCCGCCAATGCCACCATAGTACTGCCGAATGTGTCGGAAAAGGTACCGCCGCAGCACTTGCAGGGTTCGCCGGTATTGGGGTCAAATTTTCCGATCCCGTGGAAGATCGCAGGATTCTTTTCGGCCGGGGGATACCCCCGCCCTTTCTTCGTGAGCACATGAATCAGCACCGGGCGCTTCCATTCCCGCGCAATGCGCAGAAGGGCGATCAGCTCCGGCAGATTATGCCCATCCACAGGCCCCAAATAATCCAGACCCATATTTTCAAACAGCGTAGAGGGAATCAGCGCTCGCTTGACCAGCTCCTTGATGCTCCTGGTCAACCGGAAAATCCATTTTCCCCCGGGGATTTTTTCCAGAAAACGCGTATATCGCTGCTTCATGCCCAAATATTCTTCCGTGGAACGCAGGCGTTTCAAATGCCGCGCCATACCGCCCACATTGCGGTCTATGGACATGGCGTTGTCGTTAAGAATAATTACCAGCGGCTCCTTGCTCACCGCCGCGTCGTTCAGCGCTTCATACACCATGCCGCCGGTGGCCGCGCCGTCGCCCAGCAGAGCCACCACATGGTAGTCCTCTCCCTGCAGGGTTCTGGCTCTGGCCATGCCCAGGGCAATGGACACAGAGCTGGAGGCGTGCCCCGCCACAAAAGCATCCGCAGGGCTTTCCTTGGGCTTTGGAAAACCCGCCATGCCGCCAAATTGCCGCAAGCAGTCAAAATCCGCCTGGCGACCGGTCAGCAGCTTATGCACATAAGACTGATGACCTACATCAAAAACCAAGCGGTCTTTTGCGGTATCAAACACCGTTTCCAGCGCTACGGAGAGCTCCACAACGCCTAGATTGGAAGCCAAATGCCCCCCGGTCCGGGCAACAGAATGTACCAAAAAATCTCGGATTTCCCGGCAAAGCTGCTCCCGGTCTGCATCGTTCAGTCGCTGCAAGTCAGCGTGTGAGCGGATCGTCTCTAAAATACACACAAGCGACACAACCTAACGTTATTTTTTCTTTTTATGAAGCAAATCCGGCAGATGGCGCAGGGCATACATAATTTTTCCAACCCCGTGCACCACCTTGGTGCAGGATCCCACGGCAACGGTCTTGCCGATGGCCTTTCCGCCCACAGTCAGTCCTGCCACCATGGCGGACATCACCAGAGAAACGACCTCCGGCCAGGCAACCTGGAAGTTCTGCAAAATCTGCAGGGCAATGGTGGCCGACGCCGAACCGGAGACGACGCCGCAAATATCTCCCACCACATCGTTGCAAATGGAGCTGACCCGTTCGGCGTTGCGCAGCAGCTGGATAGCCTCCTGCGCGCCGGGTACTTTCCGAGCCGCCATGGAGTGGAAGGGTTTTTCATCGGCGGAGGTCACCGCCACGCCGACAATATCAAACAAAATACCCACCATTACAATGGCCAGCAAAATTACAAATGCCATTGCCATCCCGCTGTTTTCCATCACCTCATCGGAGATCAGCGAGATGGAGCCGGATACAAAAATAGTAACTAGAAAAATGGTAACGACCCAGCGGATCGTTCGCTTCCGCTCTTTTTTTTCGGCAGCGGGGTCTGGTTTTGCCACGAGATCGACTCCTTTATTGTGAAAAAGCCCCCGCAGGGGCAAATAATTTGAAAAAACGGCAGCAGGCAGGATAAATCTTACGGCTTAGGTCGGGTCGGATTTCCCCGGACAAAACCTGTCGTTGCCGAACAGGCTGTTTCCATTTCATTCGTCCGTTCAAATGTTGCCAACATGAATACCCGATTGCCACTTAGTCCGTACTGTAATCCCCTGCCTGCCCAGTTACGACAGCCTAGGTGTTTTCCACGGCAAAACGAATCGACTCTTAGCCTCTTTTGCAAGCATGGTTTCCAGGAGCAATATCGGCATCGGTTATGGCCATAACCAACAGCCGCGTGTTCCCCTTTCCCCAACATACCCACTCAAGGCAGGCTACGCTGCACACAGCGCACAAACTGCACCGCATTGCAGGTTCATACCCAGCTCGTACGCGGACGGGCTCTGCTAAGAGCGGTTCCGCCGTCGCACAACACAGGGTCTCCACGGAAACCGGGTCGTATACTCCATGCCGTTGGAGTGCGCCCGGGATCCTTAACCCCCAGCATCCACCCTAAACTGGGCGTAAAAAGCAGACACCAGGGACTTCATCGATATGCCCTTCATAGGATTTTTAGGCCCTACCTGGGAGCCGGTCGTTCTGACTAGGATACTGCACCGTTTCAGTAGATTATAGCATACTCTCAGGAAATATGCAAGCAATAATTCAGAAATATTTTACTCTGCTGGAACGCCGCCCGGACATCCGCCGGACTGGCTGCGGAGGAAATGCTCCTCCACAATGTCGCTGTGGGTAATCACAATGTGGATACCCTGCAGTTCTTCCCGGGTGAAAAACCGCGCTTCCCGGGATTCCGCACTGATGCGCAGCAGCGGCATAGTATCCAGCTCCAGGGCAAACGCCACAATCACCATCCGCCATACGCTGCCATCCTGATAGGCAGCCACACGCCCAGGCTCTCCATACACGCCCAATTTGCGAAACCGCTCCTTGGGGATGCGCAGCCCCAGTTCCTCATAAACCTCCCGGGCGATGGCCTGCGCCTCCGTCTCATGGTTTTTCACGCCGCCGCCCACCAGCCCCCAGGTATTGGAATCCCGGCGCTTCTCCAGCAGCAGCTTCCCTGCGCAGGTGATGACGGCGTTCGCCCCCAGGTGGGCAGGCATTGTGGTTCTGGGGGTGTGCTCTGGATCTCCCCGATAGAATGTAACGATGGACATAGCGTCGCCTCCCAATGATTTTGCTTTCCATTATATATGGTTTTTTCCAGCTTTTCCACCTTAAAATTCTTTGGGCACCGGTTTTGTCACCCCGGTGCGCCGGTGGCGGCTCAAGCCGCCGGCCATATGCCCCCTCGGATCCTGGGCAAATTTCCCCCGGCGGATAATGTCCTCGCCGAATTTGTCCCGCAGGGCGTCCACCGTCTCGTCCAGGCGCAGCTTCCGCTCATACTGCTGGGGACTGAGGCCGGAAAACAGGTCGAACTGCTGGTAGGGTTCGCAGGAAAGAGCCGTGACCTGAACCCCCAGCTGCCGCAAAGGCGTTGCCCCGTCCCAGGCTTCTTCAAAAAGGCGGCAGGCTGCGTCGAAAATGGTCTGCGTGATATTGGTCGCGCCATGGAGGGTCGTCTGATGGGAAAAATTTTCAAATTGGTTGGTGCGCAGCTGGATGGTTACGCATCGTCCGCACTTCCCATCCCGGCGCATACGACTGGCTACCGTCTCGCACAAACCCAGTAATACCCGCTGCGCCTGCGGGATGGAGCGAACGTCCTCCGGTGTTGTAACCGAATTGCCGTAACCCTTATTGTCCTCCGGCACAGGACGAACCGCGTCTGCGTTCCGCCCGTTGGCAAAGTGCCAGATCGTCTGGCCATACTTTCCCAGCTTTCGCCGCAGAGCAGCTTCTTCGGTATGCGCCAGGTCGCCAATGGTATAGATTCCCATTCGGTTGAGCTTGCTCTGGGTGGCGCTTCCCACCAAAAATAACTCCCGCACCGGCAGAGGCCAGAATTTCTCAGCCATCTCCTCCGGGAAAAGGGTAATTACCTTGTTGGGTTTTTCCAACTCTCCCGCCATTTTCGCCAGGATCTTATTGCTGGAGATGCCCACGTTCACCGTGAACCCCAGTGCGTAATAGACCCGCTCCCGCAGCGCCTCCGCCGCCAGCCGCGGCGCGCCGAAAATCCGTTCCGTCCCCGTCATATCCACCCATGCTTCGTCAATGGAATATTGCTCCACCTGGGGAGAAAACTGCCGGAGGATCTCCACAAAATGCCGGGACGCCTCTACATACAGTCCGTAATCCGGCGGTACTACCACCAATTCCGGACACTTTTCCAACGCCTGAAACAGCGGTTCGCCTGTATGGATGCCGAATGTTTTCGCAGGCGTGCTTTTCGCCAGGATAATGCTGCGGCGGGAAGCCTTGTCCCCCGCTACCACGGATGGAACATCCCGCAGATCCATCTTTTCTCCCAGCACCTTTACCCGGTACGCGGCGCTCCAGGAAAGAAATGCGGAATTGACGTCCACATGAAAAATAATCCGGTTTGCCATCAGCACACCCTCCGCAGCAAGCACCAGGTATGGGTGCGGATGGTATATTTCAGTTCAAAGATCCAGCGTTCCCGATCCACCATAGCCCGGCATAGAAACACCTGCGCCTCGATGCCCACATATTGAATTTCCTTAACGCTGATTACCTCGTCGATATCGATGCGCAGCAGGCCATGCGCCTCGTTCTCCATGCGCAGGCGCAGGGGCTTGATCTCTCCCCCTGCGCTGCACAGGGAAATGACATCCACCGGGCATATTTTCTGCTCCATCCGGCGCACCTCCTTCTGTTTTCTACATTATAGTACATTCGTTCGAAAATAGCAAGTGGAAATTTTCGGTTGCTTCCTGTTCTCCCATTTGCTATAATAATTCAAAATAGAGGTGGAAAATTGCTATGCTGTATACGCCCACGAAAGAAGCCCTGGAAGCCCATCTGGAATGGCTCTATACTTTGACGCAGAATCCCGCCCATTCCGGCTACCCTCTCTATTGCGACGGAATTCTGGGCAAAGCAGACTTTTTCCAGCGTCTCCGCCAAGGTTTGCAGGACAGCAGCCGGGAACTCCTTTTCTTTGAAATCAACGGGCAGCTGCAGGGCTGTATCCAGTTTTTTTATTTGGACGCCGACCGGTATCTGCAAACCGAGTGTTTCTGCATTGCCCATGGTACAGAAGCGGCCTTAACGGAATTTCTGAAGCATGTCCGCGCCCGTTACCAGGGCTATACCCTCTATTTGGGTTTTCCAAAACGCAACACCGCCGCCATTGCCTTTCTTTCTGAAAACGGCTGGGTCTGTCTGGAAGAAGCCTATCACGATGTTTTCTTTTTGGAAAATTATATTCCCACTCCACAAGACCCGCGCATTATCTCTGTGACCAGAGAAAACTTCCCGGAGTTCCAAGCGCTGCACACCCTTTACGAGGAGGATATGTACTGGAACTCCCAGCGGCTTTACAGGGATTTGGAGCGCTGGGACATCCGCCTTTATCAGGAAAGCGGTAATATTCTAGGGGCGCTTCTCTGCCGTGAGGAGGAGATTTTCGCAGTCGAATATCAGGGCGGCATCTTCCGGGAGGAAATTTATAAAGCGCTTCTTTCCGCAGTGCTGAACGATTTGAAATCCTGCGGCAAAAATCATCTCCTTTTCCTGCAGGATGGCGAAAGCCAAGCCGCAGCTCTGTCTCTGGGCTTTGCCTGCGCAGGAGAATATGCCCTATATACCAAAACAATATAGAGAGGTGCCGTGTATGCTGAAATACCCCTGCCTGGTTCTGGATCACGACGATACCATGGTGCAAAGCGAATCCAACATCAACTATCCCTTTTTCTGTGAAATTCTCCAGCGCTTCCGCCCCGGAGCTTCCATCACCCTGGCGGAATATACCCACGACTGTTTCCAGAAAGGCTTCGGGCAAATGTGCCGGACGCGGTTCGGCTTTACCGACGAGGAAATGGAGGAAGAATTCCAGCTTTGGCTGGCCTATGTACGCACCCATATTCCCCCTGCTTTTCCAGGGGTTTCCCAGATCGTCCACAGGCAGCGGGCGCTGGGGGGTACGATTTGCGTGGTTTCCCACTCCAGCGCCGAGAACATCACCCGGGACTATCAGACCCATTTCGGCCTGCTCCCAGATGAGATTTACGGCTGGGAATTGTCGGAGGCGCTGCGCAAACCCAGCACCTATCCGCTGAAGGATATTATGCAAAAATACGGCTTCGCCCCAGAGCAGCTTTTGGTGGTGGATGATATGAAGCCCGGTTACGATATGGCCAGCAAAGCCGGCGTACCCATCGCTTTCTCCGGCTGGGGGCGGAAAGATTTTCCTGAGATCTGCCGGCAGATGGAGGAATGCTGCAATTTTACTTTCTACAATCCCGACGCTTTGGAGCGGTTCTTATTTGATGAACGGTAACATCTAAAATAATAAAATCGGGTGGTCAACCCTGCCGGGAGTTGACCACCCTTTTTCATTCGGCGGAATGTCCGCCCAGGAACACAGCCAATCAAATACCTTTCTATAATATGCTTAATATTTCATATATTCCATATTTGAATCGGGTATTTTGCTATACCTGAACAATATTTTTAATTTTTTATAGAATATCATTTTTTAATATATTTGTCAACACTTTATAGCGTAAAATCACTCCTTTGGGATCGATTTGTGAAAAATCACGAAAGGCACCGCCGAGGCGTTTTCCTCTGTTCCCCAACGGTTCGGCTGGATACTCCCTTGACAGCCATGTTATAATAAAGATACTTTATAGAAAGGAGGTGTGCCATCTGGAAAAGCAAAGCGTCAAGGTCGTAGCCCGGAACCGGGAAGCTTACCACGAGTATTTCGTGGAAGAGGAAGTGGAAGCGGGCATCGAGCTGTGCGGCACGGAGGTGAAGTCCATCCGGGCAGGTACCCTGAACTTGAAAGACGCCTGGTGTGGCATCAAGGATGGGGAAATGCTGCTGAACCAGATGCACATCTCTCCCTATGACCACGGCAATATTTTCAACAAAGACCCCCGCCGCCCCCGCCGCCTGCTGCTTCATAAGCGGGAGATCATGCGTCTATACGGCAAGGTGAAGCAGGACGGCTATTCCCTCATCCCCCTGTCCGTTTATTTCAAGGGCAGCCGGGTAAAAGTAAATGTCGGGCTGTGCAAGGGCAAGAAACTATACGACAAACGTCAGTCCGCCGCCGAGCGGGACGCCAAGCGGCAGATCGAGCGGGCAATAAAGGAGCGATATTGATGAATCCCACTTTTAAGATCACTATGGAAAACGGCGGTGTGATGGAGGGTGAATTGTACCCGGACATTGCGCCCCAGAGCGTGTATAATTTTATTGATCTGGCCAATCATGGTTTCTATAACGGTCTGATCTTTCACCGGGTTATCCCCGGCTTCATGATTCAGGGCGGCTGTCCCGAAGGTACTGGCATGGGCGGCCCCGGCTACTGCATCAAGGGTGAGTTCTACTTCAACGGCTTCAAAAACGAGCTGCGGCACAAGCGGGGCGTCCTGAGCATGGCTCGCTCCCAGAGTCCCAATTCCGCCGGGAGCCAGTTCTTCGTAATGCACGCGGATGCCAAGCACCTGGACGGCCAGTACGCCGCTTTTGGCAAAGTCACCTCCGGCCTGGAGGTGGTGGACGCCATCACCAGCGTCAAGACGGATCGCAATGACCGCCCCCAGGCAGAGCAAAAGATTGCTTCCATCACCGTGGACACCCACGGAGAAACCTATCCCGCGCCCAACAAGCTCCCCGACCCCTACGGCCGGTTCTAATGCCCATGGATGCCATCCCGCAGCCGGAGCAAATTCTGATAAATGATCATCTGCGCCTGCGCAAATATGACGGTGTCATTGCCTTTGCGCTCGGCTGGTATCAGGATCGTAACACCTTGCTGCTGGTGGACGGAGCAGACCGTCCTTACGACATGGCGCGGCTGAGGCGTATGTATTCCTATCTGAACGCCCATGGGGAGTTGTATTTCATTGAATACAAAATCCATGATGCTTTTGTGCCTGTGGGGGATGTAACGCTGTGCCGGACGGATATGCCCATTGTCATTGGGGACACTCGGTTTCGGCACTGCGGCATAGGCTCCCAGGTCATCCGCGCATTGATCCGCCGGGGGCAGGCACTCGGCTTGGAAGAATTGCAAGTAGCGGAAATTTACGACTATAATCTTGCTTCCAGAAACCTATTTATGCATTTGGGTTTTGTCCCTTTTGAATCGACAGAAAAAGGTCATCGTTACCGCTTGACGCTGCCTGAAAATTTGGGTAAGATATAATCATGTTCGTCCAGCGGTGTTCGGACAGCCAATCGTTTTCAGCAGCAGTATACATCCGGGGTCGTACTGGTTTCGACGGGGGTAGTGAGGCTGGAATAGCGGGTCGTGGCGCCTGACCACGATAAAACGGGTACTTTCTAAATTTAACTGACAACAATACTGTTGCAGTGGCTGCCTGATTAGGCGCCCATCCGCCCCGGAAGGTCCACGAGCCGGGCTCGGGTGTGATCTAAGTGGAGAACGTGCGTATGGTAAGCTTTGCCCATACCACGCATTATGAAGCTACTGATTCCCGTAGGGTGTTTGCTCCCGCCGGGATGAGGGAATGTAAATAACAAACTGCACCCGGAGAAGTTCCTTCCAAGTTGCTTTCG
>DVKX01000057.1 GCA_018715805.1 Candidatus Faecousia intestinigallinarum | reverse complement strand
GCAGTCTGGCCGTGCAAATCAGAAGAAAACGGAGGTAACCATAGATGTTAGATAATAAGAGCGAAGGGAAATGACCCTTGGCTGCGAGAAACCGAAAGGTCGGCAGTCAAGGGTCATTTTCTTTTTGGTTTTTCGACACTTGACAGACGGACGCACCTGTGTTAGGATTCGTTATATTAGAAAAAATATAACGTATGGAGGAAGAAGTATGAAAAAACGTATTCTGGCATTGGTATTGTGCCTGGGGATTGCGCTGAGCCTATTCGGCTGTGCCGGCAATATCGCGCAGTCGTCCACCGTTCCCGCTACGCCGCCGACGGAAGCTGCTGTGTCTGCCGCAGCGTTCCCGGTGACTGTGACGGACGCCGCCGGAAGGGAAGTAACCATTGCCCAAGCGCCCGAAAAGCTGGTAAGCGGTTACTATATCACCACATCCATGCTCATCGCCCTTGGCCTGCAGGATAAGCTGGTGGGTGTGGAAGCTAAGGCGGACAGCCGTCCCATTTATTCCCTGGCCGCGCCGGAAATTCTGGAGCTGCCCAGCGTGGGTACTGCCAAGGAATTTGATCTGGAGGGCTGCGCAGCACTGTCGCCGGATCTGGTGGTGCTGCCCATAAAGCTGCAAGACACAGTACCGGCTCTGGAGGCATTGGGAATTCCGGTGCTTTTGGCAAACCCGGAGAGTCTGGAGCAGCTGAAGGAGACGGTACGTATGTTGGGTACGGCCACCGGCGCCAATGACCGGGCGGCGGCGCTGCTGGATTATTACGATCAGAGCGCCCAAGAGTTGGCTTCCTTGCTGGAGGGAGCGGAGGCTCCCAGCGTTTATCTGGCGGGCAATAGCAGCTATCTCAGCACCGCCGGAGGGAAGATGTACCAGGACACCCTGATCCAGCTGGGCGGCGGCAGAAATATGGCCGGGACGCTGGAGGATCTTTACTGGGTAGAGGTATCCTATGAGCAAATTCTGGCCTGGGATCCCCAGGTGATTTTGATTGCTGCGGAAGCGGACTATTCCCGGGAGGATTTTTTGAACGACCCGCAGCTTGCCTCCCTGACGGCAGTACAGAGCGGCGCGGTGTATGCCATGCCCTCTGCAGTAGAAGCGTGGGATTCCCCGATTCCCGGCGCGATGCTGGGAAGCCGTTGGATAGCGGCGATGCTCCATGAGGATGTATATTCCTTCGAAGCTTTCTGCGCTGATGCCGCTGCGTTTTACAAAGAATTTTACGGCTTCCAGCTGGATACCAGTCTGCTGAACGGATGAACTGTCGGATATATCGGGAAAGAATCTGCCTGATTTCCGCGCTTGTTTTGGCGGTTATTGCATTGGCTGCTTCGCTGCTGGTGGGACGCTATCCCATTTCCTGGGAAATGCTGTGGGAGGACTCCATGGACAGGCGGGTATTTCTCACCCTGCGCCTTCCCCGCAGCTGTATGGGGCTGCTGGCAGGTTTTGCCCTGGGGACGGCTGGCAGTGTATATCAGACTGTATTTCAAAATCCCCTGGCTTCTCCGGATATTATCGGCGTTTCTTCCGGCGCTTCGGTGGGCGCGGCGGCGGCGATCCTGTTCCTGGGCGGGGGGATTCTGACAACCGCCGTCTCTGCGTTTGCCGGAGGGATGGCGGCGGCGATGATCGTGCTGGCACTGTCGGGCTTGTCCAGGAGGCAGGGGATTACGGGGATTGTCTTATCCGGGATCGCAGTCAGCGCCCTGGCGCAATCCCTGCTGATGCTCATGAAACTGACCGCCGATCCGGAGCGGCAGTTGGCGGCCATCGAATTCTGGACAATGGGAAGCCTGGCAGATATGACCCTGGAGAAATTCCGGGGCGTCGCCGTATGGGTGGCGCTGGGCTGCTGCGGGCTTTTTTTGCTCCGCCGTCAGATTCTGCTCCTGGGATTGGGAGAGTCCGAAGCCAGAACACTTGGGGTGCAGGTGGGTGCAATGCGGTGCTTGGTACTGCTGCTGGCTACCTTGGCAACGGGCGCTGTGGTCAGTGTCACTGGGCTGATTGCTTTTGTTGGGCTGTTGGCGCCGCATATTGCCCGATTGCTCACCCGCAGCAGCCGCTTCTCCACAACAGTGCTTTCCGGGCTGATCGGGGGATGCCTGCTGCTGTTGGCGGATGTTCTGGCCAGGAGTATTGGCTCCGCAGAAATCCCCGTGAGCATTGTCACATCTCTGCTGGGCGCGCCCTTTTTGTTCCTGCTGCTATACAGAAAGGGGGACGCCTATGGCTGAACTATTGCGCTTGGAGGATATCCGGGGCGGTTACGGCAAACGGGAGGTGCTCCACGGGATTTCCTTTACCATCCAACCGGGGGAAACGGGGGTACTGCTGGGGGCGAATGGGTCTGGAAAATCCACGCTGCTCAAAGCCCTGGCGGGATTGGTATCCGCTTCCGGCAAATGCGAACTGAATGGGCGAGATCTGTGGTCGCTGCCCCCCAGAGGGCGGGCGCGCCAAATCGGCTATCTCACCCAACGTCCGGAGGTGACGCTGGCGTTGACCAGCCTGGAGGTAGTGCTGATGGGTTATAATCCAATGCTGAGGCTGCTGGAGCGTCCGGGCAGGAAAGAAAGAGAAAACGCCCGTTCTTTGCTGGCGCAGCTGGGTATTGGTGATTTCGCGGAAGCGGACTATCAGACACTGAGCGAAGGGCAGCGGCAGCTGGTACTCCTGGCCAGAACGCTGGTATGCGCGCCAAAGCTGCTGCTCCTGGACGAGCCGGACAGCGCCCTGGATTATACTAACCGGCGTAAGCTTCTCCGCCAGCTGCGGCAGTATGCCCGGGAACAGGGGGTTGGCGTGCTTCTATGTACCCATGACGCCAATACGGCTCTGCGCTATGGCGATCGCCTGCTGTGTTTGCAGGAGGGGCGTCTGGTGGGAAACATCCCCATGAAATCTGCAGAGGAAGGAGTGCTGCGGCGCTGCCTGTCCCAACTCTATGGGGATGTGGAACTTCTGCAGCACAAGGGATATTTCCTGATGACGGGGGATGACAGCGTATGCAGTTGAAGTTTCACATTTATTTTTGTGACGAACTAGGAGAGAAATTCTTTGGGGAAGGCCCTTATCGGCTGCTTTTGGGGATTCAGGAGCTGGGAAGCCTCCGCGCGGCGGCACTGCAAATGGGAATGGCCTATACCAAGGCATTCGCCCTGATAAAGCGGGCGGAGCAGGAATTTGGCTTCCCCCTGACGCAAAAGACCATTGGCGGAAAGGGCGGCGGCGGAAGCGTTCTGACGATGGAAGCAAGGGAATTGCTCCAACGCTACAACGCCTACAGGTTTGCCTGTGCAGAAACGGTGCGGGCGTTGTATCAAGCACATTTTGCCGACTTTCCGGCGGAAAACCACCCCAATTTGCGGCAAGAAAAAGGAGAATAGCTTTGAACATCGGATGTATCGTTATGGCGGCGGGACAGTCCCGGCGGTTCGGTGGAAATAAGCTGCTGGCTGATCTGCAGGGCAGACCGCTGCTGGCGCATACACTGGAAAATATCCCCCGGGATGCATTTGCCCGGTTGCTGACAGTGGTCAGCGACCAGAATGTGGCGGCGCTGTGTCATAGGCTTTCCATGCCTTGCCTGTGCTATCCTGGGGGAATGCAGAGTGAAACCGTGCGGCAGGGGCTTTCCCAGATGCTGGATATGGATGGCTGCCTGTTTCTGCTGGGGGATCAGCCCCTTTGCTCCGCTTCCAGCATTCGGAATCTTCTGAATGCCTTCCGGGAAACACCGGAGGCGGTCTGCCGTCTGGCGTATTGCGGAAGGCCGGGCAGTCCAGTACTGTTTCCCAAGCGGCTTTTTCCCGGGCTTCTGGCATTGACGGGAGAACAGGGGGGCATGGCCGCTGCCCGGGGGGACAGCAGAATCCGTTTCGTAGAGGCGCTGTGCCCGGAAGAGCTGTGGGATGCGGATACGCCGGAAGCGCTATGCAGAATCGCCGTGTATAAAAACGCTTTATCTCAGGGAATCTGGTGTGGCGGATAGAAAGGAAGAGAGCATGATTACTCCGATCAAAACAGAAAAAGCGCCTGCCGCGATCGGCCCGTATTCTCAGGCCGTCCGGGCAGGCAATACCATTTATGTTTCCGGCCAGCTGCCGATTGATCCGATTACGGGGACGTTCCCTGAGGGCGGCGTTTCAAGCGGCCGCGCTGCCGAAGGACGCGCTGGCAGAAATTGAGCGCGTGGCTGTAATTTGAAGAAAAAAAGCTGCGGTCATACGACCGCCGAACAAAATTATTATAACAAAGAAGAGGATGAAATGTCAACAGAAAGTTCTAAAAACGCCTGGGATTCTCCGGTTTGCACAAAATTTGGAGCATAAATTTGTACAATATCCCATCTTGCAAAGAGGAAAGGCATGTGTTACAGTATAGACAAGCAAAGGAAATACAAACTACAGAAGGATCAAGGGGTGATTCCAATGTACAAGTAGATCCTGCGGCGAGAAGGTAAGCCTTTCAAAAGCTGTTCCAAAATTCCACGAAAAGAATCCATAGAAAAAAGCGGATAAAGCGTTCAGCGTCATCTGAGAAGGAGACGAAAAGAAGCATCCGGAGTCTTAGGATGAGAGAAAGGAAATGGTGCTTCGGGAAAAGGG
>DVKX01000056.1 GCA_018715805.1 Candidatus Faecousia intestinigallinarum | reverse complement strand
ACTTTTTTCGCCCTTTTCCAAATTTTTTCGCTGAGCCCCAGCTCCCGCAGGCGCCCCCCAAAGCGCTCGCATATATTAACCCATCCTACCCCCACTTGTCAAGTGCTTTTTTCCTTCTTCTCCCCTTTTTTTGAACAGCAAAACCGGGCGCAGAATTCCTTCCACGCCCGGCGGGAGTTGCGACTGATCTCTTTACTCCATGTCATCAATCAGGCCATAGCCGCCATTGTTTCTGCGATAGACAACTGCGAACGATCCGCCGTTGTCCTCATCCCGGAATGCAAAGAAATTATGCTCCAGCAGATTCATCTGCAGCACAGCCTCCTCGCGGGTCATGGGTCTCATATAGAATTGCTTAATGCGCACAATATTCAGCTCTTCCTCCGGCTCCTCCTGTGCGAAAGAAGTCTCCTCTACGCTGCGGACAAAAGCATCCTGCCGCAAACGGCGTGCCAAACGAGTTTTGTTCTTGCGGATCTGCCCCTCGATGGTGCCAACAGCCGCGTCAATGGAAGCAAACATATCGGAAGTGCTTTCACTGGCTCGGAACCAGGTACCTGCGCCATGAACGGTCAGTTCCACCTTATTCCGATTCTTTTCAACAGAAAAGACGATCAGTGCCTCCGCATCCTCCTCAAAAAACCGAGCCAGTTTCATGACCTTCTTCTCCGCGTAAGCATGGACATTCTCCGGCAGCTTCACTTTTTTCTCACTGTACTGAAACTTCATATGCGGCAGCTCCTTTCGTATCGCCCTCTTAGGCTTGTTTTTACTATACCATGATCTATCCAAAAGCGCAAGGGGAAAGGCATCGAAATTTGTGAAATTCTTATGAATTCTCTTCCTCGTCGTCCAGAAGCTCCGCCATCATCAAATTATATATTTCCTCTGCTTTCTTCTCGAATAGCTTGCCCAGACGCACCGCCTGGCGCTGATCCGGGGCAAGAAGTTCCAACGTCATTAAATTGCCCATTTCATCGTCCAACGCCATAATAACGGAGTAATCCCCACTTTCCCGAGGAACCACCTGGGTTTTTACAAAACTGCTCCGACGCATCTGCCGATTAAACCGCGCCACAGCGTTCTCCGCCCGCTGCTTCACGGAAAACGCGATGGAATCCTCCGTCAGCGCGCAGGTTTCCCGCCCTTTCTCCGTAATCTCATATTTCTCTCCCTCCACCTGCCGCAGATGGCCGGTCTTCACCATCTCCGGGATGGCAGTACACACGTCGAAATAACTCAGGCAGTCGTCCTGATAACACAGTTCATACGCTTCCTGTAGGGAAAGGGGATAGTTGGAGCGGCTGGTCACCAACAGCAACAGTACTTTTACATCCATCATATCATGGATAAATCCCAATCTCTGCATATGCATCACCTCTTACGATTTTATTATACAGGAATCCGTCCGAAAATCAAGCACAACCCTATCCCGTCCAGCATATTCTGGCACGAAAGGGTGATTTATTTTGAATAGCTGTCGTTTTTATTTATCCGGCGCAAGCCCGGCGCTGGAGTATGCAAAAGCTGACCTTCTGCACCGGGGCTGTGATCTTGCCGCCGAGCCGGACGCAGATGTGACCCATCTGCTGCTGCCCGTCCCCGCGTTTTCTTCTCCGGGCATCTTAAAGGGCGGGCAGCCTCTGGCGGAGCTTTTATCGCAGCTGCCGAAAACAATCACCGTATTTGGCGGCGACTTATGCGATAAAGAACTCTCCAACTACCGCAAAGCGGATTTTTTGCAAGACGCCATCTACTTATCTCAAAACGCCGCCATCACCGCCCATTGTGCTGTGAAGCAGCTGCTGCCCCATCTTACCTGCACGCTCCATGGCTGCCAGGTTCTCATCATCGGCTGGGGACGCATTGGAAAATGCCTCGCCCAGCTGCTTCGGGCTATGGGCGCCCATGTAACCGTTGCTACCCGAAATACCACCCACCGGGCACTTCTCCCCGCCTTGGGTTACGGCGCCGTGGAGACCGCCAAACTAGGGGGAAATCTCCTGCGCTACCGGGTCATTTTCAACACTGCCCCATTTCCGGTACTGTCGGAAGAACAAGTCCGGCAATGCCGTCCGGATTGCCGGAAAATTGATCTGGCATCCCAGCAGGGCATTGCCGGCGAGGATGTGCTCTGGGCAAGAGGTCTGCCGGGGAAGGACGCGCCGGAGAGCAGCGGCCGCCTGATCGCCGCTACCGCCGTCCGTCTGGCGGCCACGGAGGGAACACAATGACCATTGGATTTGCTATGTGCGGTTCCTTCTGCACCTTTTCCCGAGTATTTCCGGTAATGGAGCGGCTGACGGAGGAGTTTGCTCTGATCCCCATTTTTTCCCAGACGGTCTACGCCACGGACAGCCGCTTCGGCACCGCCCAGGAGCATATTCGCCGCGCCTCTGAAATCTGCGGACGAACGCCCATTTTCACCATTGCTCAAGCAGAGCCCATCGGCCCGAAACAGCTGCTGGACGCGCTGGTGATCGCCCCCTGCACAGGCAATACTCTGGCAAAGCTGTCCCACAGCATTGCCGATACGCCCGTGACCATGGCCGCAAAAAGCCACCTGCGCAACAGCAGACCGGTAATCCTAGCCGTGTCTACCAACGATGCTCTGGCCGGCGCTGCCGAGAATATCGGCAGGCTGCTGGGGAAAAAGCACTACTATTTTGTTCCCTTCGGGCAGGACGATCCGGAGAAAAAGCCCACCAGCATGGTAGCGGATTTCGCCCAGATCCCCCAGACAATCAAAGCTGCCCTGGAAGGACGGCAGATACAGCCTATATTATTATGAGCCGCTTGTCTTTGGGCAACCGCCCGCCGCATTATCAAAGGGCAGCCTGACGGCTGCCCTTGCATTTTTGTCGGTTCAAAGCGTCTCTACTTCCTCCAGCCAGAGTCGGGCGGAAGCGTCGCTGGGCATCCGCCAGTCACCCCGGGGGCCCAGCGCCACGGAGCCAACTTTTACGCCATCCGGCTGACAGTTGCGCTTGAACTGCTGGGCGAAAAACCGGCGGTAGAATACTTTCAGCCATTTTTTCACAGCGTCCTGGTCAAAATCCTCCCGGAATGCGCGGCAGGCTAAGGTAAATATCTTCTTCGGCGTGAAGCCGAACCGCAGCATATAATACAGGAAAAAATCATGCAGCGCATAGGGGCCTACGATGTCCTCCGTCTGCTGGGCGATTCTGCCCTGCGCATCCGGCGGGAGCAGCTCCGGGCTGATGGGGGTGTCCAGAATATCCATCAGCACGCTGTGCGCGGGAGCAAACTCCGCCATTTCCGAAATCGCCTCAATCATCCAGCGGATCAGGGTTTTGGGAATGGAGGCGTTCACGCCGTACATACTCATATGGTCGCCGTTATAGGTGCACCAGCCCAGCGCCAACTCGCTCAAATCGCCGGTGCCTACCACAATGCCCCCTACCTCGCCGGCATAGTCCATGAGGATCTGGGTGCGTTCCCGGGCTTGGGCGTTTTCGTAGGTGGCGTTCAGTACCGCCGGGTCATGACCAATGTCCCGGAAATGGAGCAGCACCGCCTCCCGGATATTGACCTCCCGGGTAGTGACTCCCAGCGCCTTCATCAATGCCAGGGAATTGCTGTACGTCCTGTCCGTCGTGCCGAAGCAGGGCATCGTAATGGCGTGGACATCACCGGCAGGACGCCCCAGACGATGCATCGCTTCCACCGCTGTCAGCAGCGCCAGGGTCGAGTCCAGGCCGCCGGATACCCCTACCACAGTCTTGCTGCCCAGCAGCACCAGCCGCTGGCGCAGACCCTCCACCTGCATATCAAAAATTTCCATGCACCGGCTCTCCCGTTCCTCCCGACGGGCGGGTACAAAGGGCAGCTTGTTCACCGCGTACCGGCTGCCGTCCGAACGAGCCTCTTCCCCGTCCACAAAAATCTGCCGTGCCACCCCGGCATATACGCTGGCCGCCTCCCGGAAGCTGTTGGTCTTTCTCCGGTCGGCGCGCACCTTTCCCAGATCCGCATCCGCCACCAGCAGCCGGTTCGTACCGATGCCGTTGGGCGTCTCCGCCAGAATCGTGCCATTCTCCCCCACCAGACAGTGGCCGGAGAAAATCAAATCCTGGGTGGATTCCGTAGATCCGGCGGAGGCATAGGCATAAATGGTGCTGGTGGCAGCAGACTGATGCCGCACCAGCTCCCGGCGGTAATCTCGCTTGCCGATAATTTCGTTGGAGGCGGAGAGGTTCACAATCACCTCCGCCCCCTGGAGCGCCAGCATGGTGGAGGGCGGCAGCGGCGACCACAGATCCTCGCAGATCTCCACGCCCACGTTCGCTCCCCGGGTCTGGAAGATCAGATCGCCGCCCACAGGAACGGAATAGCCCTCCGTCAGCCCCAGCTCCCGGCTGTCCACCTCTGCCAATGGCAGATCCAGCCCGGAGTGGAACCAGCGCCGCTCATAAAATTCGCCATAATTGGGGAGGAAGGTCTTAGGCACCACGCCCAGCACCTTGCCGCCCGCAATCACCGCGCAGCAATTATACAGCTGTCCGGCAAAAGCGCAGGGCAGCCCTAAGAATACCGTCAGCTTTGCAAATTTCGCAGTATACGCCGTGATCTCCCGCAGCGCTTCCCGTCCGCCATGCAGCAGCGCCTCCTGGAAGAACAAATCTGCACAGCTATAGCCCGTAGTAGCTAATTCTGGGAATACCACAAGATCGCATCCCTGTTCCTCTGCCCGACGCAGAAAATCGCAGATCTGGGCAGTGTTCTCCTTGGGATCGCCCACCGCTACCTGCGGCACGGCGCAGCCGATGCGTATATACTCCAGCATACAAAATGCCCCCTGTTTTTTCTTTTTATTTTATCAACATTCTGCCCAAAATGCAAACGCTATATCACGGGGAAAACGTTTCCGCCTAGCCGCGCCCATGGAGCGCTTTTCACTCTCGGAAGCAAAATACATCGTCCACGCTCTGCGCTCCAAAGGTTTTGACCGCCATACGCCACATGGCTTTTCCATGGATGCGGTCATGCCATACAAAGCGGCGGAGCACCTTCCGCAGCGACCACTGTTCTCCGTAGCTGCCCTCAAATACAGGATTCCGCAAATAATCCTCCTGCCGCTCCAGTGCGGCAAAACCTCTGGCTCTGCACTCTACGATGGAGCCGGCATTGTCTGCCTCCACACCAATTTCCGAAAAATAATAGCAGTTCACGTTTCTGGTATGCTGATACATCTCCTCTGCCGTGCGGGGGACATTGCCGTAAAAGCAACGGCGAACCGGCAAACAGCTTGTATTCTTATCCGCAATGGACTGGTAGAGCGCATGGAAATCCGCCGCAGATTTCATTGCAAGGCTTTTCCCCTGTGCGTATTCTTCCTGTGTCACGGGGAGCCGTTCCGCATCAAACAGCACATCCGAATCCGCGTCCCGAATATCCAGGGCGGACGTTTTCTCCTGCACAATCGCCGTTGTCAGTGCCGTTGGCGCCTCTCTTCCCAGCCAATGCAAGTAAGATACGATCTCCAGGGGCATTTTTTCCCGCGCCTGTTCCAAAGAGTTCCCCCGGGAAAAAGCGCCGGGGAAATTCACCGCATAGAGGATCGTGTCCTGGCCATTATGCTCCCAAACGCATGATATTTCCACTTTGAATCTCCTCTTTCTCCATATGCCGTGCGCCTTTACCGTTTATTTTGCTTTTTCCCGGAGCAGCGGCGCTAAGTCCTCCTGCTCCCAGGGATAATCCGCCACGCCGAAATGCCCATTCCGGGCAGTAGCAGCGTAGATCGGGCGGCGCAGGTTCAGCTTGCGGATGATCCCCGCCGGAGTCAGGTCGCTGACGCTCCGCAGCAGCCTTTCCAGGTCGCTGTCCGGCAGCTTCCCGGTACCGAAGCTGTCCACCCGCAGGGAAACCGGCTCCGCCACGCCAATGGCATAGGCCAGCTGTACCTGCACCTTATCCGCCAGCCCGGCCGCCACCAGATTCTTGGCCAAATACCGCGCCATATAGGCTGCGCTTCTGTCCACCTTGGTGGGGTCTTTTCCGGAAAACGCGCCGCCCCCATGGGGAAAATAGCCGCCGTAAGTATCCACAATGATCTTCCGGCCTGTCAGGCCGGTGTCCCCGTTGGGGCCTCCAATGACAAACTTCCCGGTAGGATTGATATAAATGTGCTCCACCGCCTCCTGGGAAAACCCGTAACGCGCCAGAACCGGGGCAATGACTCGTGCGCGGACGTCCGCCCGCAGCGCCGCCATGGGATATGTATTCCGGTGCATCACCGACACCACCACCGTGTCAATTCCCGCCACGTTTCCCGCCTGGTCATAGCAGACGGTAACTTGGGTCTTTCCATCTGGCCGCAGCTCCGGGTTTTCCTCCATATAGGCGGTGAGCTGATTGCACAGCGCCCGGGACAGCGCCGCCGCCAGCGGCATTTTCTCCGCCGTTTCCCGACACGCGCCTCCGAACATCATCCCCTGATCGCCCGCGCCGCCCACTTCGTCATTTGTTCCCAGGGCGATGTCCGCCGACTGGGTGTGAACGCGGCAAATAATTTCCGCTGTGTCTGCGCAGAACCCCTCGTCATCGCGGGTATAGCCAATGCTGCGAATCGCCTCCCGCGCTGCTGCCGGATAATCCACCGCCGCTTTGGTGGTGATCTCGCCGCAGATAATCACCGTATCCCTGGTTACCATGGTTTCACAAGCCACTCGGGAACCAGGATCTTGCGCAAGGCAGGCATCCAATATACCGTCGGAAATGGCGTCCGCCACCTTATCCGGATGTCCTGGGGTCACGCATTCTGAAGTAAACAATCTTTTTTCCATTCTGCATCCATCCTTTCGACAAAAAACCGCACACCGAAGATCCGATGTGCGGTAATCGAATCCTCATCTTCCGTTGCCGCCGGATTTAGCACCACATCGCATCGATAGATCGATAGGTTGCCGGGTTTCATCAGGCCGTTCCCTCCACCACTCTTGATAAGGCTTGTATGCAGTTTTTTTGTATCATAGCACATTCCTGGGAAATGTCAATTCCCTCTTTCTCCGGGATGTTCCCCCGATATACATGGATATCATAGTTTCGATCCCGATCCCGCAGAACATACTCCAGGTGAAAATATCCGCTTTTTTCTATCGGCGCGGGATACCGGGGGCGGTAATAGATAATCACGATCTCCTTCCCGGCGCACTGGCGGATGATCTTGCTGACCACCTGCTCCATGACCTCCTCCACAAAGGGGTTGAAGAAGTAAAATACGTCGTATTCCCCGTAGTCCGGGAACTCCCGGGCGTCTCCCTGCGCGACTGTCACGGCGTCCTGTAAATTCAGCCGCTGGAGATTTCCGCGGCAGATCTGCGCCAGCTTTTCGTCATACTCCACCCCGGTCACTTTGGAGAATCCCGCCTCCTGCGCCTGCCAAAGAATAAATCCTTTGCCGCAGCCCACGTCCAGGAAATTTGGGAAGCGCGTTTTGTCCACCAGCGAAAAAAGCTGCCTGGCCATCTTCCGGGAACTGGCCAGATACATGGCGCCGTCGTTGCGCCCCCGGTCGTACATCCGATCCGGCATAGTAAAATCCAATCCCTGCAGCCGCTCCAGCAAGCTGGCGGACACAACCTGCAGCCGGTGCTTTGTGGGCAGAAAAGAAAGAATAGAAAACCGCATTGGTATACCTCATTTGCAATACCTGCGTCCAGAAAACTCCGACGCCAGGCAACGTTCCCTTACTATATCAAAAAACCGTCCCGGAAGCAAGTACAATACCGCGAAAAACCTCCGCGATGACGCCGCCAACATTTTACTGGCGGTGGCCGTCTACTTTGTTGCCAGAATGTTTACAATTCTCCTATAGACTTTTTTCCTGCCAGCTGGTAAAATAATGGCGATCTTATTATTGGGAGTTGGAAGATTTGCGCAGCAAATTTGAGCGTTTCTGCTTCAAGAATCGGAATAAAGGCATCCCTAATCTGATGCTGTATATCGTCCTGGGTACGGCTGTGGTCTATATTATGACCCAAATGGCTCAAAACTATGTTCTCTATGCCCTCCTCTGCTTCGACCGTACCGCCATTCTGCACGGGCAGGTCTGGCGGCTCATCACCTACCCCCTTACCTTTGACGCGGGGGGGCTTCTCTTCACCGCCATCAGCCTGCTGTGCTACTATTCCATTGGCCGTGCCATGGAGAACATCTGGGGTACGCTCCGCTTTAATCTGTTCTACCTCACAGGCATTGTGATGATGGATATTTTCTGCCTGATCTTTGGTGGGCGGGCAGACGTATATTATCTAAACATGAGTCTGTTCCTGTCCTATGCTACCCTGTTCCCAGACGCCCAGTTCCTGCTGATGTTCATCATCCCTGTCCGCGCCTGGATCTTCGCGCTGCTGGATCTCATCCTGGTGTTCTACGGCCTGATTGCGTACCCCTTCCCCTATAATCTGTTCCCCGTAGTGGCGCTGGCAAACTATTTCCTGTTCTTCGGCAAAGATGTGCTGAATGTAATCCCTCTTTCCTGGCGGGCGAACGCCCGGCGGCTTTTCCGCAAAACTTCCCGCAAGTCCAAAAAGGCAAAGCCCATCGTATTTCCCAGCGCAGGCTCCTACGAAGCCACCACCGCTTCCGTTCAAGCCCCTTACACCCACCGCTGCACCGTATGCGGCCGTACCGATGTGAGCAACCCGGAGTTGGAATTCCGCTATTGCTCCAAGTGCAAGGGCTATCATTGCTATTGTCAGGATCATATCAACAACCACGCCCATATTCAATAAAAATCCCCGGCGGTTCAAACCGCCGGGTTTTTGCTGCTTGCAGGCACTATACGCCTGCTTCTGTGATCCAGCCGCTGCACCAAGTCAGCATTTCCCGGGAAAAAGCCTCCAGCACCTGGGGGGAAAGCGTCTCCATGTCCCCCAGCGCCAGGGCGTTTTCCAGGATTCTCTGTTCCCCGATCTGCAAATGCTCCATCAGTTCTTCCTGCCGCCGGAAATACGCTCCCGTCTGCCAATAGGCAATGGCGCGCAAAGTAAACCTCGCGGATTTATATAGCCCCCGCAGAATTTCCCCGCTCTTCTCATGCGCCATATTGTGCACGCACATATGATAGAGATTACACACGCCTGTATGGATCGCCCGCCGAACGTCTTCCCGGGTAATCCTGGCCTTGATCGTTTCCAGACTTCCCTGGATGGGGGTAGTATCCCAGCAGAACTGGAACAAGTCGCTCCGATCCCAGCTTTCCAGTTCCTGCCTGCCGGAAAGAAACCCGCACACCCGCTGCCGTTCCGGCAGCGTATCCAATAATTGGCTGTAAGCCTGGACATCCTCCGGGGAAAGCCGGTTCAAAATCGCCACCACGTCAATATCGCTGCTTTCCGTGGCCTCTCCCCGAGCAAAGCTGCCCTGCAGTCCCACGAACCACAGCCGCCCGCCAAAGCGCTCCTCCAGCTTTGCAAGATACGCTGCAAGCCATGTATCGATGGAAAATCCCATGCTACTTTCCTCCATAAAACCAGTTTGCCACTCCGTTTCTTTCAAAAAACAACGCCGGAGCAAAGCGGACTTTGCTCCGGCGTGGTACGCCAGAAGGGACTCGAACCCCCAACCCTCAGAACCGGAATCTGATGCTCTATCCATTGAGCCACTGGCGCGTGTATCTAATCGCGAGTTGTATTATAACAGGGTTTTCCGCATTTGTAAAGAGGGAATTTTCTAAAAAAACGCAAAGCGAAATCAGCCGCGGGAAAGGTGTTGTGTTTCCGGCAGAATTGTGGTATAATTTTCAGGATTAGAGCAAAATTTATTTACTTCGCCCTTTTTCGGCAAAAGGAGGTTCCTCTATGGCGACACCCCAGGATTTTCGCGCCGCTTTTCACGGCTTTCACCGGGAAGATGTGGTCAATTATATTCAATATCTCACCAACAAGCACAATACGGAGTTAAGCCAGCTCAAGGCTCAGCTGAACGCTGCCAACGCGGAATTGGCGCAGCTCAGAGATGTGGCCAATCAGAATAATACCCTCAAAGAGCAGCTTTCCCAATGCCAATCCCGTTGCGCCGAGCTGGAACAGCAGCTTTCCAACGCTTCGTCCGTTTCTGCCGCAGCCGACGCCAGCGCCGAGCTGGAGGCCTATCGTCGGGCAGAGCGGATGGAACGGGAGGCCAAGGAGCGCGCCTCCCAGATTTGCAGCCAGGCCAATGCGATTTTGGCCGAAGCCACCGCCAAAGTGGACGATGCTAACGCCCAGATGGGAAAGGTCGCCGATCTGGTCAGCGCCCGGCTGAGCGACCTGCAGAACGCCATCCAAGGCAGTAAAGACGCCCTGCGGGACGCGGCCTCTTCTCTCTATGCTCTGAAACCCTCCAGCGTTGACTGAAATGCAGCAGTTTACCCCAAATTATTACCATGATTTTCGCTGTCTGGCCGGAGCCTGTTCGGATAGCTGCTGCAAGGAATGGGATGTGGAAGTTGACGACGCTTCTGCGGCCTATTACCGCAGTCTGTCCGGTTCCTTGGGCGATCTGCTCCGCAGCGTCTTGCAGGACACCCCGGAGGGCGTGGTGATGCGCCAGACGGATCGGCGCTGCCCTATGTGGCGCAGAGACGGTCTTTGCCGTATCCATGCAGAATTGGGCGCGGGGGCTTTATGCCAGGTCTGCCGGGATTTTCCCCGTATTTCCCATGACTATGGGAACTTTGTGGAGTTAGGGCTGGAGCTTTCCTGCCCCGAGGCAGCAAGGCTCATTCTTTCCGCCTCTCCGGAAGCCATGACTTGTCAGGAGATTTCCGGAGGAAGCGCCCCGGAATATGACTTGCATACCATGGCCGTTCTGCGGGAGTCCCGCGCCGCTGTACTGGCGCTTTTGCAGGATACCCACTATTCCCTGCCGGAGCGGCTGGCCGCCATGCTGGTATAT
Source organism: Candidatus Faecousia intestinigallinarum (assembly GCA_018715805.1). Lineage (GTDB taxonomy): Bacteria > Bacillota > Clostridia > Oscillospirales > Oscillospiraceae > Faecousia > Faecousia intestinigallinarum. The sequence continues at coordinate 17,003 of DVKX01000056.1, read as the reverse complement.
AGCAGCGGCGTGGAAGGCGCGCTTTGCGGCGGCGCGCTTCCCGCTTGCCAGCCGGAAGCCCTGCTGACAAGCGGGAAAAAGCTGGCATCCCCTCCCGACGTCTCCGGCTTCCTGGATTTTTACCGGCGCTTGGAAATTCTCACGCCCCAGTGGCGCAGCCGTCTGGCGCAGCCCGTCCCCGGCGCATGGTTCGAAGAAATCGCGGCTCTGGCGCGCTACGGCGTCCAGCGCTATTGGCTCCAGGCCGTTTCCGACGGAGAGATCTGGGCGCGGGTCAAATTCATTATTTCCGGCGCTTTGCTGGTGAATCTCCTGGGGGGCGATACCGTTTCCACGGCGCAGCTCTACTCCAAGGAGATCGAAAACGATCCTGAGAATGTCGCCGCCATTTTAGACGGCGCTTACTCCGCTCCAGCACTGACTGATTCCCACCTCCTGGGGCTTCTTTTGCGCGATGACGACGTCCCTTCGAGCGCTTTCAAAAATTTCAAAAAAATTTCAAAATCTACTTGACAAAACCACGATGTGTGCTATAATACAAAAGCTGTCTGATTCAGCACACATATTTGGGGGTATAGCTCAGCTGGGAGAGCGCTTGAATGGCATTCAAGAGGTCAGCGGTTCGATCCCGCTTATCTCCACCAAAACAACAAACCGCAAGGCCAAAACGCCTTGCGGTTTCGTTATACCCCGAGGTTCTGATATACCCTGTTCCAACTAAATCCAATACACAGATACACAGCAGCGCTCATCTTCGATTCAACCGAGGATGGGCGCTTTTTTGTTTTCTACAGAGTTGACCCTAATCGTGGTTTGCTTCTCGCAATAAAAATACACATCGCAATCATCGAAGCCCTGCTTTCGTGATCGATGATGGTGCCCCCCGGTTGGCATGGGTTTGGAAAAGCGACAACAAGGCTAGATTGGATACCATGAACCAGGACGGCAAGTACAGAAAGGCGACCTGTGCTGCATCGAGGGAAACGATGCTGCCAAGACGCTGTATGCGCAATTTGGTTTTACCGAAGTTCACCGTGATGAGGATGAACGCATCATGGAGCTGTCTTTTCATTGACAAATCAAATTCGATATGGTATACTTATCTCAATTGATACAGAATGGAGTTGAAAGAATGCGCAACATTACCTGCTGAAAATCTGGGCAATTTGCAACTTGTAAAGCGACGGCATCCGCCGCTGGAGTTTGTGTGCCCTTTGCAGGAATGTGCTTTCTTTCAACCATGCGTGTGTAACTTACCCCTATGGGGTCAGTTTGCGTTGCCCATTGGCTGCGGGAGTGCTTTCCTGCAGCCAATTTCTACATTATGGAGGGCAACTATGTCTTTAATTCAAGTATCTAATCTAACCTTTGCCTATGATGGCACTTACGAAAACATTTTTGAGAATGCAAGTTTTCAGATCGACACCAACTGGCGGCTGGGTTTCACCGGCCGAAACGGAAGGGGCAAGACCACGTTCCTGAATCTGCTCCTGGGAAAATATGCGTATCAGGGAAGTATTTCTGCTTCTGTCACATTTTCCTATTTCCCTTATCCTGTAGCAGATAAGACCATCTTCGCCATTGATGTGGTGGAGGAAATTGATCCTGAATATCAATACTGGCAGCTTGCCCGGGAAATGAATGCATTGCAGCTAAGCGATGATGTATTGTACCGGCCTTTCGAAACCCTTTCCAATGGTGAGCAGACGAAGCTGATGCTTGCAGTTCTGTTTCTGAAAGAAAACAACTTCCTGCTCATTGACGAACCTACGAACCATCTGGATATTCAGGGTCGTGAGCTGGTAAGCAGATACCTGAGCAGCAAGAAAGGGTTTATACTGGTATCCCATGATCGTGCTTTTCTGGATGGCTGCGTGGATCATATTCTGTCCATTAACAAGGCCAGCATCGAGGTCTGCCGGGGGAATTTCTCAACCTGGTATGAAAATAAACAGCGTCAGGATCGCTTTGAGCAGGCTGAGAATGAAAAGCTGAAGCAGGAGATCCGCCGGCTTGAGGAAACCGCAAAGCAAAAGGCGGCCTGGTCCGACACTGCTGAGCGGAGAAAACTGCGGCACGATCCCTTGGAAGTGGACAATGTAAAGGGCTGGCGGCCGTTACAGGGCGCAAAGGCAAAGAAGTCTATGGCGCGAGCCAAGGCAATCGAGCGGCGCCGTAATGCCTCTATCGAAGAAAAATCCAAGCTCCTGAAAAACATTGAGCGCAGCGACGAGCTGAAAATCTTTCAAACTCCCTTTCACACCAAACGGCTGGTGGAGCTAAGGAATGTGACCATCGACTACGGCAGTGGAGCAGTTTGTGAGGAAATCAGCTTCCCCATCCACATGGGCGACAGGATCGCCTTACAAGGAGCCAACGGCAGCGGGAAAAGCAGCATCATCAAGCTGATCTGCGGTCAGGAAATTCCTCATACCGGCGAAATTTGGTGTGGCAACGGCCTGAGAATCTCCTATGTCAGTCAGGACACCTCTGGTTTGCGTGGAGGGCTTGCGGATTTTGCCCGGGACAGCGGCATCGACGAAAGCCTGTTTCTTGCTATGCTGGCCAAGCTGGATGTTCCGAAAGTGCAGATGGAAAAGGATATGTCCGCCCTAAGTGCAGGGCAGAAGAAAAAGGTATTACTGGCAAAATCCATCTGCGAGCCTGCGCACCTGCACATCTGGGATGAACCTATGAATTATATCGATGTGATCTCCAGAATGCAGATCGAGGAGCTTCTCCTGCAATTCAAACCCACAATTCTTTTTGTGGAACATGATAAAGCATTCTGCGAGAACATCGCCACAAAAGTGGTACGGCTGTGAAAGGGGAATGCATATGATTATATGGATTCGCGGTCTACATGGTGTTGGCAGGTCTACTCTTATCGAAGCCATGGCCTCAATGTCGCTGGCGATGCGGGTCGCCAGCAGCAAAAACAGGGCAACCGTTTTTTCATGATCCTCTCCTCCTTGATATTGTAGTTTCTATCATTGCCACTCCATGGGGAGTTTGTCCAGGTCTATTTGCACCAATCCCGACGGGCGGCGAACAGCGCCAGCAGGGACAGAAGCAACCACAAAGCGAACCCAAGGATGCCGGACGCGCCGGAGAGCAGCGGACTTCCGTCAGCCATCAGGGACATGGGAGTCGCGTACCCCATGGTATCCGCGCCGAAGTAATAGGCCGCCGCCGGGAGCAGCAGCGTGCCGCTGCTGAACAAGAACACCTTTTCAAAGCTGCCGCACCGCTCGCCGAAGAAAATACACAGGTGCATGGGTATCAGCATCGCCAGCGCCTTGGCAAGATAGAGCAGCGCCAGGAATGTCCCCACCGTCATGGGAAACCCCTTCACCAGGGCAATGCTGCTGCAGGGCGCCGCTAACAGGGTATTCCCCATACTGGTTGCTGCATAGCGCCATTCCCGCCCGAATATCAGCAGCCACATCAAGAGCGTCACGCCCAGCGCCACGAAGTATTTTGCCCGGAACAGCCTCCCCCGCCCGCCGGGAGCAGAGCGGAGGACTTTCCGAACATCGCCGTTCTGGTCGCAGGCGAACAGCGGCGACAGGCAGACGGTGAGAACGATCATGGCAGCCATGGCGTTGAAGCGCTGGACGCGCCAGGATCGACTGCCGTAGAAGTTCATGAAAGCGGTTTCGTCAACGATCCACGCGCCTCCCTCCAACTCGGCGATCTGCGTCTCAAGCCGATCCAGCGCCATTTCAAATTCTGTGGTGTCCATGGAGGATTCCTCCAGGGCTCGTCTGGCTTCTGCCAGGTAGTCGAATGTGTCTTGCCGCACAGAGCCTTGGATCTGCCCAATGTACTGGCGGTATATCATATCCTCCGGCCTGCTGTACATATTGCTGCTCCCCCGGACGCCTCCGCTCAGAATGATCCCAAGGATCAGGAAAATACCGCCGGCACTCATGAACAGGAGTTTATACCATTCAAAGCCAGTCAGCCCCAGGTGCCGCCGAAGGCTGTCTGCCGCCCGGTTCCACAGATGCAGCCATTTGCCCAGCCGATCCCGGTTGCCAAAGGGATAACGGTGGGTCAGCACCCATACCGTACTGCTGCCCAGCACCACCACGGAAACCGCCAGGAATCCCAGCAGCAGTGTCCTCTGGGAAACCGGAAATCCGAAGAAATTGTAGTTTACATACCCGGTGAAGAGGCCGGAGGTGAAGATGTAGGAAAACACATTGATGCAGCGCAGGGGGCTGAAAATGGATTGGGGCGGGATGAAAGTGTAGAGCAAATACTCTGCCGCCAGTCCTGCTGCCGTCATGAGCCAGCAAAGCTGCACCTGCTCCAAAAAACTCAGCAAGAACCAGAAAAGCACGCCCAGGAGAAATCCGCAGGCGGTTTTCACCAGGAAAAAGCAGATAAAGAAACTGCTGAAAGTGAGATCCAGGGTACATTTCTGGAATTCCGCCAAAGACTGTACCGGAAGCCCCAAGTCACCCCAGGCGCCGTCCAGCGTCAGGGAGAGGGCAAGGGGAAGATAGTAGAAAAGCAGCGTCATCCCGGCGGAGTAGGCCAGAAGCACCAGAAGCCGGGATGCCTGCAATTTTCCACGGCCTGCAGGGCAGGAGCGGATGATCGCCGCCAGTCCTTTCGTCCGCTCTTCCATAAAGGACATCACCAGCAGCAGGATCACCGCCAGAAAGCCCCAGTCCGCCGGGGAAAAGGCCAGCCAGTCCTGCACCGTACGGAGGTTGCCCAGGCGAATACCATCGGCAGAGCGGGCGGCAAAGTCCTTTGCCGTCTTTACGATGTTGCGGTAGACAAAGGAATGTTCATCGCCGCCAAACAGTTTGGTGGCCTGCAGGTCCGCCGCCTGCTTCTGCACCCGAGCCAGATACCCGGGATAGTCCCGCAGATACTCCGCCTGGGAAAGCAGCCTCTGCTCATTGGAGGAAATCTCCCAGGTCTCTTTCAAAGCCTGGGCGATCTGCTCTGGGGGCGTGTTCTGATAGGAGGCAAGCAGCGCCCGGTAGTCTTGCGCGTCCGGGATCAGCGCGCCAAAGTTTCCATCGCATTTCTGGAAAAAGAACAGAGCCAGGCACACCAATGGAATACACAAAATGGCGATGCGCCGCTTTCTGTTGGAGAGGATGCGTGTCCATTCATTCATGGCCGTCCTCCCCCAGATAGTACAGGTACACATCCTCCAGGCTGAACGAATGGAGCACCGGCTTCCAGTCTGCCGGGAGAGAACCGATCAGCTCGCCAGTTGTGCCGGAGCGGAGCAGCTTCCCCTGCCGCAGCAGGAGAATACGATCCGCGATGGCCTCAATGTCGCTGACAATGTGGGTCGCCAGCAGTACCACGCGGTTTTGCGCCAGGTGGTAAATATGATCCCGAAGCCGCGCCCGTTCCCGGGGATCAAGCCCAGCCGTGGGTTCGTCCAAAATCAGCACCTTGGGGTCGCCCAGCAGCGCCTGCGCCAGCAGCACCCGCTGCTTCATGCCGCCGGAAAAGCTGCCCACTTTTTTGTGGCGCACATCGGCCAGATTCGTCATCTCCAAAACCCGGTCGATCTCCCCCAGGGTCTTTTTTCTGGGGATTTCTTTCAGGCGGGACATATATACCAGGAAGCTCTCCGCCGTCATGCCCTCGTATAAGCCCTGCTGCTGGGTCATGTAACCCAGGATACGGCGGTATTTCGCGCCCATTTCCCGAACGTCCTCGCCATCGTAGGTAATAGAACCGCCGTCCCGCCGGAGATTGTCGGTGATGAGGTTCATCATGGTGCTTTTTCCTGCGCCATTCGCGCCCAAGATGCCGTAAATTCCCTGCCCAAAAGTGTAGGAGAACCGGTCAAGCGCCACCTTTTCCCCGTATTTTTTCGTCACATCTTTTAGCTGAAGTTCCATGAATTCGCCTCCTTTTCTAATCCTGGCCGCTCCAAAGGACCGTCCCCTCCAAATCGTTGTTCAAATCCAACAATATGGTATAGTTTTCATCCAGCGAGAAGGGGCTGTTGAGCATTAAAATCAGTTTTTCTGCGTCACCGCCCACAACTCCATAGCTGTAGGCGTTAGGATCTCCGTCCAGCCCGGGTATGGCGCCTGGGAAGAGCTTGCCGCTGTAAATAGCTGCGCCGGAAAGATCGCAAATTTCGACCCATCGGGTATCCGCTTTCATGGAAGTAAATATTGCAATTCCACCCGTCAGGGTAAGACCTGCCTCTCCTTCGACCGGCAGCGACGCAAGTTCTATTCTTGCATTGTTTTCCAGTTTCCAAAGATACGCTGTGTCTTCCGTAGTCCCAGACAAATAGAATTCCTGCGTCTCGGTCACCCAAATATCGCTTGTGCGTTCGGTGAGGCCGCTCTCCTGATACATGACCTCCGACGCGCCGCTCTGCGTATCAAATTTCATCACGGTCAAATCTGTCACCCGGGAATCGGAGGAGCCAGCATTCCGGTAAGTTGGTGTGAAAAGATAAATGGACGGCCCCATAAAGCGGACCACTGCCTGGCCGACATGGGGGAACGTCTCGTCGTATAAAATGGTGAAGTCTTCATCGCTGGATAGAGATAGGGACAAAAGCGATACCCGTGCGCCGGTCTGCGTATCGTCTACCACGCTGGCCTGACCCAATATGTACAGATTTCCCCGATGGATCACATATCGCTGGGGCTGATAGGGGAAAATGATATCCTCAAAGCTGATGCGCTTTACCTTTTCCCGGTTCCTGCCGGACAGATCGCTCTTCCAAAGAAAGCCGTCGCGGGAGTCAGGCTCACCGGCGATCCAATAGATTTTTCCATCGTAATAGGACAGTGTGGATCCGGCCTGTATATAGGCGCTGCATTCTGCAGAATCATGGAGACAGGCGGGATCTGTACAAAGCACGCCGGAAATGCCGCTTTCCTTGTCGTAAAAATGAAGAAACTCGTCAAGTAAATTGCTTCCGCAGAAAAAATCCTCGGTCTCCTGGAAGCTGATGGCGTTGAGCAGCAGATATTGGTTCTGGGCGTCGTATCCCGGCATGGGCGCATCAGAAGATGGGTTCGCTGGATTTGAAACCGCGTGATCCCCGCAGCCCGCCAGGAACAGACAAAGCACCAGCATCAAGCATAACATTGTTTTTTTCATAAACTTCACTTCCTGTTTTGTTTCAAGGTTCGGCTCTTTCGCACGGCGGGGAAGGAAAATTCTTCCCCGCCGTGCCGTTGACCGTTGAAAACCAGCCGCAGGCATTTGTACGCCTGATGCAAGCTGGCGCAAGACCATTATGCCTTGTTTCTAAGGGGAACCGGTGGATTTGAATTAGTTGTTATTTAGGACATATGTACCCAAATCAACCCCCGAAAACGTAAAAGCGCACCCAATATATTTGATACTTCCAGGGGCTTCGTGGGTTGTATTTCCCTCTCGCGCACGATCAACGCGCGTACGGACGGCACAAGTCGCTGATCCACCAGGTATCGTCGATCTTTACAAAATACAGATAGACTTGTTGCGTAGTGCTCAGCTTTACCAGCGCTGTGTCCCCGTGAACCGCCACCGCATCATACTCTGCCTCCTCCCAATCATCGCGGTTGCATTCCGGCCCCCGGAATGACTTGATATATTGCTGGATCATCGAGCGAAGCCCCAGCAGCTCCGTAGCCTCCTGGGTGCAGATCTGCGTCCAGTCGAAGTCTATGCTCTGGGAGTCGGCGGCGGCAATCACGCATTTCATAAACACCTCCGCCAGCGCCTTGATCCTGGCCTCGTCATTCTCCTGAGCCTGCGCCTGGGCGAATTCCTCCGCGATCCGTGCCAAGTATTCCCGCCCGGCCACTGCCTCCGGCGAATCCTCCTGGAACGTGAAGCTTCCCCCGGGGCTAGACTTGTATTTTACCACATAGAAATCTTCTGCGGACGCCTCATACCAAAGCCCATCGTCATGAAGCTCCAAAGCGACCGTCTGGGGAATGATCCGATACCCCTCAAACCCCTCCTGATCTATCTTTCCGTTGGCATGAAACCACCACTCATCCTCCGGGACGGCAAAGGCGAATTCTACGCGGATGGCATCATCCATGGTATCAAGGACCCGCTGGCTCACGGGAATATACTCCGATGGGCGCAAGAGATTTCCTTCCGGCAGAGCATCCAGAAATGCCGGGTAGGCCGTCTCCGCATAGACCTCCAGCACCTCCTCCGGGGAGCCATCCGCCGCGAAGGAGACGCGGCCCTTTTCCTCCATTTCCTGCACACTCCGATATATCTTTTCCACCAAGATCTTCGTTTCATCCTGCGTTGGCTCCGGCGCCGTGGCAGGCGGCTCCGTGTTGGGCGTTTGGGTGGCGGCCGGCGTAGTCGTTGTGCCCGCCGTGGTCTCCGGCGGCGTCTCCCCCGCCACACAGGCGGAAAGCAGCACCGCCATCGCCAGCACAACGCCGCTCCATTTTACGATCCGTTTCAGCATAATCATCATGCCTCCTTTTCCGCCTTTTGGCGGTGTCTCAAGTCTTGCCGATGCCCAAAAGTCCCTTATGCAATATAGTAGTCATCCATGAACCACAGACCGTTATCGTCCTGGATATTCAGGTCGTTGTCCCGGTAGCTTCCGTCCGGGTACATCATGGCAGAGCGGTTGTTGTAATAAATATCGGAGTAGATGATCCTGATTTCTCCCGTAAGGGTATTTAAGTAATAGTTGGTGCGGGGGAATTCTCCCTCTGGGTAAGCCTCATACTGGAGTTTCCAGGCATAGTCCTCCAATGCGCTGCGGTTCTCCAGCATATCTTCATAGGTTTCATTGTCGCCATAGTAATTCCGATAAAATTCCTTGGGAGTCAACTTCTCCTCACCCAGGCAGGGCTTTTCCCAGTACTCCTCGCCGTACAGCGCTATAATGTCGTCATCCACGCGCCAGACAATTTCGCAGTTGGAAACCACGGTAAAGTGATACTCCTTTACCCCCCGAGGCAAATTGTCCACCAGCAAATCTACCGTTCCGTCCGGCACATACAGACGGTAAATGCCGTCGTGCTCCTCGTCCACGCTGGCGATGAAGAACACACACTCCTGATAAACTTCCAGCATCCTTTCTTTGATACGACCATCCGGGACAGTGTAGAGCAGCTCCGGCTCTTCTCCATTGTAGCCCAGCTTTATAAACTTTGTGCCATCCTCCACGATTGCCACCGCAAAGCGGTCGCTGCCGGAAATACCGGTGGCTTGATCCTCGTAGAGTACTTTTACCAATTCTCCATTCTTGGAGGAAATCAGGGCAGGGCAGCCCGTGCCCGAATCAATTTCCACCCAATAGTCCGCAAATGGAACGCTGGTATTTTCCAGGTACCGCTTCCCATAATGCTCCAAAATTTCTTTACCGTCTACTTTGGAAAAATAGGTATCGTAATCCACGGTTTCCGGGGCAGGCTGGGTGGGAATCACGCCCTCCGGCACAGGCTCGGTGGGCGGTTCGGTGGGAGCATCCGTGTAGGTGCTTCCGTGGACGGCTGAGTAGGCGGCTCGGTGGGGGTTGCCGCCGGTGCGCAGGCGGTCAGCAGCAGCGCCAGCAGCAGAAACAGGGCGATGCTTTTTTTCATGATTTTCTCCTCCTTTTTATTCGTGCAGATTTTTTCTCGGCTGATTCTTTCGCCGAGAAGTGCGTCACCGCGCGCTTGGGTTCTCTGGTATTTAGAAAAAATTGCATGTTCCTTATTCTGCATAGTAGTTGTGATGATTTTATGTCATTCCCGGCTGCTCCAAAGGACGGTGGGCTTCATATTGTTGCGCACCTCCAGCATCAGTGTGTAGTCCCATAGTCCCGCCTCGCTCATATTGCAACAATTCAGAATGAGCTTGTCTGCGTCTCCGCCCACAACGATGGGCTGGATTCCAGCGAGATCAATGTCCATTTTGGGGATCTCCCCCGGGAACAGCTCTCCGCTGTAAATGGTCTCACCGGAGAGGTTCCGGATATCGGCATAGTGCACGCCGTCGATCCGCTGCAAAAACACAATGGCGCTGTCCAAAATTTTCGGCATACCCAAGTCGCTGCCCTCCCAGGAAGCGACCTCCACCCGCTTGCCGTCCGCTATCTTCCAGACATACGCGCCCTGCTCTCCCTGACCGGGCACATAGATCTCTCCCTGAGCCGTCACCCAGATCGCTCCAGGGATCTCTGGAATTCCGGCTTCCGCAAATACAGTTTCCGTGGTTCCAGTTTCAATGTCGTATTTCAGAACCGTCAGATCATAGGGTTCTTTTTCGGAAAAGGTCATAATGGACAGATAGACTGCGTTCCCCACAAACCGCATGGCCGGTTGAATGCCATGATCCACCGTAGCTTCAAATACCGTTGTATATTCTTCGGAACTGTCCAGCGGCGTGGACAAGAGGGTCACCCGGTTGACGGTTTTTGTCCCCTCCAGGTCGCCGCATTGCCCCAGCATATAGAGTTTTCCCCGGTGAATGGCACACTGCTGGGGCTGATAGGGGAGAATGATATCCTCAAAGCTGATGCGCTTTACCTTTTCCCGGTTCCTGCCGGACAAATCGCTGCGCCACAGAAAATAATCTAGGCTGGTGGCGTTGGCGCTGTCACCGGAGATATAATAGAGCTTGCCATCATAATAGAAAGCCATCGCGCCGGCTCTTATATATGCGCCGCAGGACGGAGAATCATGGGCACAGGCGGGATCTGTACAAAGCACGCCGGAAATACCGCTTTCCTTGTCGTAAAAATGAAGAAACTCGCCAGTAAAATTGCTTCCGCAGAAAAAATCCTCGGTCTCCTGGAAGCTGATGGCGTTGACCAGCAGATATTGGTTCTGGGCGTCATATCCCGGCATGGGCGCATTGCCGGCAGAAGATGGGTTCGTTGGATTTGAGACCGCGTTATCCCCACAGCCCGCCAGGAACAGACAAAGCACCAGCATCAAGCATAACATCGTTTTTTTCATAAACTTCACTTCCTGTTTTGTTTCAAGGTTCAGCCCTTTCGCACGGCGGGGAAGGAAAATGCTCCCCCGCCGTGCCGTTGACCGTTGAAAACCGGCCGCAGGCAATTGTACGCCTGACGCAAGTCGGCGCAAGACCATTATGCCTTGTTTTCAATAGCATCTCGGAATCAGTTGTTATACAGAATATATAAACCAAGATCAACGCCTGAAAATTCAAAAGTGCATCCAATAGAACCAATGCTTCCAGGGGCTTCGTGGGTTGTATTTGCATAGGTTCCACCTTCACGGCTTGTTGTGCCAATGAAATTCCCATTTTTATCGCGAACAGCCAGCATAACTTTAGAGCGGTAAGCTTCTCCTGGCTGTACCGGCCGGTTTGGAAGTGCTGTGGCAGTTAAAACAGCTCTGGCAACATTTCCGTCAATAGAACCTCTTCCAATGCACTGGTGGCTATCAGCTTCTCTAATAAAAAAGGTTTTGGAGATCATTGCAAAAGCAACCACAGAAAGGCTGAGCAGCAGCGCCACGCAAATCGCCAGGGACAGAATTTTTCGACTTAATTTCATAAGGTGTTCCTCCATTCTCAATTTGTGCAGGTTTTCTTTTGGCTTGTTTTGCTGAAAAAGGGTACCGTATCTTGAGGAAATTTCAAATCCCTCTTCCATTAGTGTTTCATACCGTTTTCCCCCTTTCCCATACCACTAAAAAATATCCGTAAATAATCCATACGATTTTATACTTACACTATATCTTAATATGCTTTCTTTGTCAATTGCAGTTTGAAAAATAGTAAAAGTTTGGAGACTCCTACAATTCATTTATGCACATTGCCCACCGGGAAACCCGTGCGCCGCTCTGGTGCATTCCCATTGCCGCCCCGCATAGTCCTTCCAGGATGGAGCGCTCCGGCAGCTGCGGTTCCGCACATTCCGCCTGCCAAACCCCAAAGAAACCCCACCACACATTCCCCAAAGCAAAAACGGATATTCCCAGCGCAAGCGCAAAAAAGCGGCGTTCTATTCTCCCCGTAGGGAAAAAGAACGCCGCTCCTGGGGTGGCATATTCTATTTTGATCTGACGTGCTTGTCTGGCGGGCGCGTCACAGCAGAGGTAGTGACCCTGTCCAGCGCAATCCAAAAGCAGCAATTGGGTAGTCAATTCGGTTCCCCTATCCTGTGATTTCCCCATATTTACAGGATTTTTTCAGGGAATGGGGCGGTCATATGTGCGCGAAAGCGAACGCTTGCTTTATCAGCAGAATTCGATTAGTCTGTTTCCTTTATACTTCAAAGTCCCGCGTTCCTTTACTTTGTATCCTCTGTAAGAGAATTCGGAAACCCTGAAAGAACGTTTCTTATTTCCCACGGAGAACACAACATAGTACTGCGGCTTTTTGGCAAGCCTTCCAAATATTTTTGAAAAATTATCTACTACATACTTATCTACAATTTGCGCTTTCTCAGATGTTATCGGTGCATACCTATTCTTGAGCAGATTATAAATAATCCGAAATACCAATGCGCCAGTGCAGACAACCGCTAAAAAAACAATTGCTGCATTTATATACGCACTAACATCCTTAGGCATTTTAACCCCTCCAATCCTTATATTTGCTTTTGTCCGTCATTCACCGTTCAGAAAATCTTTCCGATACTTGACGCCGAAGTACTCTGCCAGTTCCTTCATCTGGTCATCCCGGATGGTATTGATTCGGGGGAGGTGGGCGGTGCGCCTTTACCCCCGCTTTTTTCGTTGTTTATCAACCCCAGGGGTTTTCGGTGGGATAGGGCAAATGCTTGGGCTGATTGTAGGCGATATCCTGGATGCCGAAGTATTTGAGGACTTCGTAGAGCGTCTTGCCGCAGTGGGCAAAGGCCACCGCGCCATGGTGGGGATAGCGCTTCTGAATCAACACATGGCGGTAGAAACGCCCCATCTCGGGAATGGCGAAGATGCCGATGCCGCCGAAGCTGCGGGTGGCAACGGGCAGGACTTCTCCCTGGGCGATGTATGCCCGCAGCTCGCCCTTGCTGTCGCACTGGAGGCGGTAGAAAGTCACCTCGCCGGGGGCGATGTCGCCCTCCAGGGTGCCCCGCGTGAAATCTGGTTCGCTGCCTGCTGGCTCCAGAAGACGGTGCTGGATCAGCTGGTACTTTACGCCGCAGCCGTCGCACATCTTGCAGCTGGGGGTATTGCCGCAGTGGAAGCCCATGAAGGTGTCCTTGATGTCGTAGTCGAACTTACCGGCAATGTCCTCGTCGTAGATATATTGGGGCACAGAGTTGTTGATGTCCAGCAGGGTAACAGCGTCAGAAGTCACACAGGCGCCAATGTACTCGCTGAGTGCGCCGTAGATGTCTACTTCGCAGGCCACAGGGATGCCCCGGGCTGCCAGACGGGAGTTGACGTAGCATGGCTCGAAGCCGAACTGCTCCGGGAAAGCAGGCCAGCACTTGTCGGCAAAGGCCACATACTTCCGAGCCCCCTTGTGCTGCTCCGCCCAGTCCAACAGCGTCAACTCAAATTGTGCCATCCGCTCCAGTAGATCTGGGTAGATCTTGCCGTCCATTTCCTTTTGCATATCGGCCACCACTTCGGGAATGCGCTTGTCCCCTGCATGTGCCTTGTAGGCCACCAACAGATCCAACTCAGAGTTCTCCTCAATCTCCACGCCCAGTTCATATAGACCCTTGATGGGGGCGTTGCAGGCGAAGAAGTCCTGAGGCCGGGGGCCGAAGGTGATGATCTTCAGATTCTTCACCCCCACAATGGCTCGGGCGATCGGGAGGAACTCGCGGATCATCCTGGCGCACGCCTCCGCAGTGCCCACAGGGTACTCGGGGATATAAGCTTTCAGGCGGCGCATCCCCAGATTATAGGAGCAGTTCAGCATACCGCAGTAGGCATCGCCGCGGCCGTTGATCATGTCGCCGTCTCCTTCCGCGGCGGCAACGTACATGACGGGACCGCTGAATTTCTGGGCGATGAGCGTCTCAGGCGTTTCGGGGCCGAAGTTGCCCAGGTACACCACCAGGGCGTTGACGCCATTGGCGGTGACATCCGCCACAGCTGCCAGAGCGTCGGCCTCATTCTCCACGGTGATGGGACACTCATAGAGCCCTTCCCCATAGGCGGCAACGACGTCCCTGCGCCGCTGCGTGGACAGGGCAATGGGGAAACAGTCCCGGGATACGGCAACGATGCCAAGCTTGATTTCAGGAATATTCATAGCGTTTTTCTCCTTTTCAGATCAATTTTGCAATATCGATGTTTTCACCAATCAGACCAATCTTTGCGCCGCTCTTGGCTTCTGCAGAATCGGGATGCGCCAGCAGCCATTTATTCCGGGCGGCCAGTAGTTCGTCCTCCATGGTTAGATTGTTCATCACCGGTCGGTCGGTGTTGGTGCCCCAGGGCAGAGCCACCAGTACCCGGAACCCCTTGTCCGGGTCGCAATGACAGGGGGCGTAATGCAGCGTGGTGGCGTAAACCTCCACCAGTATCCCGGCAGGGATTTTGAACGCCTTGACTTTGGCCGTGTCCAGCAATCCGGCTTTAACCTCGTCCTGCTTTGCCAACAGGAGAATGAAGTCTTCCGTGCCCAGGTTGAACTCGCTGTCCCGGTGGTATTCCAGACAATTCAGTTTCGTATTGTGCCCGTTGCACCAGCCAAGTTGAACGGGCATCCCGCCGAAGCAGTGCTCACTGATGGCAATTGCGGCAGGAAGCCTCTGCAAAGCTGGATCTGTGGGGATATACTCCACACAGTCGGTGCAGGCGGTCTGGGATAAGGCGCCCAGAATTTCCGTAACGGTTTCCTCCATGCCCTTGACTACCTGACCATAGGGCTTAAATTCGGAGTCAAATACAGAATAGATCTTCATAGCGCTACTCCTTTACCAGTTCCCCGAACAATTCCCTGCAAGCAGGGTAGATTTTCCGGAATTGCCGATATTTTTCCTCATACCGGGCGGTGATTTCCGGGTCAGGGCGGACTGTGGAAGCAACTTCCACCAGGGCGTCTGCACAGCTTGCCACACTTTCATACGCCCCACAGCCCACCATGGCCAGCATAGCTCCGCCGTAACCGGGGCCTTGCTCGGTCTTCACGATCTCCAGCGGGATTCCCAGCACATTGGCAAAGATCGTCTTCCACAGCGGCGATTTCGAACCGCCGCCGCAGATTTTGGCGGCGGGAATGTGGATGCCCAGAGACTTTGCCACCTCAAAGGAATCACGCATAGCAAAGGCTACGCCTTCCAGAACCGCCTGCACCATATCTTCCCGGGCGGTGTCCATGGTCATGCCAAGAAAAACGCCCCGGGCGCTGGTATCGTTAATGGGGCTGCGCTCGCCCATGAGGTATGGCAGGAAGAATACGCGGTTCCGTCCCAGCTTGTCCAGGGTAATGTTCGCCTGCTCGGCAGGGTAGTCTGTGGTCTTCAGGATTTCATCGCAGAACCACTTATTGCAGGAGGCGGCGGAGAGCATACAGCCCATGAGATGCCAGCCACCGTCGGCGTGGGCGAAGGCGTGAAGGGCATTGTTGGGGTCAACGCCAAAAGTATCGGAAGAAATGAAGATGGTTCCGGAGGTGCCGAGGCTAATATTGCAGCCGCCCTTGCCAACAACCCCGGTGCCAACAGCAGCGGCAGCATTGTCTCCGGCGCCGGCAACCACCTTTGCATCAGCGGGAATGCCCAGCTTTCGGGCGATTTCCGGCTTGACCGTGCCGACGACCTGGAAGCTCTCAAAGAGTTTGGGCATTTGTGTTTCAGAAATGCCCAAGATGGCGAGCATTTCCTCTGACCAGCACTTATTTTTTACGTCCAGCAGGAGCATCCCGGAGGCGTCGGAATAATCGCAGCAATGCACCCCCGTGAGAACGTAGTTGATATAGTCCTTGGGGAGCATGATTTTGGCGATTCTCGCGAAATTCTCCGGCTCATTCTCCCGCATCCAGAGAATTTTCGGGGCAGTAAATCCAGCAAAGGCAATGTTGGCGGTAAGCGCCGACAGCTTTTCCCTGCCAATTTCGTTATTGAGATAGTCCACCTGTTTGGCGGTGCGTCCGTCGTTCCACAGGATCGCCGGACGGATGACTTGGTCATTCTCATCCAGCACCACCAGACCGTGCATCTGGCCGCCGCAGCCGATGCCCGTCACTAATCTGCCATCAAATCCATTCAGAAGTTCGGGTATCCCCTCCATGACGGCTTTCACCCAGTCGGCGGGATTTTGCTGGCTCCAGCCGGGCTTTGGAAATTCCAGCGGGTATTCCTTCGTCACGGTATTCTGAATGTGTCCCTGTCCGTCCACCAGCAGCAGCTTGGCAGCGGAGGTTCCCAAATCGATTCCTATGTACAGCAATGCCATTCTGTTTCACCTTTTCTCCTTTCAGATCCATTACTCAGTATCGACGGCAAAATAGCGTTTCAGGCTAAGTTCCTTTCCCGCTGTCGAAATTGCACATCCGACGGTATTTGCGATTACCAAGCAATCCAGACATCCTTCCATTCCAGGAAGTTAATCTTATCATACAACTGTTAACACAATATAAACGCCAGTCGTCATCAATGTATAAATAGAGTTGGCAGCGGCAATATATTCGCTTCCCTGCCTGCTTTTCAGAAAAACCTAAATCTGCCGGTCATTCTGGAGGATGATTTTCTGGGCGTACAGAACTATACCCGCACCAGAATGGACGCTGATGGGGCAATGCCGCTTTTCCATGGGTTCCTGAGAAAAATTTAGCAGGCATCCCACGATGAGGACGCCTGCCATTATTTCCTTTTGCTGCCGTCCGCAGCAGATACTCCTCTCAGCCACAGGCAAATCTCTTCCCACGGATCTTTTAGAAATTACACTACTCTCAAGCGCTACTGCCTTTTTGGACATTGTGCTCACCGTTTAAGACCTCTCAGAAATTACACTACTCTCAAGCTAGATTCTGCGATTATGGTGCATCCATCGCGTTTAAGACCTCTTAGAAATTACACTACTCTCAAGCTACAGCAATTGTCGGCAGTTTAATGGATTCGTTTAAGACCTCTTAGAAATTACACTACTCTCAAGCGGAGG
>DVKX01000055.1 GCA_018715805.1 Candidatus Faecousia intestinigallinarum | reverse complement strand
GCCAGCGTTCGTCCTGAGCCAGGATCAAACTCTCAAAAAATCGTATCTCAACTGCTTCTTCAGCAGCTAAAACCATTTTTCAAGTAATTCGCTCTAGCAAATTTACTCAAGAATTTTCGTTGGCTGTTTCTTCGCTCTTCGCTACTTAAACAATCCATGTTTGTTCAAGGTGCTCTTTTCGTCTTTGCGTTATTCAATTTACAAGGTGCCGTGCTCCCCGGTGGGTTAGCCTGCTTACTATATCACGCCCAGCGCATCTTGTCAAGAACTTTTTTCGCCCTTTTCCAAATTTTTTCGCTGAGCCCCAGCTCCCGCAGGCGCCCCCCAAAGCGCTCGCATATATTAACCCATCCTACCCCCACTTGTCAAGTGCTTTTTTCGGAAAATCGAAAAATTTTTATTTCAGAATCTGTCTATCGCTGGGAGACATTGCTGGCAATGTCGGACAGCGCGTCGGTGGCGTCGAAAGCGCATTCCTCCCGTACGGCCAAATCCGCCAGACTCACCATGCCGCACAGCCGCCCATTCTCCACCACCGGAAGGCGGCGCACCTGCTGCCTGCCCATAAGATGCGCCGCCACGGACGCCTCCATATCCGGCGAGACGGATACCACGCCGCCGGTCATCACTTCCCGCACCGGCGTGTCCCCCGGCCTGCGCTCCGCCGCCAGGCAGCGGGTAACAATATCCCGGTCTGTGATGACGCCTTTCAGCCGTCCGTCGCTGCCGCACACCGGCAGCGCGCCGATATTGTACTGCGTCAGGGTGCGCGCCGCCACAGAAACGGATTCCTCCGGGTGAACCCGGATAGCGGGGCTGGTCATAACTTCCCGAATTTTCATAGTGCATCCCTCCAAGCAGGAGTATGGGCAGGCCGGCGGAAAAATATACCGCCATCCAAAAAAATCTCCCCGGAACCGCTGGTTCCGGGGAAAAGCGCCGGTGAGGGCGCTTTAGAATTTGCACTTTTCCGCGATGTACGCCTGCAGACCGTCGATGGGAACGCGCACCTGCTCCATGGTATCCCGGTCGCGGACGGTAACGCAGTTGTCCGCCGGGGTATTCTCGTCGCCCACAGTCTGGAAGTCTACGGTAACGCACAGGGGGGTGCCGATCTCGTCTTCCCGGCGGTAGCGCTTGCCGATGGAGCCGGCATCGTCGAAGTCCACCATGAAGTCCTTCTGGAGCGCGTGATAGATCTCCTCCGCCTTGGGCGAGAGCTTCTTGGACAGGGGCAGCACCGCAGCCTTAAAGGGCGCCAGCGCCGGATGCAGCCGCAGCACGGTGCGCACATCCGGATTGCCTTTCTTGTCCTGCCCCACTACTTCCTCATCGTAGGCCTCGCACAGGAAAGCCAGCGCCACCCGGTCGCAGCCCAGGCTCGGCTCGATGACATAGGGGATATAATGCTCGCCTTTCTCCTGATCGAAATACTCCAGACTTTTGCCGGAGGCCTCCTGGTGGCGACCCAGGTCGTAGTCGGTGCGGTCGGCGATGCCCCACAGCTCGCCCCAGCCGCTGCCGAAGGGGAATTGATACTCAATATCGGTGGTGGCTCGGGAATAGAAAGCCAGTTCCGCCGCCTCGTGATCCCGCAGGCGCAGACTCTCCTCATGAATCCCCAGGGAGATCAGCCAGTTCTTGCAGAAGTCCTTCCAGTAGGCGAACCACTCCAGATCGGTGCCCGGCTGGCAGAAGAACTCGCATTCCATCTGCTCAAATTCCCGGGTGCGGAAGGTGAAGTTGCCGGGGGTGATCTCGTTGCGGAAAGCCTTGCCTATCTGACACACGCCGAAGGGCAGCTTCTTCCGGGTGGTGCGCTGGATATTGGCAAAGTTCAGGAAAATACCCTGGGCAGTCTCCGGCCGCAGGTAGACGGTGGAGGCGGAGTCCTCCGTCACGCCCATCTGGGTCTTGAACATCAGATTGAACTTGCGGATGGGGGTAAAATTGTGCTTGCCGCAGTTGGGGCAGACTACGTCCGTATGCTCCGCCACAAAGGCGTCCATCTCTTCAAAGGTCATAGCGTCCACCGCCACGCCCTTGCCGGAGGCGCTGTCCTCGATCAGCTTGTCCGCCCGCTGCCGCGCGCCGCAGCCCCGGCAGTCCACCAGCGGGTCGGAGAAATTACCCACATGGCCGGTGGTGACCCAGGTGGCCGGGTTCATCAGGATAGCAGCGTCCAGCCCTACATTATAAGGAGACTCCTGGACGAATTTCTTCAGCCACGCCTTCTTCACGTTGTTCTTAAATTCCACGCCCAGAGGGCCGTAGTCCCAGGCGTTGGCCAGACCGCCGTAAATCTCGGAGCCGGCGTACACGAAGCCCCGGTTCTTGCACAGGCTCACAATCTTGTCCAAGGTCTTTTCGCTGTTTTTCATAATATAGCCTCCAAAATTGGATCATTTCTCAAAAAGTCACTTCATTATACAAAACAGGCCCCGGAAAATCAAGGGGAAATCCCGAATTTCCCCCCGTTATTCCCCCAGATCCTCCGCCATCATGGCATGGACGCGCTCGCCGATCTGGGTGGCCGTGACGCCCTTCAGTTCCTCCGGAGGGATCACCGCCAGCAGGTGCAGATATACATCCGTGGGCTTTAAGCGTTTGGCGTTGCGAAAAATATACTGGGTATTCTGCAGCGTACACACCACAATGGGTACCTGCGCCTTCTGGGCGATCTTGAACACCCCATGGCGGAAGGAATGGAGCTTTCCGTCCCGGCTGGTATAGCCCTCCGGGAACACGGCGATGGAGGCCATGTCCTTCTGGATAATCTCGATACAGCGCAGGATGGTGCGCAGCGCCTCCCGGTTATTTTCCCGGTTGATGGGCTGGCACAGAAGCTGGTGCATCAGCTTGCCCACCAGGAACTTTTGGTCATTCTCCCGCTTGGAGATGAAGGCCAGCTGACTTTTTTGGAAGCAGCCCAGCAGCGTCACCGGATCCATGTCGTTCAGATGGTTGCACACCAGCAAAAAGCGCCCCTCCTGGGGCAGCATTTCCATGCCGCGGGTATGGACGCGCATACGCAGCAGCGTGAAGATAGCCTCTACATAGCGATAGGTCAGCCAGCGGTAAAACTTATGATCCCGATCCCGGGGTTTGTCCATGTCCACCAGCGCGCAAAAAAAACAAAGGATCAAAAACGCCGCCGCCACCAGCGCCGCCGCGCAGCCCAGAAATCCCGCCGGCAGTACCCACAGCCAGTCCAGCGTGGCAAACGCATCCGATATACCACAGATCATGAATGCGAGGATTCCCGCCGCTACCCCTATGGCCTTCAAAAGCATGATGGACATCTACCTTTCCGTTCCGAACCATTTTTTCCAATTATACGCATAACCTCCGCAAAAGGCAATACCATAGCGGCATTTTTTCCGCGGGCACATCCTGGAAGCGCCCCGTTCCGCGCGCGATCATTGACAAAAGAGCCTTGTATCCCTATAATAAATATTTATATAATGTCGCTTTTTACAGGAGAACTGCTATCATGAACTGCAGAAGCTGCCAGGGATCTCGTTACTACCCCCCCCCGCGCTATATTCCCTATATTTGTTTGTTTATCGCCCTGTTTCTGCTGCACTTGCCTATGCAGCTGAATCTCGGGGACGACGGTAATTTCGCCAAGGTGCTGCAAAGCAAATCCCTGCTTCAGCACATGGCCAACCTTTACTGGAATGTCAACGGGAAAATCCTGCCCGATACGATGGCTGCGGTTTTTACCTATCTGCCGCCGCTTCTTTTTAAGACTCTGAACACGCTGGCAGGCGTTTTGATCGCCTGGTGCATCCGCCGCCTGTTTCTGCCCCAATCCACTTTCAGCGCCTGCGCCGCCTGCTGCGCTGTGCTGATGTTTCCCCTATCCCTGCTCCGTTCTGCGGGCTGGGTGGCTACCAGCACCAATTACTGGTGGTGCAGCGCCGGGCTTTTGACCGCGCTGCTGCCCATTGTTTATTATATGAAAGGCGTTTCCATTCCAACGCCCTGCAAAATCTTCGCGCCGCTGGCCGCATTTTACGCCGGAAATCAGGAGCAGACCTGCGCCGTACTGCTGGTGGTATACTGCGGCGTATGCCTGCTATGGCGGAAAAAGCGCCGCCCCGATTATGGTTTTTTGCTTTTTCAGGGGCTTCTCTCCCTGGCCTGCCTTGCGCTGCTGCTCACGGCGCCAGGACACGTCCACCGGGTTTTGGAATACAGCCAATACCGCGTGGTGGATTATCCCAACTGGACGTTCTTCGAAAAGCTGCACCACGGCTTTACCAGCACTATGGCGTCCCTTCTGTCCGGTATTTTCCCCGTTACCCTGCTCTTTCTTAGCCTGTGCTGCTTCCTGGTGTTTCGGAAAACCAAGCAGCTTCTTCCCCGCCTCATCGCAGCCGCGCCGCTGGGATTATATCTCATAACCTCTTATGGTTACCAATTCTTCCGGGATTTTCTGCCATTCCTGCCACACTTCCGCTACTACTATGCGCACCGCAATTTCGGCCTGTCGGATTTCACCTATATCAACGCATATACCTACGATCAGGAGAGCGTCTATCTGCCTGTTATTCTCAGCATCGGCATGGTTTTCTGCATAGGGATTTCCCTTTATGTGATATACGGGGCAGCCCCCAAGACCCTGCTGCACTTCACCACCCTGGGCGCTGGTCTTGCTTCCCGTATTTCCATTGGTTTTTCTCCTACGATTTATGGTTCCTCCACGCGAACCATGACGCTGCTGTGCCTTTCTCTGATTGTCACAAGCGTTCAGATGTTTCTGGACGCCAGAGCAGCTGCTTCCAAATGGCAGCGGCGCAGCCTGACCGTGTTGGCGCTGGCGCTCTGCGCCGCCACCGTATGGGATTCCTGGTGCGCCATCCGATGAGCTGCGCCAGCGAAAGGAGATGATGATCCATGACGCAAAGCAGCCGTCCCGCCTACCGGCAGCAGGTGATTTTCCTGGCCTTGGCTGCCGCCATTCTTTTTTCCGGCATTTGGTGTCTGCTTCTCTATCGTACTGCCGGCGGCAGCGTCAGAGAATACAATCCCTCCGGCGTGCCGTTGGATACCGGCAGCCTGACCTATTCCATTGACCGCGCCTATGCGGATCACCGGAACGTGACCGTGCAGGGCTGGGCTGTGATGGAAGGGGAGGATCTGGGATTTTTTGAAAACCACATCCTGCTGAAAAGGCAAACCGACGGCAGATACTATTTGCTGCGAACGGAGTGGGAACACCGGCCGGACGTCAGCGAAGCTCTGGGCAGCGAATATTCCTATGACAACTGCGGGTTTTACAGCCGTAATTCCACCCATTCTCTGGAGCCAGGCTCTTATCAGATATGTATTCTCTATGAAAGCAACCAAAATCATCTGCTCTGCGAGACCTCTTTTTCTGTGCGCATCCCCTGAGCCATATCCCGCTGCCGCCATAGCGCGGCAGCTTTTTCTCTTACTTTTTTTGTTTTGGGGTGGAAATCGGCGGAAAAGGCTGGTATAATAGCAGTGCATTTTGCCCATGGCCGCTGCGGCGGCCGGCGGCATAAACAGAAAGGAACAGAATTCAAATGGGAATTGCACTCTCCGCCCCCTGGCGGGCTTATTACGGCACAACGCCTCCGTCTCTGGACTATCCCCGGCTCACCATGTACCAGATGGTTCGCCGCACCGGGAAACAATACCCCAAAAACGTGGCCTATACCTTCATGGGAAAGCCCACCACCTACGCGGAATTTCTGGATAAAATCGACGCCGCGGCCAAGGGTCTGGTAAAGCTGGGCATCAAAAAGGGAGATCGGGTAACCATCTGTATGCCCAACACCCCCCAGGCGCTGGACTGCTTTTATGCTCTCAACCGCATCGGCGCCATCCCCAATATGATCCATCCCCTCTCCGCCGCCCAGGAGATCGCCTTCTATCTGAACGTCTCCCACAGCAAGGCCATCCTGACTCTGGATCAGTTCTACGAGAAGGTAGCCCAGATCCTCCCGCAGCTGGAGGACAGCTGCACCGTGCTCATCGCTAAAATCGCCGACGAGCTGCCCTTCCCCCTGAATCTGGCCTATCCCATGACCAAGTCCGCCCGGCAGGTGAAGAAGCTGCCCAAAAAAGGCTATACCCTGTGGACGCATATGGTGGCGGCGGGAAAGAACGCCCAGCTGCCCCCGGACGACGGCAAATGCGATGACTGCGGAGCCATTCTCTACTCCGGCGGCACCACCGGCACCACCAAGGGCATCATGCTCTCCAATCTGAACTTCAACGCCCTGGGTCTGCAGACCATTGCCGCCTCCGGCTTCGGCAGCGTGGCAGGGATGAAAATGCTCTCCATCATGCCCGTGTTCCACGGCTTCGGCCTTGGCATCGGCATCCATACGGTACTGGTGGGCGGCGGCACCTGCATTTTGATGCCCCAGTTCAGCATCCAGGAATACGCCAAGATCCTGCTGAAGCAGAAGCCCCAGCTGATTCCCGGCGTGCCCACCCTGTTTGAAGCCCTGCTCCGGGCGGACGGCCTGCAGCACGCGGATCTCAGCTTCCTGAAGGGCATCTTTTCCGGCGGCGACAGCCTTTCTCCGGAACTGAAGCGGAAGGTAGATCGCTTCCTCAAGGAGCACGGCTGCTCCGAGCAGATCCGGGAGGGCTACGGCACCACCGAGTGCGTCACCGCCTCCTGCCTGACCCCCAAGGACTACGCCCGCTCCGGCTCCATCGGCGTTCCTTTCCCCGATACCTATTATAAGATCGTCACCCCCGGCACCACGGACGAGGTGGCTCCCAACACCGAGGGCGAGATCTGCGTATCCGGCCCCACCGTAATGCTGGGCTACATGGACAACCCTGTGGAAACCGCCCAGACCCTGCGGCGGCATTTCGACGGCCGTATCTGGCTGCACACCGGCGACCTGGGACACATGGATCAGGACGGCTTCGTATACTTCCGCCAGCGCATCAAGCGCATGATCATCACCTCCGGCTACAATGTCTACCCCTCCCAGCTGGAAAACATCATCGACGGTCATGAGAAGGTGCTCCTCTCCTGCGTCATCGGCATCAAGGATGACTACCGGGGACAAAAGGTGAAGGCCTATGTGGTGCCCATGCCCGGCATCGAGCCCACCGAGGAACTGAAAGAGGAGATTCTGGAATACTGCCGGGGGCACATCGCCAAATACGCCATGCCCCGGGAGCTGGAGTTCCGCACGGAGCTGCCCAAGACCCTGGTGGGCAAGGTGGCCTACCGCATCCTGGAAGAGGAAGCCGCCGCGCAGGAGTCCCGTTCGTGAAAAAACGCGTCTGGGAACTGGACGCGCTGCGGGGAATCTGCATCCTGGGTATGGTGGCGGTGCATTTCGTCTATGATATGACTGCCCTCTATGGTCTGGCAGACTGGGATTTGCCCCTCTGGTTCCACATTGTCCAGGACTGGGGCGGCGTGGTATTCCTGCTGATTTCCGGCATCTGCGTAACTCTGGGTTCCCGGTCGGTGCGCCGGGGCGGCATCGTATTCGCCTGCGGTATGCTGTGTACTCTGGTGACCTATGGTATGGCGGCGCTGGGGCTGGCCGGCAAAGACCTGGTGATCTATTTCGGTGTGCTCCACTGCCTGGGCGTGTGTATGCTGCTTTGGCCGGTATTCCGCAGACTGCCTTGGCCGGTTCTGCTGGGGCTTGGCCTGGCGCTCAGCGGCTTGGGGCTTTGGCTGCGCGGGCAGCCTCCGGCGGCTGTCTCCTGGCTCATCCCCTTGGGATGGATTCCTGCCGGATTTGTTTCCAGCGACTATTTCCCATTGCTGCCCAACCTGGGCTTCTTCCTGCTGGGCAGCGTTTTGGGCAGAACGCTCTATGCCAAAAAAGAAACCCGGCTGCCCCGGGTCAACGCCCAGGGGGCGGTTATCCGCTTTTTCTGCCGGTGCGGGCAGCATTCCCTTTGGATCTATCTGCTCCACCAGCCCGTCCTCAGCCTGCTGCTGTGGCTGGGGCAATCCCTATTTTGATCGTTATTCGGAGGTGACGCCATGGGCAAGCAACGTACTTTCCTTCCCTACGCCGTGCTGGGTCTGGGGACGCTGGGCGCGGTGTTCCGCGCCTGGTTCCTGCTGAGCCGGGACGCCCGGGGACTTCCCCTGCCCAACCACCCGGGGGACATCCTCACCTGGGCAGCGGCAGTGGTCTGCCTGGCCGTCATCCTTCTGGGGCTGCGGGGTATGCAGGACGAACGGCAGCACCACGTCCTGTTTCCCCCGGCGCTGCTGCCCGGTATCGCCACCTTTTCCGCCGCCGTTGGCCTGGCGGTAACGGAGATTCCTCTGCTCCTTTCCGGCGGGGACGCTTTTTCCTGGATCTCCGGCTTTTTGGGTATGCTGGCCGCCGTGGCCATGATTCCTCTGGGTGTGTGCCGCATCCAGGGGAAGCGTCCGGCGTTTCTTCCGCTGCTGCTGGTAAACGTCTATTTTCTGTTTCAGCCCGTGTGGCAGTACCGCCAGTGGATGTGGAGCTCCCAGCTGCAGGTGTACGCCATCCCCTTGATCGCCTCTGTGCTGCTGATGCTGGCGGCTTACCACCGCTCCGCCCTCTTTGCCGGGGTGGGCAGCCGGAGATCCTATGTGTTTTTCAGCCTGGCGGCGGGTCTTTTCTGCCTCCTGGCCATCCCCGGCCAGCGGCTGGCCTTTTATCTGACCATGGCTCTTTGGATGCTCACCGGCACCGGCTCACTGGCATTGGAACCCGAACAGGGAGACGCGCCATGACGCTTCCCGTCTATATTCTCCGCTGCCTGGACGCCCTGGAAGGCGCCGGCTTCCCCGCCTACGCGGTGGGGGGCTGCATCCGGGATCTGCTGCTGGGGCGGCAGCCCCAGGACTATGACCTGTGCACCGCCGCCCGGCCGGAGGAAGTGCGACAGATCTTCTCCGGCTATCCCCAGGTGCTTTCCGGCGTGAAGCACGGCACCGTAGGGGTGGTCACCGAGGGCGGCCTGGTGGAGATCACCACCTTCCGCCGGGAGGGAGGCTACCAAGACAGCCGCCGCCCCGACTGGGTGGAATTTGTGCCCCACATTGCGGAAGATCTGGCGCGGCGCGATTTCACCGTGAACGCCATGGCCTATTCCCCCCGGCGGGGGCTTTGCGACCCCTTCGGCGGGCAGGCGGATCTGCAGGCCGGACTTCTGCGCACTGTGGGAGATCCCGCCGCCCGGTTCACCGAGGATGCCCTGCGGATACTTCGGGGGCTTCGCTTTGCCGCCGCCTACGGCCTGACCATCGTGCCGGAGACAGCGCAGGCCATGCTGACCCTCCGCGCCGGACTGGACGCCCTGGCGCGGGAACGGGTATTCGACGAACTGTGCAGACTGCTGCTCTGGGCGGACGCGGCGCTGTTATGCCGCTTCGCCCCCATTCTCGCCCAGGCAGTGCCGGAACTCCGCTCCACCCTGGGTTTTTTGCAGCACTCCCCCCACCACGCCTACGATGTGTTCACCCACACCGCCCATGTGGTGGAGAGCGTGCCCCGGGAGCTGCCCCTGCGCTGGGCGGCGCTGCTCCACGATGTGGGCAAGCCCGCCGCCTTTACCCTGGACGAGCACGGCAGGGGGCACTTCCGGGGGCACGCAGAAATCAGCGCCGCTCTGGCAGAGAACGCGCTTCGACGGCTGAAAGCCCCCGCCGCTCTGCGGGAGCAGGCGGTGCTGCTTGTCTCCCTGCATATGCTGGACATTCCTCCAGATAAAAAATTGCTCCGGCGGCGGATCTGCCGGTATGGCATGGACACCCTCCGGCAGCTTCTGGCGCTCCAGCGGGCGGACTTCGGGGGCAAAGGCACAGGACGGAACGAGTCCCACCCGGAATTTGATCAGGCGGAGGCGCTGCTCCAGGAAATTCAGGAGGAACACGCCTGCCTGTCCCTGAAAGATTTGGCAGTTTCGGGGCATGACCTTCTGGCGCTGGGATACGCCCCGGGGAGGGCGCTGGGGGCGTGTCTGGAGCGGCTCCTCACCCAGGTCGTGGACGGGGAACTGCCCAATGAAAAAGAAAGCCTGCTGGACGCCGCCAAGCGCTTCCAGCAGGAGCATCCGCAAATGTAATTTCCATAGGGCGGCCGCAGCCGCCCCGCTTTATCAAAATGGAGGAAAAACCATGAACATTGCCGTTGTTACCGGAGCCAGCTCCGGCATGGGAAAGGAATTTGTCAAACAGCTTTCCCAATACGTAAGCGTGGAGGAGATCTGGGTCATCGCCCGGCGGAAGGAAGCCCTGGAGGCGCTGCAGGCGGTATGCCCGGTGAAGGTGCGCCCTGTGCCCCTGGATCTGGGAAAGGCAGAGAGTTTCCAGGAATATGCGGCGCTGCTGGCCTCGGAAAAGCCCGCCGTCCAGCTGCTGGTAAACGCCGCCGGCTTCGGCAAATTTGGCGCTTACCGCAATATCCCCGTGGAGGACGAGTGCAGCATGATCGACCTGAACTGCAAGGCGCTGGTGCTGATGACCCGGCTGACCCTGCCCTATATGCCCAAGGGCAGCCACATTTTGCAGCTGGACAGCCTTTCCGCCTTCCAGCCCGTGCCCTATATCACCACCTATGGCGCCACCAAGGCCTTTGTGCTCAGCTACAGCCGCGCCATGAACCAGGAGCTGAAGGGTGCTGGGGTGCGGATGATGGCCATGAACCCCGGCTGGGTCAAAACGGAGTTTTTCAACCACGCTTTCCAGACCAACGGCAGTGAGGTGCAGTATTTCAACCGGCTCTATGAGGCGGCGGAGGTGGTGGCCACCGGCCTCCACGATCTTTACAAAACCAAGAAAGACGTATCCATCCACGGCCTGCCGGTGCGCAATCAGGTGCGGCTTGTGAAGCTGCTGCCTCACAGCCTGGTGATGAAAACCTGGCTGAACCAGCAGAAGAAGCCCAAAAATAACCAGGGACTTACCACCAAATAAGCCAAAAAAGCAGATCCCCTTGGGGGCGCCCTCGAAATGTTTGCGTTCAGGGCATCCCCAAGGGGGTTTTTTCTTTACCCGGCGGCTACCGAATATTTCACCGGTGCAGGGAATTGCGGAACTCGTTGGCGCTCATCCCCTCCAGCTTTTTGAAGGTGCGGGCAAAATGGGCGGTATTGGCATAGCCCACCCGTTCGCCGATCTCGCCGATCTTCAGGCTGGGATCCTCCAGCAGCTCCTTGGCTTTCTGAATGCGGATGGCGTTGAGAATGTCATAAAAGCTCTTTCCGGTGTAGCGGTTGAGCAGCTTGGAAAGGTGCCACTGGGACACATAACAGCAGTCTGCCACCGCTTGCAGAGTCAGCTTCTCCCGGTGGTGGCTCTGCATATAGGCGCAGGCCTGATCCACAATGAAGCTGCCGGCGCTCTGGCTTTGCTCCTCTGCCTCCTCCGGAGGCAGCTTGTCCAGACGGCTGACCATGGTTTGTAGGGCTTCGTTGATTTCGTCCATTTTGGTGGGCTTCAGCAGGAATCGGGCGACCCCCAGGCGGATGGCCTCCTGGGCATAGGCAAAATCCCGGTAGCCGGTCATCACCGTCACCTGCATGTTGGGATATTCGCTGCGCAGTCCCGCCAGCATCACCAGCCCATCTTCCCCGGGCATACGGATGTCCGTAAAAAGGATATGGGGGTTTACGGTGCGAATCATATCTGCGCCGGTGGCAGCGTCGTTGGCGGTGCCTGCAACCTGGCAGCCGTAGTCCGCCCACTTCACCACCCTGCGCAGTCCCTCCACAATGATATTCTCATCGTCGATTAAAGCTACCCGGTACATTGACCCACACCCCTTTATTCCCAACAAGAGCAATAGCAATATTTTTATATATTATACCGTATCTGGAAACACAAATCAACCCTTTACCGCCCCTGCGGTAAGACCTTTTATGATATGCTTCTGCAGGCATACATACACGATCAGCACGGGAATCACCACCAGCACCACCGATGCCGCCATTAGCCCATAGTTCACGCCCGCCTGGGAACTGATTTCGTTGAGCAGCCCGGTGATGCCCCGCTCATTGGGGTAGCGCAGGAAAAAGGACTGGGTAAACAAATCGTTATAGCTCCACAGGAATGCGAAAATGGACACCGTGGCAAAGGAGGATTTTGCCGTGGGAACGATGATTCGGAAAAAGATTTGAAAAACATTGCATCCATCCAGATAGGCGCTTTCCTCCAACTCAATGGGAACGGACTGAATGAAGCCCATTAAAATGATGATGGCAAAGCACAGATTGCCTGCAATCTGGGGCAGTATGGTGGCAAGCAGGCTCAGAAAGCGGTTGCCCGTCCCGGCGATGCCCATGACCACCTGCATCCGGAACACCGGAATGATGGTGGAGAACACCGGGAACATCATCCCTGCCGTGACCATGCTCTTCAGGAAGCCCCGGCCGCGGAAACGGTAACGGCACAGGCCGTATGCCGCCAGCCCAGCAAAAATCACCACGAAAACCGTCACCGTGCCGGAAATCAGAATGGCGTTCAGGTAGGCGTTGCCGAAATCCGAGCGCTCCATGGCGACCTTGTAGTTATCCCAGGTGAACGCCGCGCCCAGGGGCAGGGAAAAGGAATCCGTGAGGATCAAGCCCTTTTGCCGGAAAGAGTTGAGCACCACCCATAAAAATGGGTACACCGTGGTCGCCGCCCACAGGCACAGGACGATGTAGGTAAATACCTTGGCAGGGGTTATTTTCTTTGTATACATATCCGCCCTCCTTAGTAATCTTCCGTGGGCTTGAACAGCCGGTTGGCCACATTGGACAGCACCACGCCCAGCACCACAATGAGCACGGCGATGGTGCTGCCGTAGTCCACATTCATCTTGTTAAAGGTCTGATCGTACATATAAGTGCCGGTGAGCCAGCCCTGATTCTGGGGCATGCCTGCGCCGAACATGACCCAAGGCAGGTCAAACACTTTCAGTGCGCCGGTGATCGCCAGCACCAGGCAGGTGCACAGCACATTGCGCAGCATAGGCAGGGTGATATAGCGAACCTTTTTCAGGCCGGACGCCCCGTCCAGCGCCGCTGCTTCCAACAAATCCCCGGGGATATTATTCAGCCCGGTAATGATAATCACAAAGTAGAAGCCCACATACTGCCAGATCACCGGCAGGAACATGGTGAAAAGGAAATGGTTCTCATCTTTCCAGTCCAGCCACTGGACGATTTGCCGTCCGTTGCCCATGACCTCCGACTCCAGCACGCCCATATTCAGCAGCAGCTGGTTGACCATTCCGCCCTTATACAGAAACATCAGATTGAACATCAAGCCCAGAGCCGTTGCGGAAATCACGATGGGGAAAAAATAGACGGTGCGGAATACCTTGCCGCCCACACGAATGGAATCCACCAGCAGTGCCAGAATCAGTGCGATGCCCACCTGGAACACCACGGTAAAAATTGTCAGCAGCACGGTATTTTTTATGGCCGTGCCCAGATCGGGGTCTTGGAATAGGTTGCGGTAGTTGGCGTACCAGGGGTCGTTTACTCCCTCTGCCGCCCGTCCAAGGCCGCCGATATCCAGAAAGGTGTTGATGATGTTTTGCAAAAATGGATAGTAAAGGTAAACGACCAGAAAGAGAAACGCCGGTACCAGAAAAAACAGCAGCGGCGATTTTTTCTTGTAGATCATGGAGCTCATAACCGCACCCTCCTTAACGGGAATGGAGTGGGGGCTGCTGCCAGAAGCAGCAGCCCCCTGAAGGAAATGAAGAAAATGCCGGTTTCGGAAATCAGTTGAGCTTCATCGCGGAGGCAACCGCTTCGGCTGCGGTCATCTGACCGGTAACCACCTTCTGCACATTGCCGAACAGGTCGCCCTTGGCCTCGGCGCTGATGGTGTCCTGGACAGCGCCCACAACGCCGGTGACATTGGCATTGCAGTCGGCAGCAGCCTGCTGAATGGCGTTCAGATCGGCAGGCGCAGCGCCGTTCTTCAGCGCGGTGACCTCGGTGGTCACGAATGTGCTCATGACCTCATCGGAGGTGAGCTGCTTCACAAATTCCACAGCAGCAGCCTGCTTTGCAGGATCTTCCCAAGCCTTGCGGGAGATGAAGTAGCCCATGGAGATACCGCCGATGGCGTCGGTAGCGGGGCGGTCGCCCTTACCGGGAACGCAGCAGATGGTGTAGTCCTCCAGGTTGTCCGCGTGGTTCTCGGAGAAGTAGCCGCACTTCCAGGAGCCGTCGATCAGGAAAGCTGCCTCGCCCTCGCCAAACATGGAAACGGTCTCCGCATCGGTGGCGGTCAGGGTGTTTTCGGGGAAGAAGCCGGCCTCATACAAAGACTTAATGTCCTCCAGGGCGGCGATCCACTTCTGGGAAACCGCATCGTCCACCAGGTTGCCGTCTTCGTCCAGGGTGGGAAGCTCCAGATGGTTGGCCAGGCTGCCGTTGTTCAGCAGCGTGAACTCGAACCAGTAGTGGGGCACTTCAAACAGGGAGCAGGCGATGGGGGTATAGCCGTTATCCTTGATGGTCTGGCAGTCTGCCAGGAACTGATCCCAGGTGTAGTCCGGGCCGGGGATCGCCACGCCGCAGGCTTCCAGGACGGTCTTGTTCACGAACATATTCTCCCAGAAACCGGAGGAGGGAACCGCGTAGTGCTTGCCATCGGCGGCAACCGGCAGCATGGATTCCTTCATGTTGGAAGCGTAGTCGGGATAGACTTCACGGATCTCCTCAATGGAGACTACCTTGTTTGCGCTGATGATAGGCTCCGCGTCTGCATTGATGAAGAAGAACAGCACATCCGGCTCGGAACCCACCTCAAAGTCGGTGAGAACCTTTGCCTTCCATTCCTCGTTGGAGGTGGCGGAACCATCGTTGACCTTGTTTCCGGTGGAGGCTTCATAAGCAGCCACCGCCGCTTCAAAGTTCTTCCGGTTGCCGTCATCGCCGCCGTAAGAGGTGACCACACTCAGGGTAACGCTCTGGGCGGCAGGTTCCGTTGCCGTGGGATTGGTGTTTCCGGGGTCTTGCGGCTCGGTGGGCGCTGTGCCGGCAGCACAGGCAGCAAGCCCCAGGCACAAGGTAAGCGCCAGCAGTAGGGCAATGATCTTTTTCATGTTGTTCTCTCCTTTTAGCAAAAATGTAGTTGTGACATTTCACTTATGTCAGCATCTACATAATACAAAAAATAAGCACAATGCACAATCGCCTGGGTTGTGTTTTCTTGTCCCTCCTTGGCACGTTGCTTTTTTGGCAATTCGCTATTTTGCCGGAAAGCGTATCTGCGCCAAGATGGTGCCCTGCGTGACCTCTTCAATGCTCAGGGCGCCTGCATCGCCATAGAGCAGCTTCAGCCGGCGGTACACATTCCGCAGTCCTACCCTGCCCTCCTTGGGTCTTTCCGGCGATGAGAGCTGGTGGATCTTCTCCCTGTCCGCCTCTGTGAGCACGCCGTCGTGCTCCACCTCCAAAATGACCTCCCCATCTTCCTGTCGGGCACGCAGGATGAGCCTGCACCCACGGTTGGCGGTGATGTCATGCTCCACCGCATTCTCCACAATGGGCTGCAAAATCAGCCTGGGAATCAGCTGCTGACCCATACCCGGCGCAATCTCCTGAACCACCTCAAGCCCGCCGCCCAAGCGCTCCCGGATGATGTACAGGTAGGCGTCCACATACCCAAGCTCCTCCTGTAAAGGGATCTGGGAGCGGCCGTCCCGGTTCAGTGCGGCGGTGAGCATGGTGGACAGGGCTTCGATCATGGCGCACACCCGCTGGTTATTGGCCAGCCGCGCCTCCCAGCTGATGACCTCCAGGGTGTTGTTAAGAAAATGGGGGTTGATTTGGGATTGCAGCGCCTTGATTTGCGCCCGCTGGGCGGCCTGCTGCTCCAAATAGATGCGCTCAAACTGGTTTTTCAGCTCGGCGGACATGGTATTAAAGTTGGCGTACAGCTTCCCAAATTCCGCATTGGGCGCTTCCTCGCCGATCTGATAGCCCCGCTGACCGGATTGCACCAGCGCATTCGCCCGGGACAGCGCTTCAATGGGATTGGACACATTCCGGTGGAATGCTGCGATCATCGCCAGCAGCAGCGGCAGCACCAGCAGCGCCACCCCCAGCACCACCCAGCGCAGCCAGGGGGTATCCAGCCAGAAGTTATAGATCTCCGGGAACGCCGAAAATGCCAGGGTATGCCCGTCGATATCCACGGTGTAGCGGATTTCCGAGCCGGTTTTCCGTCCGTTTTCATCCCGAACCAGGGGGATCAGGCAGTCGTCAATGGTCAATCGCAGGTCGCTGACCCGCCCGATGGCCTCCACACTTTGGAAAAACACCGTCGGCTCTAAAAGCAGCACCACCGTGGCATAGGGTCTGAAGTTCCCGTCCAGCAGATTCCGGCTCATGTACAGCTGGTCGTCCAAATAGTGGAAGCGGATTTCCGTATCCGTATCGGACATGGCCTCCACGATCTGAGGCGCGGCCTGCTGGCACTGCTGCAGCAGATCATAGCCCGCCAGACCCCGGCACAGGGTATACACGCTGGCGCTTTCCGCATCCCCCCAGAAGCGGATAAACGCCGCCCGATAGCGGCTTTCCCGGGCGAAGTTTTTGCTGATATAGTCGCTGGTGGTGCGGTAGAGCTGGGCGCTGTCGCCCCGCTGGATGTACTCCCGGTACGCGCCCCGTACAACGCCGTCATAGGACACCCCCTTGGAATCCCAGATGGCATCCTCCAGCTGCATCCGCACCTTATAAAGCGCATTTTCCGCATCCGTGCGAATCTCCTGCTGGAGAGAGCTCTGATAGCTATTCCCCAGCAGAACGCCGGACAGCGCCACAATGATCCCCACCGGCATCAGCCAGCACATCAGAACCACCGTCAGCAGTCCCGCACGCAGGGACGTCTTCCGTTTGCCCATGTTTACCACCCTTTTTTCTTTCTATTGTACCACAGGTATCTGCAAAAGATAGTGCAAACCTCTGCTCCCAATGGCGTTGGGGGCAGAGGTTTGCAGTCCGCTGTTCCTCACAGCTCCAGCGTCTGCTTCCAAATTTGGAGATATTTTTCCGTCTGCTCCCGGCTCTGCGCCTCTGCCGCCAGGCGCAGCAGGGGTTCCGTTCCGGAGAAGCGGCAGATGACCCAGCTTCCGTCGGCAAAATACACCTTGCAGCCGTCCTCCCGGCTCACCCGGGCAATTTCCATGCCGAAATCCGGCAGTTCCTTTTTTACAAACAGCCGCTCCAGCAGCGCCGCTTTCCGGGCGGGGCTGATGGTCAAATCCCGATCCCCATAGAACAGGGAGCCGTATCGCCCGGTGATCTCCTGATAGAGCCTGGACACGGATTTCCCGGTCAGCGCCAGCATCTCCACCAGCAGCGCCGCCGCATAAATGCCGTCCTTTCCGGCAATATGCCCCCGCACCGCCAGACCGCCGGAGGATTCTCCGCCGATGATGGCGTTGGTTTCTGCCATTTTTGCGGAGATATGCTTGAAGCCCACAGGGACTTCATAGCACGTTTCCCCGAAGTCCTCCGCCACCCGATCCAGCAGGTGGGTGGTGGAATTATTTCGCACGCAGGGTCCCGTCCAGTTTCGGTACTTGTGGAGATAGTAGTACAGCAGCACCAGCAGCGTGTTGGGGTGCAGGTATTCCCCCGTTTCGTCGATGACTCCCAGCCGGTCCGCATCGCCGTCGGTGGCGATGCCCAGGCTGCACCGGTTTTCCACCACATAGTTGGAAAGCAATTTCAGAGAATCTGCGCTGGGGGCAGGCATTCTCCCGCCGAAGAGGGTGTCGTGCTGCTCGTGAATCACATCCACATCGCACCGGCAGGTGAGCAGGATCGTCCGCAGGCTGCTCTGGCTCACGCCGTACATGGGGTCGATGGCAATGCGCAGCCGGGCGCCCTTGATTTTCTTCACATCCACAAAGCGCAGAATGCTGTCGATGTACTCGTTAAAGGGGTACCCCTCCTGAATAACGCCCTGGCGCAGCGCCACTTCATAGTCTACGCTTTTCACATCCTCCGATTTGAGCAGCGCGATCTGCTCCTCGATCCGCCCGGTGACGCCCTGGTCGGCGTCCCGGCCGCCCCGGGTAAAAATTTTGATGCCGTTGTAAATTGCCGGGTTATGGCTGGCGGTGACCGCCAGCCCGTAGGGCAAGTCCATCTGCTTCACCGTGAACATAATCAGCGGCGTGGGTGACGCGCGGTTCACTACAAAGGGCTGGAAGCCGTAGCCCGCCAGCACTTCCGCCACCCAATGGGCGGATTCCTTGGAGAGAAAACGCCGGTCGTAGCCCACGCACACCGTCGCGCCGGCGTACCCCTCCTGTTCCATGAGTTTACACACTCCCGCCGTTGCCAGTCGGATGTTCTCCTTGGTGAAGCCGTCGGCAATGACGGCGCGCCAGCCTCCTGTTCCAAATTTTATCATGGTTCTTCTCTCTCTTTCCTGTGTCGTTCAGCCCATTATCACTTCAATGCTGCTCACCGTCCCCGGATGCTGTGCCGGGATGTGCGCCATGGCGACGCCGTTCAGGGTCATACGGGCGACCCCCTTTTCCACGCCGTCGGGGTTGCTGACATGGATGCGGTACTCTGCCCCCCGCCATTTGCGGACTACGGAAAATTCTTTCCAATCCCCGGGGATACAAGGATCGATGACCAGCTCCCCGAAGTCCGGGCGGACGCCCAGGATATATTGGGTGGCGGCATAGTATGCCCAGCCCGCCGAGCCGGTCATAAAGGGGTGGTTTGCTCTGCCAAAGGCGGTGTGATCCCTGCCTGCCACAAACTGGCAGTAGGCGTACGGCTCTGCCTTGCGCACCTCTATTTTATCATTTTGCAGAGCAGGACACAAGGCATTATAGAATTTCATTGCCCGGCTTCCCCGCCCCAGCATGGCCTCGGCGCACCATGCCCAGGGATTGGGATGGCTGAAAATCGAGCCGTTTTCCTTGAGTCCCGGGTAAACCCGGGTGACGAAGCCAATGGAATCGTCTGGCTGGGTGAAGCAGGGGGCGTTGAGCATCAGCCCGTACTCGGTGTACAAATACTCGTCCACCGCATCCATGGCGCTTCTGCCTTGCTCCGGGTCTGCCACCCCGGAGAGCACCGCCCAGGTGTTGCTCTCCATGTGCACCCTGCCCTCAGTATCGGCCTGGGTGCCGATTTTGCGGTTTTCCGCCGTAATGCCCCGGATATACCACTTGCCATCCCAGAGCACCTGCTGGCACACCGCCTTTACCCGCTCTGCCATCGCCCGGTAGTATTCCGCATCCTCCCGGCGCCCCATCCACTCCGCCAGCGCCGCAAAATTCCCCAGCGCCCAGTGGTGCAGAAAGCTGACCATGGCGCTCTCGCCGCCGCCCAGGTTCAGACAGTCGTTCCAGTCCGCCCGGAGGCCCTTGCAAATGCCGTTTGCGCCCACCTGCCGGGCGGAGAAGTCCAAAATCCGCTTCATATGCTCGTACACCGAGCCCTCACCCCCGTCGGCATAGGTAACCAGCTGATCCACGAAGCCAAGATCCCCAGTCTCTTTTACATAGGTCACAATGCTGCTTACCAGCCACAAAGCATCGTCGGCACAAGCGTCCTTTAAGCCGTGGACAATGGAATGTTTATCCGGGGTGGGGATCACAGTGGGCGAGCGGAAGGACTGCTGCTCCTGCTCCGGGGCAAACCACCTGGGTTCAAAGAGATGCAGCCCGTAGCCCTCCCGGGTCAGCGCCCGCAGCAGCTCCACCAGCCGGCTTCTGCATTTCCCCGGATTGGAGTGGGGCACCATCATGGCGTCCTGGGCGGTGTCCCGGTAGCCCAGCCCCACCCGTCCGCCCACCTCGATAAAGGAGGTGAACCGGGAGAACATCACATTGATCTCGCTCTGGTACAGATTCCAGATATTCAATTCTATATTCATTCCGGCGTTGGGGGTGTCCACTTGCAGGCAGCGCAGCTTTTCGTCCCAGAATTTCGCCGTCCGGGCGAAATCCTCCTCCACCTTTTCGGAGGTATACTTCCTGCGCATGGCTTTGCCCGTTTCTATGCCGCCCTCCCCCAGCAGATAAATGAGCTGCGCCTGCTCTCCGGGCTGCAAGGTCAGGTCTTTTTTCAGGCAGCCGCAGTGGTTGCCTCCCTTTTCGAAGCTGCCGCTGCATTCTCCCGTCTCCACCGCCATGGGATTTCTTTCCGTGCGGTAAGCCCCCAGGAAGCTGTCCCGGCGGCAGTCGAAGCCATCCGGCGCAAAGTCGGCGGTGAAGAACTGATAGCCCTTTTCCTCATAGTAGAGGTCGTGTTCAATGACGCCGTCCTCATACCGGCTGCCGGCGGCATACAGGCTCATCTGGAAATTCTGATTGTCCATGGCGATCTGATGGAAGCTGAACTCCAGGTAGGAAAACACGGAAAGCCGCCGCACCCGGTCCGTATCGTTGCGCAAAGTCACCTTCCAGATCTCCACCGGGTCGTCCATGGCCACAAACAGGGTTTGCCAGGCGTCGATGCCGGAATAGTCGCAGTGGTACTTGCTGTAGCTCAAACCGTGACGGCAGGAATAGTGCTCCTTGGGCTTGCCAACGGGCTGCCAGGATACCGACCAATAGTCGCCGCTGTCGTCATCGCGCAGATAGATATAGTGCCCCGGCCCATCCATGGGCACGCCATTGGGGCGGAAGCGGGTGATGCGGTGGTACTCCGGAGATTTGTAGAGCAAATAGCCCCCGGCGACGTGGTTGAACACACCGTACATTTCATGCAGGCCGATGTAATTTGTCCAGGATACCGGCACATCCACCCGGTCGATCACATATTCCCGGTTCTCATTATCAAAATAACCATACCGCATAGGCTGTCCCTCCCGTTTTGCATATTTCGGATAGTTTCAGTATACCAAAATTTCCGCCCTTTGCATAGGACTGGAAATGCAGCTTCTTGCCTTTCCTTGTCCACTTTGTACAAAACCATTTCCAAGTATAATCATTCTATAGTGAATATCTCCCCCTGCTCCCGGGAAAACCATCCCGACCATTGCTGATCTTTGCCGCGCAATACCCGCTATCCATTGGGAAGGCGTCTGCGCCATGAATGCCCAGCCGCAAAAGAATACGCCCCTGTGCGCCGCACGGACGGCGCGCAGGGACGCGGACAGACGAGAACTACAGTTTTCTACTAAATTTTGTGCACCTGCCCAACCCCGGCAGGTGCGCTTTGCCATTGCCGTGCAGAGAAATCAGCGGGTTCCATAACGGGCATTCCCCCGCGCGCAATGTGCGCACGATGGGTTCCGTATGCTGTCCACTACTGGATGGCGAAACGGAATGGCCTATACTTGCCGTTCTTATTTGATGATTCTTCAAACCGCATCCTGCGCGTCCGCATAAGATTTTCTCTGCTTAACGCTGACATTTTTCACGAAGCTGAGCATTTCCCGCATGGCTCGGAAGGGGCCGGGCATCCAGCCCGAAGGCGCTGCTGCGTTGGGTGCTTTTTGCTGTAAATACGAGAACAGCACCTTCATACGCTTTGCAAAGTCAGTATAATCGCCGGCATCGTCTCCGCTCCACGCCCGGTCTGCTTTGGCCGCAAAACGGGGCCAGGCCATCTTTTCCAGCGTCTCCCGATCCCGGATATACTCCGTCCAGATCAGCGCCTCCACACCCAAGGTATGTTCTTCCGCTTCTTTCTGAATATCTTCGCAGTTTTGCAGTCTGATCGGTTCGTCATGAACCATGGCAGTCTTGATATAGGCATAGGGATAGTCGCAATAGCTGCCCCGCATATTGGAAATAATCAAATCGTGTCCCTGGCGGATCAGTTTCGCACCAATTCCCTGGTTGGGAGAAGTGGGCTTGCCGTTTTCATCCTTTTGCCTGCTGAGCGCTTTTAGGGACGGATCCTTGGGGTCGTCATTCCAAATCTGAACGATAATATCCGGATCCAGATTTTCTCCCAGAGCGGCTTCATTCCAGCAGATGACCCGTTTTCCATGCTTTCGCAGATGGGCAGCTACCCGGTTTGTCAAATAACCCTGAAGCTGGCGTGTGTCTGCAAGTCCTTCCTCCTGCATACGCCTGCGGCAGTGCGGACACGCGTTCCAGCGGATTTTCGGCGTTTCATCGCCGCCAATGTGGAAGTACTTGCCCGGAAACAGCTCACACAGATCATCCAGCAGGGCAAAAAGAAACTCGAAGCTGCGCTCCTTGCCGGGGCACAGAATTTCCGGGAAGATGCCGGCACTTGTGCGCACCTGCTGCGGCTTTTCGGTACAGCTAAGTTCGGGATAGGCTGCAAGAATGGCTGTCACATGACCGGGCAGGTCAATTTCGGGAACGATCTCGATGTGGCGTTCCGCACAATACGCCACCAGTTCCCGGACTTCCTCTCTGGTGTAGTAGTCGTGCGCGATTTCGTCAGAGGAATAGGTGCCAAAATGGTCGCCCTGGCGTTTCGCGCCAATTTCATGCAATCGGGGAAATGCGGCGCTCTCGATGCGCCATCCCTGGTCGTCGGAAAAATGCCAATGGAATTGATTCAGCTTAAAAGATGCTGCCGTGTCTGCCATAGCTTTCAGAACATCTATGGAAAAGAAATGACGGGCCGTGTCGATGTGGAAACTGCGATAGGCATAGGCCGGTTTGTCCTCGATCTCCATGCAGGGCAGTTCGTCACCGTATTGAAAGCGCAGTTGTTCCAGCGTCTTCATTCCGTAGAAGGTTCCTGCTGCGTCGGAGGCAGACAGAAGAACGCCCTTTTCAGAAATAGATAAGAAAGGCTTTGCCATAACTTCCGTGATCGGCAATGCGTCCCAGAGCGTGGCGGGCGCTGCCGGGGAAAGCTGCGGCAGCATTCCCGGCGTCCGAAGTCTGGTGATGGCAGACGGCCCTGCCGGTTTGCGGCTGAACCAGATGTACACAAGGGATAAGAAGGGCATCCATCCCATCGGCCAAACCATGCCTGCCGGTATTTCCGACTTCCTTCCCTCTATTGCACAAAAGCTGATGAACCTGGGGACAAACAAGAAGCCGAAAGGAACGGTGTATTATCAGTACTGTACCGCAATTCCCATTGGCACCGCTATCGCCCAAAGCTGGAATCCCCAGGTTGGTAAGGTCTGCGGCGATGTGGTTGGAGGGGAAATGGAGATTTTTGGCGTGGATCTGTGGCTGGCTCCGGCCTTCAACATTCACAAAAGCCCCCTGTGCGGCAGAAATTTTGAGTATTATTCCGAGGATCCGCTGCTCAGCGGCGCCTTCGGCGCCGCGTTAACCGAAGGCGTCCAAATGCACCCCGGCAAAGGCGTCACCATTAAGCACTTCTGTGTCAACAACCAGGAGACCAACCGTTATCAAACCAATAGCATGGTGAACGAACGTGCCCTGCGGGAGATCTATCTGAAAGGATTTGAGATTTGTGTCACAAGGGCAAAGCCCAAGGCACTGATGACCTCTTACAATCTCCTGAACGGAACCCACACCGCAGAGCACAAAGGAATTTTGAAAACCATTCTCCGGGAAGAATGGGGCTTTGACGGTCTTGTTATGACCGACTGGGTGGTCAGGGGCTTGCATGACAAAAAGAGCATCCACCGCACCACCCAGACTGCGCCGGCAATCGCTGCGGGGAACGATCTGTTTATGCCCGGCGACTCCGGCAACTACAAGCAGCTCTTGGCAGCTCTGAAAGGGAAACACAAAGAATTTTCTGTATCCAGAGAAGATGTAGCGCTGTGCGCCGCCCGTCTAGTTGATCTAGTGCA
This sequence comes from Candidatus Faecousia intestinigallinarum, assembly GCA_018715805.1. Lineage (GTDB taxonomy): Bacteria > Bacillota > Clostridia > Oscillospirales > Oscillospiraceae > Faecousia > Faecousia intestinigallinarum. The sequence continues at coordinate 23,587 of DVKX01000055.1, read as the reverse complement.
TACCTTCTCCCAGCACATTCTGGCGCGCTAGCCAATGAAGAATAAGCTTTGGAAGCCGGTCATAAAAGGTCGCTGTGTACCGTTTTTAAGGGGATACGCCGGCGGTAAATATGCGCCCTGACCTGCCTAAGTAAAATCCTCCTGCACGCAGGCAGTACCACAATTTCTTAAAAATATCGGTTTCTCTATCGACTTTCAGCCCTCTCTCATGGTATAATACCCTAAATTATCCATGAGAGGGGGCTTGTACTGTGTCTGACCAGCCGAAAAAGATACCATGCTGTACGGGTCTATTCGCCCATGTGGACGCAGGGAAGACCACCCTGTCGGAAGCGCTGCTCTACTGCTCCGGCGCGAAGCGTACGCTGGGGCGGGTGGATCATGGAGACGCTTTCCTGGACACCCATACCTTAGAGCGCCGGCGGGGCATCACCATTTTTTCCAAGCCGGCGCGCTTTTCCACCCCCAGCCGGGAGATAACGCTGGTGGACACCCCTGGACATGTGGATTTTTCCGCCGAGACGGAGCGCGTCATGGGGGTGCTGGACTGCGCCATTCTGCTGATCAGCGGCACGGACGGGGTACAGGCGCATACCGTCACCCTGTGGCAGCTTTTGCAGCGCTACCATATTCCCACCTTTCTATTTATCAACAAGATGGACTTGTCCGGCGCCAACCGGGAGCAGCTCCTTTCCCAGCTGCAGCGGGAATTGTCCGCCGGCTGCATGGATTTCGGGCAGCCGGCGCAGGCGTTGGCGGAGCAGTGCGCCCTGTGCGATGAAGCGCTGCTGGAAAGTTACCTCTCCTCCGGCATGGTGACCCCTGGGCAGGTGCGGGAGCTGATCGCCGCCCGACAGATATTCCCCTGTCTCTTCGGCTCAGCGCTGAAACTGCAGGGCGTGGACGCACTGCTGGCGCTGCTGGATGCTTACGCCCCCCAGCCGGAATATGGCCGGGACTTCGGCGCGAAGGTGTATAAGATCTCCCGGGATTCCCAAGGCGTCCGGCTCACCTGGCTGAAAATCACCGGCGGCAGCCTGCGCCCCCGGTCTTCCTTGTGCTATGCAAACCAAAAGGGCGACCGGCTGGAGGAGAAGGTGCAGCAGCTGCGGCTGTACTCCGGGGAAAAATATTCCTTGTGCAGCGAGGCTTCCGCCGGACAGCTCTGCGCCGTTGCCGGCCTGAGCCAGACTTGGGCGGGGCAGGGTCTGGGGACGGAGGCGGATTCCGCAAGACCCCTCACCGAGCCGGTGATGACCTACCGCGTCTGTCTGCCCAAAGACGCGGATCCCCTCCAGGCGCTGGAAAAGCTGCGGCTATTGGAGGAGGAAGATCCTATGCTCCGTGTGGCATGGGACGAGCAGCTGAAGGAAATACACGCCCAGATCATGGGTAAGATCCAGATCGAGATTCTGCGCAGCCTGCTGCTGGAGCGGTTTCAGCTGGACGTCACCCTGGACAGCGGCCGCGTTTTTTACAAGGAAACCATTGCCAGCCGGGTGGAGGGCGTGGGACATTTTGAACCCCTGCGCCACTATGCGGAGGTGCATCTGCTACTGGAGCCGGGGGAACCGGGCAGCGGCCTGCGCTTTGCCAGCCGGTGCCCCACAGATGTGCTGGACGTACAGTATCAGAATCTGGTGCTCACCCATCTGGCGGAAAAGCAGCACCGGGGCGTCCTCACCGGCGCGCCCATTACGGACATGAAGATCACCCTGCTCACCGGCCGGGCGCACCTGAAGCACACAGAGGGCGGGGACTTCCGGCAGGCCACCTACCGCGCAGTACGCCAGGGGCTCATGCAGGCGGAGAGCGTGCTCCTGGAGCCATGGTACCGCTTTCAGCTCACCATCCCCGCCCATTTGGCAGGCCGCGCCATCACGGACATTCGGGAAAAATCCGGTGAAATCCATCCCCCGGAACAGAGGGGAGAGTTTGCGGTGCTGCAGGGCACCGTCCCTGCTGCCGCCCTGGGGGATTACGCCCAGGAAGTGGCCGCCTACACCCAGGGACGGGGACGCCTGCAGCTCACTCCCGCAGGCTACGCCCCCTGCCACAACCAGCAGGCGGTGGTGGAAAGCCTGGGTTATGACCCGGAAGCAGATCTGGAAAACACGCCGGACTCGGTATTCTGCGGCCACGGGGCGGGCTTCACGGTAAAATGGCGGGATGTGCCGGAATATATGCACCTGGAAAGCGGGCTGGCCGCTCCCCGCCCGGCGCTGCTGCCTCAAAATCTCCACCCCGACGACAAAGCGCTGGAGGCCATTCTGGCCAAAGAGTTTGGCCACCGCCCGCGGGAATTGTACCGTCCCGCAGAAAAGCGCCCGGTGGAGGAAACGCTGACCATTCGGCCGCCCAAGCAGCAATATCTGATCGTAGACGGCTACAACATCCTCTTCGCCTGGCAGGAACTGGCGGACACCGCCAAGCACGACCTGTCCGCCGCACGGCGGCGGCTGCTGGATACCCTGAGCAGCTACGCGGGCTTCAAAAAGTGCCGCCTGGTGGTGGTTTTCGACGGCTACAAGGTACCGGGCAATCCCGGGGAAAAGGAGACCTTTCACAATATTCAGGTGGTCTACACCAAGGAAAACGAGACGGCGGACGCCTATATGGAGGCGCTGATCGCCAAAGCCGGGGGAAACTACAATCTCCGGCTGGCCACCTCCGACTCCCTGGTGCAGCTCTCCTCCCTGCGCTCCGGGGTACTGCGGATGTCCGCCCGGGAGCTGCAGGAGGAGGTCGCCCTGGCGCAGCAGGAAATGCGCCGCTACTACCGGGGGAAATAATCTGCGGGCGCAAACGCCTATGGAAAGAACGGCGGGAAAAACAAAAATGTTTTTCCCGCCGTTCTTTTTTCAAATATTAATTGACAATGCTCCGAAATCGGACTATAATGCACTCGTCCGATTTTGAAACAACAGGAGGCTATTATGGATTCTGCAAGACGGCGGCTCGCAGAGCTGAACAGCGAAATCAAGGCGCAGGATGAGCTTTATCACAATGCGGCCACAGCGCTGGGGCTTTCCGACTGTGCCTTTTGGATTCTCTATTCCCTGCAGTGCGCCCAGGCGGACGTCACGCAAAGCGAGCTTTGTGCCGAGCTGTATCAGCCCAAGCAGACTGTCAACTCCGCCATCAAAAAGCTGGAAAGCGACGGCAATCTGGCCTTGACCACCGGCGCCGACCGCAGAAGCAGGCTTCTGCGCTTGACGGAAAAGGGCGCCGCCTTCGCCGCGCAGACCGTGGACAAGGTGCTTTCGGCGGAACAGGAAGCACTGGGGGGAATGACTGGCGCCGAGCAGGAACGTATGCTGGCGCTGCTGCACAAATATACCGGCCTGCTGAAGCAGGCCATGCACAAACACATTTCTTAACAGGAGAACCTTATGGCTATTCAGTTATCCGATCATTTTAGTTATAAGCGCCTTTTGCGCTTTACGTTACCCTCCATCGGAATGATGGTATTCACATCCGTCTACGGCGTTGTGGACGGGCTGTTCGTCTCCAATTATGTGGGGAAGACCGCCTTCGCCGCTGTAAATCTCATTATGCCCTTTGTTATGATCTTCGGCGGCATCGGCTTTATGCTGGGCACCGGCGGCAGCGCCCTGGTGGGCAAGACCCTGGGAGAGCGGGATCAGCAAAAAGCCAACCGATATTTTACCCAGATGGTGTGGGTCACGCTGATCGCCGGTGTTTCCACATCGGTTTTGGGCATTGCGGCAATGCGCCCCATTTCCATATTTTTGGGCGCCGACGCTTCCATGCTGGAGGACTGCGTGCTGTACGGCCGTATCACGCTGGGCTTCGGCGTGACGTTCATGCTGCAAAATCTGTTTCAGTCGTTTTTGATCGTGGCGGAGCGGCCGAAGCTGGGTCTGGCCGTTACTGTGGCCGCAGGCGTTACCAACATGCTATTGGATTGGTTATTTGTGGGCGTATTTCAGTGGGGCGTGGCCGGCGCCGCGGTGGCCACCGGCCTGAGCCAGTGCGTGGGCGGCATTATCCCGCTGGTTTACTTTCTTGTCCCCAACCGCAGCAAGCTGCGCCTGACAAAAACAAAATTGGAGTTTATGCCCATCCTCCGCGCCTGCGCCAACGGCTCGTCGGAAATGGTTTCCAACGTCACCGCCTCTGTGGTGGGAATGCTCTATAATTTCCAGCTGCTGCACTATGCGGGGCAAAACGGCGTGGCGGCGTATGGCGTTTTGATGTATGTGCAGTTTATTTTTGCCGCCGTTTTTATCGGTTACTCCATCGGCTGCGCGCCCGTGGTCAGCTTCCACTACGGCGCAGGGAACCATGGGGAGCTGAAAAGCCTTTTGCGGAAAAGCCTGACGCTGATGGGCGGGCTGGGGCTTGGGATGCTCCTCACCGCGCAGCTATGCGCCGCTTCCCTGGGGCAGATATTTGTGGGCTACGACGACCAGCTTCTGGAAATGACTGTCCACGCCTTCCGGATCTCCGCGCTGGCGTTTATTTTGTCCGGTTTCAACATTTTCTCCTCGTCCTTTTTCACCGCGCTGAACAACGGGGCGGTATCGGCAGCCATCTCGTTCCTGCGTACATTCATTTTCAAGCTGTCGGCCGTGCTCCTGCTGCCGCTGCTGCTGGAGCTGGACGGCATTTGGTGGGCGGAGGTCGTGGCAGAGATCGCGGCCGCCATCCTCTCCCTGGCGTTTTTGGTGGGCAAGCGGAACAAATATCACTACTTTTGACACGCTTCCCCACGCGCCGCCCCTACCGCAGATCCTCCAGCGCTTTGCCAATGTCGCCGTCGATGCAAATGCTCTGCTTTTCAATCCTGCCGGGGCAAACCGCCTGGCCGTAATTGATACAGGCATAAATGGCGTTGGGGTTTTGCGCCGTCATCCGCCAGAAAGGATACTTGATAATGCCGGGGGTATTATATCCTACCCCAAGCTCCAGAAAGAGTATTTTCCTCTCTCCACGGGTACGGATAAAGGCCTCATAGCGCGCCGCCGCACGGCGCCAGCCCTCGTCCTCCACAAAATTGCCGTCCGCCCGCAGATTCATCGTCAGCGGCCGGCCGCAATGGGGGCACCTGGGCAGCAAAGCGGTGGGAATCCGCATGTCCTTCTGCTCCGCCGCCATCCGGCGGATGGCCTCTTCGTTCTCAAAGGTTTCCTGGCGGCAAGGCGCGGTGCACTGAAACAGGCCGTAATCGCCCTGGGTATAAAACAGGCGCTTTTTGTCAAATCCTGCCTTTTGAAAGCAGTGATCCACGTTGGTGGTCAGCACAAAATAGTCCTTGTCCCGGACGAGGGCAAGCAGCGCGGGATATACTGGCTTCGGCGGATCCATATAGCGGTTGACCAAAATATACCGGCTCCAGTAGGCCCAGTGCTCTTCCGGCGTTTGGTATGGGTAGAATCCGCCGGAATACATATCGCGGAGCCCGTATTTCTCCTGAAAGTCGGAAAAGAGCCGCTGGAAACGCTCTCCCGTATAGGTAAAGCCCGCCGCTGCGGAAAGCCCCGCGCCCGCACCGACGATCACCGCCTCCGCCGCATCCAGAGCTGCCCGGAGCCTATGGATATTCTGCCAGTAAGCGCCGGTAGATGGCAAAATCCTGTTCCCGAAAAACATTGAAAATCACCTCCATCTTACTGTTGGTCTGTGCTCTGAAGCCGCGCACCGTTCTCACGGCGATCTCTGCGGCACGGCGGTTGGGAAAGTGAAATTCTCCTGTGGAAATGCAGCAGAACGCAATGCTTTCCACTCCCTTTTCCGCCGCCAGCGCCAGGCAGGAGCGGTAACAGGAGGCCAGCTGCTCTTCCTGGGACTTCCTTACCCTGCCCGCGATCACCGGACCCACGGTGTGCAGAATATACCGGCTTGGAAGATTATAAGCAGGCGTGATCCTGGCCTTGCCGGTCTCTTCCCAGCATCCCTGCCGCCGCATAAATTCTGCGCAGGCCAGACGAAGCTGCACGCCGGCATAAGTATGAATGGCATTATCGATACAGCCGTGGTTTGGGCAGAAGCAGCCCAGCATCCCTGCGTTGGCGGCATTGACGATGGCGTCGCATTTCAGCGTGGTAATATCGCCCTGCCAAAGATATAGCCCCGGCTGAAGCGGCTGTAAATCGTGGACATTCGTAATGCCTTTTCGCCGCGTTTCCTCCTGCAGGTAGGCGTCTTGTATCGTTAAAAATTCATCGGTTACCGGCGCTGGTGGGCGAAGATTCAAAAGCGAACGGAGCAGAGCTTTTTGCTCCTCCTCCCTTTCGGGAATTTCTATTTCAGAATACTCCGGCCGTTCTTTTAAGAGCGCCGCAATTAAATAGTTTCTTCTTTCCGTTTGCATCATTTTTTGAATCCTCCCGCGACTGCTTTTTTCAGACAGAAAATCAAACACTTACCGCAACACAAAGCCCCGCAGTTCGGAGAAATCTGCGAGGCTTTGTCTGCTCTATTTAGAACTTGCCATTCTGGTTCTGCCAAGTAGATTTATCTGTAATTGTTTCCATTACATCCCAATGTTCGGCGATTTTGCCGTCCTCAACACGCCACAGATCATAGTAAGCGGTAGGCGCTCCGCCGAAAGTGCCCTCGCTAACAGCGAGAACAAAATTTCCCTGTGCAAGCACCTGATGAACTTTATTGTAAATCATCTGAATATTCTGTTCGGCAAGCGCCGCAAGTGCAGCGCCTAAACCAGACAATCCATCCGCAATGCCTGTGTTGTGCTGAATGTAGGCATCACCGTCAAAGTAGTCGGATGTTTTTTCGGGGCGGTTGCCCTGCATTACATCGTAAAGGAAGTTCTTTACTACCTCGCGATTTGCTTCAGTCTTATCAAGGTCTTTCAGCGCCATTGCGCCGTCGATCTGCGTTCTGCCAGAGGGATTCCGTTGTGCCTTTGCTGCGAGATTATCCCAATGCTCGGCAATCTTGCCATTTTCATCCAAGCGGAAGATGTCAAAAGCTACCTGCTCGCCCGCGCCGGCAAAGTTGTAAACCGTCTGCAGGAAAACCTTATCGCCGTCCTCAAAAGCACGGATATTGTTTACGGTAGTTTTAACAGGAGCAGAAGCAAGATAAGCAACAGAGCCTACAAAGGCGTCACGGCCTGTGCCGTATGCAAGGTTGTGTTGGATGTACCCTTCTGCAAGCAGGCTCGCCGCTTTTTCAGTATCGCCGTTTGCAAAAGTATTGATGAGTTCGAGCGCTTTCTGTGTGTTTGTCATGGCAGTTTCCTCCTTAAAATTCGGTTGGCTGTTGCCAAAAAATTTCTTAAAATGTTCATAGGGGTTCTTCTTTGGGCTTTGTTTCGAGCCTGGCAGCGGCCGCTCTCCGTAGCTCTTGCCTACATTATACGCGCGCCCGCTTCCGCCGTAAAGTACGCACAATATTGTGGCGTAGTTACCGGGCGGTAACGATTGAGCGGTTACCACCAGGTAACAAATGCATAATTTCGGGGCTTTTCGGCGGTCTGATATAGCAAAAAATTTTTATTTTCCTTGATTTCAAGCCGAAATATTGATTGTTTTAAGGCCGTATGGTATAATCAGATACAAAGTTTCAGGCAGAAACCAAAAGGGGGATGCGGAAATGCAGACGCAAAAAGCGGCAAAAGAATTGCCTGCCTGCCCTGTGGAAACGACTTTAAGTTTAATCGGCGACAAATGGAAGGTATTGATTTTACGGGATCTGCTCACAGGAACAAAGCGCTTTGGCGAATTAAAGAAATCAATTGGGAGCGTATCGCAGAAAGTGCTGACCGCGCAGCTTCGGTCAATGGAGGAAAGCGGTCTATTGACGCGCACGGTATATCCCGAAGTGCCGCCAAGGGTGGAATATGCCCTTTCCCCGCTTGGCGAATCCATGCGCCCAATCCTGGACGCTATGCAGGCATGGGGCGAGGCGTATCAGGCGCAAAGCAAATAACCGCAAAAAACGGCGCGGCTCCCAAAGGAGCCGCGCCGCAACTCTATCTGAAGATCTCTGCAGCGGACGCGGAAGACCGTGTCCGCCGTCTGCCTTGCCGGGCGTCTGCGCCCTTTACAGGCGCTCGCTGACGGCTCTGGCCGCCCGCACGCCGGAAGCGCCCGCCTGCGCCAGACCCCGGGTAATGCCCGCGCCGTCGCCCATGGCATAAAATCCGGGCAGCTTGGTGGCAAGATTCCCGTCCAGCTCCAGGCGGGAGGAGTAGAATTTCACCTCCGCGCCATAAAGCAGGGTGTCATAGTTGGCAGTGCCGGGGGCGATTTTGTCCAGAGCATAGATCATCTCAATGATGTCGTCCAGCTGCCGCTTGGGCAGCGCCAGGCTCAGGTCTCCGGGAACCGCCGCCGTCAGCGTCGGCTTCACATAGCTCTGCCACAGGCGGTGTTCATTGGTGCGCACCCCTTTCACCAAATCCCCGAACCGCTGCACCAGCACCCCGCCGGAGAGCATATTGCTCAGAGAGGCGATGTGCTTGCCATAGCGGTATGGCTCGTCAAACGGCTCGGTAAAGCGGTTGGACACCAGCAGGGCGAAGTTGGTGTTGGCGCTGCGGAGGCTGGGGTCGGAATAGCTGTGGCCGTTGACAGTGCGGATGCCCTCCACATTCTCCGCCACCACGTGCCCGTAAGGATTCATACAGAAGGTGCGCACAGTATCGCCGTACTGTTTGGTGCGGTACATCAGCTTGCTTTCGTACACCACGTCGGTGATGTGCTGGAACACCTTTGCCGGCAGTTCTACCCGCACGCCGATGTCCACCTGGTTGTTGATGAGCTTCAAGCCCATGTTTTTACATTCCTTGCTGAACCACTCCGCGCCGCTGCGGCCGGGACCCGCCAGCAGATATCTGCACTCCACCCGCTCCTCCTCCAGCACCATGGCGAAGCCGCGCTCCGTTTTTTCAATGTGCTTTACCGGGGTGCGGAAACGGAATTCCGCCTTATCCTGCAAAAATTCGTAGATTTTCGTCAGCACCACCAGGTTGTTCTCCGTACCCAGGTGCTTGCAGCTGGCCTGGAGCAGATGCAGGTCGTATTTCAGGGCTTCCCGTTCCAGCTCCTGCGCCTCCCGGGAGGCGGTGGTGAAGCGCTGCTCCGTAGCGCCAAAGCGCATATTGATGGAGTCCACATACTCGATCAGCTCCATCACCTGATCCTCCGGGATCAGATCCGTGAGCCAGCCGCCGAACTGGGTGGTAAAATTGAATTTTCCATCGGAAAACGCCCCAGCCCCGCCAAAGCCGCACATGGTGTCGCAGGTCTTGCAGCCAATGCATTCCCGCACCTTTCCCGCCACAATGGGGCAGCGGCGGCTATAGATGTCCGCTCCCTGCTCGCATACGATGATATTCAGCTCCGGATGAAGTCTGGCCAGCTCGTAGACCGCAAATATCCCTGCTTCGCCGCAGCCGATGACGCCCACATCGCAATAGGTGGTTTTCATACGTCATTTCCTCCCGACCATAATTTTCTGATTTTATTATAGGGGAGGACGCCCCGGCTGTCAAGGCTGGCGCTACCCCACCACTGCGGTGAACAGCCGCCGCTTTGCCCTGGCCGTCCGCACCTGCCGCAGCCGCTGGGCATTGTCGTTCCGGTAAACGGCCGTCCAGACGCACTCCTCAAACCGCTCCAGACTGGTTTTCCGCCGCACCGTCAGGGTGAAGGTATCCTCCGCAGTTACCGTCTCCAGCTCCCCCGGCGCAAACTCCTCCTCCAGCACGATCTTCCAAGGGGTGTCCTTTAACGCCGCCTTTCCCTCCGGATCTTCCTCCTGGCTGGAGGTAACGGCCGCCGCCCGCTCCAATCGGGAGGAATTCAGCTGTACCTGAAATTCCGGGGGTGCTTCCGGCTCCACCGGCGGTTCCCAGTCCGGGAAGGCCGCCTTTCCTGTCAGCAGCACCCACACAGGCATGATAAAATACCCCTCGGTCTTTTCAAAACTGCAGGCGCCGATGGTCACATCGCCCAGATCCGCCAGCGCATCCCCCGCCTGCTGCGCCGCCGTCTCGCAGGCCGCGCCCCCCAGCTTTCCCGGGCAGCACACCGCCGCCTTCACCCGGGCATAGACCTGGGCATAGTCCACTTCCTCCAAACTCACCGCGGCAGCGATCCCGGTAAGAGGGGGCAGCGGGCGGCTGGGATAGGTCGCCTGGGCGGGGATGCCTGCGGCATTCAGCGCCGCCGCCACCTGCTCTACCCTGCTCATGCTTTTTCCCCCCGCGCCGCGCACATACCCCAGTAATAGGCGATCTCGTCCCCCAGATACACCGGGGCGGCGCGGCGCACCTGATAGGCGTGCCCCTGTACCCGGAGAATATCCCCTGCGGCCACTGCGGGCGTTTTGGGACCCAGATAGCAGTAGCGCAGCCCCGGCGCTTCTCCCAGGGGAGTCATTTCCTGCTCTGCCTCCCCTTTTCCGCTGCCGTTGGCCAACTGCAAAAACGCGCGGAGAGGCTGCCGTCCCTCCCCAGTCTCCAGCTCCATGGCCGTGCCGTATTTTTCCAGCACAACCGCAATGTACGGCTCCATGCTATACCCCCAAAAACGCGAACTTATCCTGCAAATAGGGGGCGATCATCAGTTCCGCCTGATTGCGCAGGCACCGGGAGGCTGCGTCCCGCCCCCGGGGGCGCAGGGTCAGCTCCCCAATGTCGATCTGCTCCATATCCGCCTCGTTTCCCGCGTCGGACAGCGCCGCCAGCGCCAGCAGGCTGGCCGCCGCCAGGAAATCCGCCTTGCAGTCCTCTGGCGTCAGTCCTTTTCGCAGTCGGGCGGCAATGCTGCTGGCCGCGCTCCGGCAAAAGAGCCGCAGCAGCGCATACTGACGCTGTTCCACCGTCCCCGCCAATATCAGCGCCTGGGCAAATACCTGCTCCTCCAGAATCATATCTGCAGCACCGCCGAAGCTTCCGCGCTGATCTTGCCGAAGCCGGAGATCGCGGTGATGGCGGCGCGCTCCAGCTGCCGGTCGATGAGCTTGTCATATTCCACCAGCACGTCTCCCGCCCGGATCAGTTCCAGGGCATAGCGGTTGTCCAGGCCGATAAGCACATCCTCCCCCACGGCGCTGGTGCGGTGCAGCTGCGCCCCCAGAGGCGTGCCCACCTTGCCGGTGCCCTGGAAATTCAGTCCGGTGAGGGGATTCTGCAATTCCGGGATCATCAGCAGCTTGGTCATGGTCGCGGTGGAGCAGAGGATGGTGTTCATGGTGTAGGGGTCAAACTGCCCCCAGAACTCCACCAGCTGGTCGTATTCCAGCTTCCCCGCCGTGCCGGAGATAGGTTCCGTTCCCACCTGGTACACCACGGCGGGATTCTCGTTGCCGTCGCCGCTGCGCAGTACGTCCACAGCGTCCGCCACCTGCATTTTCTGAATGTACGCGCCGATCTGCCGCAGCATCACGGAGAAAAGATCCAGCTTCTGGAAGCGAATGGCCTCGTAGCTGGCAATGAGCATTCTGCCCCGCTTGTTCAGCCGCACCAGATGCTCCTTGGTCTTGATCTGGGTAGCGGGGATGGCCGTGCCCTCCTCCACGTTCCGCAGGGCTTTGTCCTCGTCGGCGGGCAGAGAGTAGATGGAGCGGTAGTCCATGCTGTCGATCACCGTGGTGGAGGCGGTGATGGCGGGAAGGATATCGTTTTCTTCCAGCCCCTGGCGGACTGTGCGGGCGATGTATTCCGGGAAGAGCACCGCAGAATCCATGGTGCGGAAGAATTTCTCCACCGGGGAGGAGCCGGCTCCCTTCACCCGGATGCCGAAGCGCTTCAGCTGCCGCTGGAAGGCGTCGGTGCCCTCCAGCGCCGTACCCCGGTAGTTTTCGCTGGGATCCAGGGATTCCAGCACCTGGGTGAAGTTCTTGCCCTCCTGGCGGTACATCCCCTTTTCCAGTCTCAGATTGTCATAACCCATGCTGATACCTCCTTACAATTCCACAGTAACCGTTTTGGCGGCGGTGTCCACCGCCACCGCCAGATAGCTTGCGCCGGCGGTATCCACCTGCACCCCGCCTGCGCCGTCGGCGGACAGCGCCACATAGCCCAGGGCAGGCGCGGCGCCGGAATAGGGCAGCGCCGCGAAGCCGTGGAGCAGTACCGCCGCCTGACTGCCGTGGACGCTTTCCACCAGACCGCAGAACCGCTCCTTGGCGCTGCATGGCGCGGCCTGACCGCTGGCGTTCACCTTACACACCTTTCCTGCCGCGCAGCCCCCCGCAGGAAAGGTCACCCGCAGGCAGCCGATCTCCTCATATGAAATATTCATGTGCTTCCTCCTTCAGAAATATATGGTTTCCGGCATTGCCGGGAAAACCCGTCAAATCAGATAGCCGCTCTCCAGCTTGGCCTCACCAGGGCGCGGGGAAAGCAGCTGGCGCTTCAGGGGCATCCGCGCCCCCAGTTTTCCTTCCAGTCCCTTTTTCAGCGCCTGCAATTCCTGCGCGCTGGCCTTGGAGAGAAAGCCCCGCAGCACCGGCTCCTCCATTCCCAGCTCCAGCGCCAGGCAAAGCCGCACCGTTTCATCCTCCAGCTGCTTCTGATACTGCCTGCCCAGCTGCGCCATCTGATAAAGCGCGCGGTATTCCGCCTGCGCGCCGAAGCTGTCCGCCAACTCCTGCAAGCTGCGTCCCGCCGCCTTGGTCTTCAGGACGCCGGCCTCCCGCTGGGCGGGCACCGCCACAAAGGAAAATTCATAAGCGTCCACCGGCTCCCGGAGGATGGCGCAGCACACCGCGCCGTCATAGGCCTCCCCCTTTTGGTGGCCGCAGGCGCCGTATTCCGCTCCGCAGATGGAGCAAACCCTGCCGGCCATGGCGCAGCCCACGCTCACCTCCTTCTTGATGCCCGCCTCGATGTCCGCGATCATCTCGTCGCCCGCGCCGCCCCGGCGGATATACGCCCACGCCTTGATATAGCTGACGCCGGCCTCCCGCGCCACCTGGGTTTCAAATATCCGCGCCATCTGGGCGTTGGCGCTCCACTGGTGATCCAGGACTCCGGTTTTTCCCACGAACATCCTGGCCAGTTCCGGCAGCGCGGCGGTGTCGAACCGCTCAAAATCCCTGTCCATCTGGTCGTCGCACAGCCGCACGGAGAATACATACACCTCCTCCGGCGTCAGCTGCCTGCGCGCCTGGGCATTGATGGCCTCCATCTGCGCCGCCGTGGGCGTGCCGCTCCCCGTCACCTGGGTCTGCTTTTTTACGTTCATTGCTCTGCGCCTCCTTCATTTGCTTCCCGCCGCAGCTTTTCTGTCTGGGCTTTGTATAGATTTGCCTGCGCCTCCTGCGTAATATCCTGCAGGCTGATGTCGTTCCAGCAGATCTCCACCCGGTCGTCCAGCCCCTCCAGCGCCAGAAACGTCCGGCAGACCTTCTGCACCGCCGGCTCCACCGTCCGGCGCAGCGCCCACAGTTCGCTGGTGAGGATGTCCGCCTGCTGGGTGCTCATCCGCTCGGTGGTGCTCCAGTTAAGACCCAGCAGGAATGGAGGCAGCCCCGTTTTTGCCACCAGCTGCTCCAGCAGCTGCCGCACCGGGATTTCCGAATCCAGAATCGGCGCTTCCCCGCCGATGACCTTGATCTCCACATCTCCCACCGCCACAAAGTCCCGCACAGTTCCGTTCCTGCCGTCCTCCATAGCCTTGACCCACTCCCGCGCCATCTGGCTGCCCCGCTCCTGGGCGGCAGATGCGTCCATTCCCTCGCCGCCTTTGCAGATCACGCTGTAGCGTACATTCCCCGCCCGCTCCCAGTTGCTGCCGATGGCGGCGTAAATCTTCAGGAGGATCTCCGCCAGGAACGGCATCCCCCGGAAAATGCTCACCCCATAGGGGTGCTTCGGCTCGGGCTGCCAAGTGGTAAAGAGCAGCAGATCCTGGTAGGGCAGCGGCCGCACAAATCCCCGTTCGTCCGGACCGCACAGCACCAGCTCCAGGGGATTCTCTCCCTCCCGGATCTCCAGGCTGGCGATGTCTCCCCAGCACACCGCCTGTAACCGGCCGTCCGCCACCACCAGTTCCCCCACCGCCCGGCCATAGGTGAGCAGGCTGTCCACATAACAGCTGAGAAAGCTGTCGAATCCCACCTGGCCATACCCGGTAGGCACGGTGCGCAGGAAATTTTCCAATCTCCCCTGCGCCGCTTCATTCCGGCATTTCACGGCGAATCCGCCGGAAAGCCGCACCAGCTTTCCCACTGCCGCATCCAGCACCGGCAGCGCTTCCCGCAGCTGGTGATACATTTCCGCTTCCCCGGCGCCCAGGGGCACATAGCCCTTCAGCGCGCCAAAAGGCTGTGCGCCGCTCCGGAGCTGGCAGGCCGTGGCCGCCGGCTGGGCGGCTTTTCGCTTCCATTTCATATTGCTTCCTCCTTGTTATGTCCGCCTGCGCTCCACCGCGCAGGCGGCAAATCCAGCTTCCTGCCGCCCCAGTACCGTGGACACGAAATAGCGCATATCGTCCATGGCATGGTCGTGCTCCTTTTTTACCCGATCCTTTCCCGGACTGGACAGATCCCATACATACTCCTCCATCTCCCGCAGGCAGTTGGCGCACTCCGGGCAGATCACCACCCGCCCTTCCTTCAGGCAGTCGGCGGTGAGGCGGATGCCGGAAAGCACGTTGTTTTCCGCCTTGACCACCCGCCAGCCACGGCGGCGCAGAGTCTCCTGGAAGCTGGCCGCCGATGGATCCACGATCACCGCCGTCACCGGCCGCCCCCCGGCCAGTTCGCCCAGCGCCCGGGCATATTCCTCGTCGGTGCGCTGCCGCTGCTCCCGGCGGGAGTCGAAGTAGTATTCCGCCACCCGGTACCATACGCCCCTGCACAGCCCCCAGAGTCCCATGGAGGTGGGGTTTACCGTGCCGTAGTCGCAGGAGATATACCAGCCTTCGTAAGGCCCCGCCGGCGCCGGGCGCGTCATCTCCGCCGTGAAGAAATCATACACCCGTCCCTCCGCCTGCACCCACTGACCCAGAATGAACCGCTGATAAAACACGCCTTGATAGAGCCGGGCATACCGCTGCCGGATGGCGGAGGTGAGGGACGGGTTATCCTCCATAGTGAAATGGAGCCGCAGGCAGTTCCGTTCCGCCGCCGGCAGTATCCAGTTCTGATAAAACCAGTGGCTGGGTCCCGCCGGATTGCAGTTGAACCACAGCCGGCTTCCCGCCACGCTGCACCGGGCGCAGGCCTGCTCCACAAAAGAACGGGGCATCAGCGCCGCCTCGTCCAGCAGCACCCCGGCGAAGGTGATGCCCTGGATCAGACTGGCGGAGCTTTCATCTCTGCCGCCGAAGATATAAAACTGGTTCCGCCGCCCGTGAAAGGATACCGTCACCAGATTCTCCGTCCGTTTTTCCTTCCAGCGCATTCCCATTTCCTCCAGCCTTGGCAGCACCTCGGAGAGCACGTTCCGCCGCAGGGAGGCGATGGTCTTGCCGCATACCCCAAAGCGCTGCCCGTCAAAGCTGGTCATGCTCCACAGGAAGAACCCCAGCCCCATGGCCAGGGTCTTGCCCGACCGCACAGCCCCATCGCATACGATGGCGTCAAAGTCCGCATAGCCGCTGCCCGGCATCCACCAGGTGAGCGCCAGACGCTGCTTGGGGGAAAACGCCTGATATTTCACGGCGCTCCCTCCTGGCTCCGCAGCGCCTGCAGGAATTCCTCCAGCCCTGCGCCCTCCTCCGCCGCCAGAGCGCACAGCTGCTCCAGCGCCTTCAGCCTGTCCACCAGCTTCACTTCCACTGCGCCCTTGTCGCTGCGCTTCACCTCGCACAGCAGGCTGAGATCCAGCTTCCCCACCTCCGCTTCCGGCGAGAGCGCCAGGCGAACACAGTCGTTGGCGCGGCCAAAGGCCAGCTCCGCCAGCCGTCTGGCCACATCCTCCCGCCGTATTTTCCCGCTGCGGATGCGCTGTTTCAGGGTTTCCTCCTTCATATTTTCCCTCCCTTTCTACCCACACCGGGAAAATAAAAAGAAGTTGTACCCAAAGGTACAACTTCTTTTTCTCCAAAAATTTTTTTGACGGCGCGCGTTCCCCGCCTACGGGTGCGGTTCCGGCGGGCAAAACCGCTGCCGGATCGCCTCCCCGCCCCGGCGAAGGATGTCCGCCCCGGCGGGGAGCGCCTGCGCCAGCAAGCGCTCCTCTGTCCCGCAACCGTGGGGCACCGCCCAGGCGCCCGCGTCGCTGCCCGCCGCCACCAGGCCGCCCATGGCGGCAAATTCCGCCACATTGGCCTGGGCGTTCTCCAGAATCTTCTCCACCGCATACTCCGAGAAGCGGCGCTTCCCCCGGAGATTGCCGATGGTGGACAGGGTGGGCACCCACACCGTCCCCGCCGCTGCCATGGCCGCCAGGGCATCCGTGTCCAAATATGCGCCGTGCTCTATGGAATCCACCCCGGCTGCCGCCGCCGCCTCCACAGTGCGGGCGCCGTTGGCGTGCGCCATCACCGCCATGCCCTCCTGATGGGCGATGTGCACCAGCTCCCGGATCTCCGCCGGGGGCAGCCCCGCCTCTGTGAGCACACCGTACCGGTCAAAGTCCATCAGGCCGGAAATCATGATCTTTACAAAATCCCCGCCGTCTTGCCGGGTCTTTTCCGCCAGGCGCGCATATTCTCCCAGGGAATCATAACCCGTGCCGATAAAGCCGCCGTAGTGTCCCCGGCGGTAAAGGGGCGCCAGGGGCGTGCGGTAGACAATGCCGTATTCCGCCGCGATCTCCCGGGCTGCCTTGCCCACGCCCCAGCGGTCGCCTCCGTCCCGCAGATAGGTCACTCCCGCCGCCTGGTAGATCCCCAGGATTCCCCGGATATACGCCGTGTCCGGTGCGTTTTGATGCCGGCGAATGGCATCTTTCCAGTCCCGTCCGTCCAGCAGCATATGGATATGGCAGTCCCAAGCCATCCTGCTCCTCCTCCCGCCGTCCCCCTGCGGGCGGCATCCATTGCAATTCTTTTCACCAAAAAACGGGGAAATCCCCTGATTCTTTTTAGTATACCACCCATTCCACCATTTTGCAATCCTCTGTGAAATATCTGTAAATTCTCAAAAATGGGGGTTGCATTTTCTTTTTTTCCTGCTAGAATATTATGTCGCAAGCTACATATGTAAGAAGGTGATCGTTACGAAGCACTATGGCCGCGATATCCGCGTGCTCCATTGGTGTATCGACCAAATGATGACGGACGCCCTATCCCGGATCGGCCTGACCGCCTCCCAGGGGCAGGTCATGGGCTTTCTGCTCATGGCGCCCACGCCCCCCTGCCCCAGAGATGTGGAGGAGGTCATGCAGCTGAGCCACCCCACCGTGTCCGGCCTGCTGAGCCGGCTGGAGAAGAAGGGCTTCCTGGAACTGCGCCCCGATCCCGCAGACCGGCGGGTAAAGCGCATTTACGTCCTGGAACAGGGGCGGGAGGTAGCCTCCCTCATGCGCCAGACCACCCAGGACATCGAGTCGCGGACGCTCCAGGGCTTCACCCCGGAGGAGCAGCGGCAATTTTCCCAATTTCTCAGCCGGGCCACCGCCAATCTCAGCGGCGCGGCAGGCTCGCAGACCCACAAGGAGGGATCCTGACACATGATCAAACGACTAGCCAAATGTATCCGGCAATACAAAGCCGCCGCCATTCTCAGCCCCCTGTGCATGATCGGCGAAGTGTACATGGAGGTGACTATCCCCGGCGTCATGAGCGTGCTGGTGGATCAGGGCATCACCCTGGGCAATATGGCGGTGGTGTACCGCCAGGGGGCGCTGCTGGTGCTGTGCGCCCTGCTTTCCCTGCTCTTCGGCGTAGGCTCCGCCGCCCTGGCGGCTTACGCCGCCACGGGCTTCTCCCGGAACCTGCGCCACGATATGTACCACCAGGTGCAGACCTTTGACTTCGCCAATATCGACAAATTCTCCACCTCCAGCATCGTCACCCGGCTGACCACCGATGTGGCCAACCTGCAGATGGCCTTCCAGATGATGATCCGCATGGCCATTCGCTGCCCCATGATGCTGATCCTGGCCACCATCAGCGCCTACCGCATCAGCCCCCGGCTGTGCCTGGTGTACTGCGTGGTGCTGCCCCTGCTGGCCGTGGTCCTGTTCTACCTGATCAACAAGGTGCGGACCATCTTCGACCGGGTGTTCAAGACCTATGATAAGCTGAACGACGTGGTCCAGGAGAACCTCCACGGCATCCGGGTGGTGAAGTCCTTCGTCCGGGAGGAGCGGGAAAATCAGAAGTTCACCGACGTCTCCGCCTCCATCTATAAGGACTTCTGCAAGGCAGAGCGCATTATGGCCTTCTCCAGCCCTGTGATGCAGTTCGCGGTGTACGCCTGCATCATCGCCATTTCCTACATCGGCGCCACCATGATCGTCGGCTCCGGCAACAACGCCGCTTTCGGCCTGACCACCGGCAACCTGAACTCCATGTTCACCTATACCTCCCAGATCCTGATGAGCCTGATGATGCTCTCCATGGTCTTCGTGATGATCACCATGAGCCGGGCGCCCCTGCACCGTACTTATGAGATCCTGACCGAGGAGCCCACGCTCCACAGCCCGGAGCACCCGGTGCAGGAGGTCAAGGACGGCTCCATCGACTTCGAGAACGTGTCCTTCCGCTATTCCGAGCACGCCGACCGGAACGCCCTGGAATCCATCAATCTGCATATCCGCCCCGGCCAGACCGTGGGCATCCTGGGCGGCACCGGTTCGTCCAAGTCCACCCTGGTGCAGCTGATCCCTCGGCTCTATGACGCCACCGAGGGCGTTGTGAAAGTGGGCGGCGTGGACGTACGGGAGTACGACCTGGAAGCCCTGCGGAACCAGGTGTCCATGGTGCTGCAAAAGAACGTGCTGTTCTCCGGCAGTATTAAGGACAATCTCCGCTGGGGCGACCAAAACGCCACCGATGAACAGATGGTTCACGCTTGCCAGCTGGCCTGCGCCGACGAATTCATCCGCTCCTTCCCCGATGGGTACGACACCCACATTGAGCAGGGCGGCTCCAACGTCTCCGGCGGCCAGAAGCAGCGGCTGTGCATTGCCCGTGCTCTGCTGAAGAAGCCGAAGATCCTCATTCTGGACGACTCCACCTCCGCCGTGGATACCCACACCGACGCCATGATCCGCAAGGCTTTCCGGGAGGAGATCCCCAATACCACCAAGATCATCATCGCCCAGCGGGTGGCCTCTGTGGAGGATGCAGACCTGATCCTGGTGCTGGACGGCGGCGCCATCGCCGCCATGGGCACCCACGAAGAGCTTCTCAAGACTTCCCCCATCTATCAGGAAGTCTACCATTCTCAAACGAAAGGGGGAGAGTAACGATGCCTCCTGTCCGTATGCGCGGGGACGGCCGCATGGCCAAGGACCCCAAAAAGACCCTGAAGCGGCTGCTCTCCTATATGACCCAGTACCGCTTTACCATGATTCTGGTGGTGGTATGCATCGTCCTCACCGCCGTGGCCACCGCCGCCAGCAACGAATCCCTGGGTCGGGTGATCGACGACTACATTGCGCCCATGCTCTCCCAGTCCAATCCGGATTTCGCGCCCCTGGTGCGCTTCCTGGTTATGATGGCCTGCGTGTATCTCGTGGGCATCGTCGCCACTTTCCTGCAGCAATGGCTGATGATCCGGGTCACCCAGGGCACCCAGAAGGTGATCCGGGATAACCTGTTCACCCATATGCAGACCCTGCCCATCCGCTATTTCGACACCCACCCTGTGGGCGACATTATGAGCCGCTACACCAACGACATCGATACTCTGCGGCAGATGATCTCCCAGTCCATCCCCCAGTGCATCTCCTCCGTAATCACCCTGGTGGTGCTGTTCGCCGCCATGGTCACCAGCTCCTGGCTGCTGACGCTGGTGGTGATCCTCTCCATCGTGGGCATCCTGTTCGTCACCAAGTTCGTGGTCGGCCGCTCCAGCCGGTACTTCATCGGCCAGCAGCAGGCGCTGGGCGCGGTGAACGGCTATGTGGAGGAAATGATCCACGGCCAGCGGGTGGTGAAGGTCTTCTGCTATGAGGATCGTGCCAGCCAGGAATTTGACGTGCTCAACGACAAGCTGCGGGAGAACGCCTTCAAGGCCGGCGCTTTTACCAACATGATGGGTCCGGTAAACTCCAATCTGGGCTATCTGCAATACGCAATCCTCTCCATCATCGGCGCAATCCTCATCATCAGCACCAACGGCCAGATGCTCACCGTAGGCAGCCTGCTTTCCTTCCTGCTGCTCTCCCGCTCCTTCAATCAGCCCATCTCCCAGGTGTCCAACCAGATCAATTCCATCGTCATGGCGCTGGCGGGCGCGGAACGGATTTTTGAGCTGATGGACGAGGAAAGCGAGCAGGACAACGGCTATGTCACCCTGGTGAACGCCAATATCGCCCCGGACGGCACCATTACAGAGAGCAAGGAGCGCACCGGCCGCTGGGCGTGGAAGCATCCCCATCAGGCGGACGGCACCATCACCTATACGGAGCTGAAGGGCGACATCACCATGTACAACGTGGACTTTGGGTATGTGCCGGAGAAAACGGTGCTCCACGACGTGACCCTCTACGCCAACCCCGGCCAGAAGATCGCCTTCGTGGGCGCTACCGGCGCAGGCAAGACCACCATCACCAACCTCATCAACCGTTTTTACGACATCGACGACGGCAAGGTCCGCTACGACGGCATCAACATCAATAAGATCCGCAAGTCCGATCTGCGCCGCTCCCTGGGTATGGTTTTGCAGGACACCAACCTGTTTACCGGCACGGTGATGGATAATATCCGCTACGGCAAGCTGGACGCCACCGATGAAGAGTGCATCCATGCCGCCAAGCTGGCCAACGCCCACGACTTCATCACCCGCTTGCCCGAGGGCTACAACACCATGCTCACCGGCAACGGCTCCCAGCTTTCCCAGGGGCAGCGGCAGCTGATCTCCATCGCCCGGGCGGCGGTGGCCGATCCTCCTGTGATGATCCTGGATGAAGCCACCTCCTCCATCGATACCCACACGGAGGCGCTGGTGCAGAAGGGTATGGACGCGCTGATGAAGGGTCGTACCACCTTTGTCATTGCCCACCGGCTCTCCACTGTCATGAACTCCGACTGCATCATGGTGCTGGATCACGGCCGCATCATCGAGCGCGGCTCCCACGACGATCTGATCGCCGAAAAGGGCACCTACTACCAGCTCTACACCGGCGCTTTCGAGCTGGAGTGATCCATAGGATCTCCCCCAGGCATTTAGAAACAACGTCCGGCAAGCCCTAAGGCTTGCCGGACGTTTGCATTTCGCCGCAGTGGCGCTCCGTGCCTTCCCCGGCGCCCAGCGGAATATGGAAACAAAAAATATTGACAATTCTGTGCGGCGAGATATAATAAAAGAAACGATATAACTTATTGAGATAATCTTTACGGCGCTGCCGAACCGACCTGGTGCGCAGTTTCGATATTCAGCGGACGATACGCTGCATTTTCCTCCTGCAAATTCTTCGGCAGATACCCCATTTGCCGGAGAATTTTTTTGAAATTTACTCTGAAAGGAGCGTTTCCGCAATGCACACGCATACGCCTGAACTCTGCCCCGGAGGGATCGCCGCCGCTTTCCGGCGCTCCCAGCGGGCGGGGCTGCTGGCAGGAGGCTTTTCCTTCCTGCTGACCCTGCTCTGCGGCTTTCTGGCGTCGCGGCTGCTGGAGCTGGCCATGGCCGCCGATCCCCAGGGGCTTACCCGTGCCGCCGTAGCCCTGCTGGGGGTGCTGGCGCTGGGTCTGCCCCTGGCCTATCTGCTGTCCCGACGGGCGGAGCGGTTCCGTCTCCAAGAGCAGCAGCAGTTTCGGGAGCACCTCTGCCGCCGTATCCTGGAAAACACCCTGGAGGCTGCCTCCCTGGGGGAGCAGACCCAGCTTCTGGGGGAGATCGCGGAGGAGATCGCGGCTCACTACCAGCTTCGCCTCCCCCAGGCTGTGGAGGGTCTGTGCATTATTCTGGGGGCGGCGGCGCTGTTGTGCCGGGAGCGGCTGAGCATCGGCCTGCTCTTCCCCCTGCTGGGGCTTTTGCAGGTGCTCCCGGTGTTTACCTACGAAAAATGGACAAAAAAGATTTACGAAGCCTCCTGGGACTCCGACCAGGCGGAAACCGACTGGATCGCCCAGGGGATCGACGGATTGCCCACTCTGAAAGCCTACGGCCAGGAGGATTGGTTCCTCCGGCGTTATCGAGCCGTCAACCGCCGGGGCATCGCCGCCGGAAACAAGTCTGTGACCACCGGCGGCTTGGAGCGGGTGCTGTATTCCTCCATTGACGCCGTGCTGCGCTATGGCAGTTATGGGATTCTGGGGCTGTACGTCCTTTACGGCGGGCTTCCCGCCTCCAGCCTGCCGGTGATCCTGGTTCTCAGCGGTTATATTTTTTCCTCCATGGGCAAGCTGTTTACCTTCGCCCGCTACCGGGGCGCCTACGCCCTGGCCCGGGAACGGCTGGAAAAGGCCATGCTGCCGCCCGTACACACCAGTGGTTCGGCGCTGCTCCGGGCGGAGGGCGTCTCCAAACGCTTTGACGGCCGGGAGGTTTTGGGGAAAACAAGTCTTTTGATCCAGCCGGGGGAGCGGGTGCTCCTGCAAGGGGGCAACGGCGCCGGCAAAACCACCCTGCTTCGGATCCTGCTGGGGGAATTGCTCCCGGATACCGGGTCTGTGGAAGCAGGCGGATCTCTGGCTGTATGTTTTCAGGAAGACCCCGCCCTCTCTCAGCCGGCCAACGCCTTTCTTCCGGCGCTGGAAACGCAGCCCGACTGGCATTTAGACGTTTTCCGGGCGCATCTGCGCGCCTTCCGCTTTCCGGAGGCGCTGCTGGGAACGCCTACCCGGGAACTCTCCGGCGGGGAGCGGAAAAAGCTCTTTCTGGCCATCGCCTTGGCGCGGGAGGCACGGCTGCTGATTCTGGACGAGCCAACCAACCACCTGGATAAAGAGAGCAGGGACTATCTCCATGACCTGCTGGCCGGTTATCCCGGGGCGCTGCTGGTCTGCACCCACGATCCAGCCCTCGCCCTGCCCTGGGATCAAATTCTGACGCTGTCGGGAGGTGGCCGTTATGGATAAATCGATCCTGCGCGCCATCCGCCGGGATTGCGACCGGACGCTCTGGCCCTGCTATCTCGCGGGCAGCCTTTCTACGCTCTTGGGGTTCCTGGTTCCCACCCTGGCCGCCTGGCTGGTGGGCGACATGACGGACGCGCTGCTGGCGCTGGACGCCGCCGCCATCCGCACGCGGCTTTTGCCCCTGGCGCTGGCAGTGGCGCTGGAGGCGGCGCTGCTCCCCCTGGCGCAGATGGGCGTGGAGCTGCTGCTGATACGCCGGGGCGGCGCTTACCAGACCCTGCTCATGGGCAGGCTGCTCCGCCGCCCGCTGGCCGCCCTGCATGGAGAAACCGGCGCTACCGCGGCGGAACGCGTCATGGTGCACGCCCCGTCCTATTACCTGATCCGGGTCAGTAAATTTACCCTCCCCGTGACCGCTTTGCTTTATGTGGGCGCGGTGGTATGGGGGCTGTACATCCAGCGTATCCCCCTGGGCTTCGGCATGGCGGTGGCGCTGCTGG
>DVKX01000054.1 GCA_018715805.1 Candidatus Faecousia intestinigallinarum | reverse complement strand
GGGAAAACGGCGAACAAAATCGGTGACGACCCACTTGAAGGAAAAAGGAAACAAACGGCGGGCAGAGGCGATGCTGCTGGATCTGCGAAGAGCCTTTATGAAAGAACGGCAACATGCCCTACAGCATGGGCCCATGTTTTCCGACTTTATGCGAGATTGGCTGGCGCAAATTCGTCCTACTGTAGCTCCCACGACGTTTGCATCCTATTGTCGGGTTGTCGAACGATCCATTATCCCATACTTTGAAGAAAGACAGATTACACTTCGGGATCTGACAACCGGAGATATCACAAGCTATTATGACTGGCTGCTTCACAAAGGACTTTCCCCAACCAGCGTTTTGCGCCATCATGCCAACATTCACACTGCATTGGAAAAGGCGGTTACTCTTGGCCTGATTGAAGCAAATCCGGCAAGGCAAGCATCCAAACCTCGCAAAGTTGATTTTTTGCCACAGACTTATTCCGCTGAGGAAGCTTCCCAGCTTTTGAATCTACTCCATGGACAAACTCTGGAGCTTCCTGTGGCGTTGGCTCTTGTATTCGGTCTGCGGCGCAGTGAGGTACTGGGACTTCGCTGGGAAGCCCTGGATTTAGAACGCAAATTACTCTCTGTTCGCTGTGCCGTCACGCAAACGTCTTTGCATGGAAAAAGCAAAGTGCACAGCCGGGAGGTATTGAAGCGAAAGGCGAGTTATCGCACATTGCCCATTCCAGAAAATATACTGCCTCTATTACATCGGTATCAGCAGAAAAGCGGCTGGCTTTGCTTGAATGAGAGCGGTGTCCCTTTCCGTCCCGATCAGTTGAGCCGCCGCTTTCAGTCTTTTTTACAGAAAAATAATCTTCGGAAGATACGGTTTCATGACCTGCGCCATAGTTGTGCCGGGATTTTGATTTCCTCTGGGGTCCCGTTGCTGGAAGTACAGCAGTGGCTGGGACACAGCACTTATCAAACCACTGCAGATTTGTATATCCACCTTGATTTTTCAACCAAACTCAAAAGTTCCGAAACCATCAACACAATTCTTGAAAAGGAGCAAAAGCTATGAAATTACCGGACATTCACGATTTCAGTACTACCGCCCTATACCAACAAGCAACACAAATCCTGCACAGCTCACAGACGTTCTCTATCGAGGAGGAAGCCCCAAACGAATTTGCGGGATTGTTCCAAACCGAAAAAGAGCTTCTTCAAATCCGCTTGCAGCTGGCTGATGACCTGACCATACAATCCATCCTCAGCAGCGCCAGCGACGAGTGGATTCGTCCCTTTGTATTCGCTGTTTTGATCGCAGCGGATGCTATGCGAGGATATGGTGTATCCGATTGGGACGCAGTCTGTGCAAATGCTCCCTCTATTTCGTAAGCAACTCTCATCGCCACTCGAACGGGTGGCGATTTTTTTATGCCTTTTTCAATGGACAGGCAATGCTTAGCGGATTTACACATATTCTTTTCTATATCGTAAAGGAGGATGATACCATGCCGAAAAACGCCCCTGTTGTACGTTGTGTTTTTGAGTCAGCCGAGAGAGCACTGCCGGAGCTTCTGGAAGAGTCCTTTCGGCTGTATCTTCACCGCATCCTTGCCGGATATGGAAAAGTCACGATACAATAATGTCGATGAATGGCCGCTTATCTCAGGAGGTATGGTATGTACTTAGAGATAAGCAACCCCATGGATTACCATGTGGCTTTATACATCAGACTATCAAAGGAGGATGAAAACGAAGGACCATCCCAGAGTGTCCAGAACCAGGAATCTCTGCTGAGGGAGTTTGTGCAGCAGCACCGGCTGTCCGTCTTTGATACTTATGTGGATGACGGATGGAGCGGCACCAGTTTTGACCGTCCCAGTTTCCAGCGGATGATTGGCGACATTGAGACAAAAAAGGTCAATATGGTCATCACCAAAGACCTTTCCCGCTTGGGCCGCGATTACATCATGACCGGTCACTATATGGAGCGGTACTTCCCGGAGCACCGGGTGCGGTACATTTCCCTACTGGACGGCATTGACACCGGCGTGGACTCCACGTCCAACGACATCACTCCATTCCGTGCCATCATGAACGATATGTATGCGAAGGACATCTCCAAGAAGATCAAAAGCGTCAAGCGGGATAAGCAGCGGAAGGGACAGTTCATCGGCGGCAAGCCCATGTACGGGTACAAAATGCACCCCACCGAGAAAAACAAGATCGTTATTGACGAGGAAGTGGCTCCGGTAGTGCGGCGGATTTTTGCCCTGGCTCTTTCAGGTATGAGCTGCCGCAAAATTGCGACTACGCTCAACGAAGAAGGCATCCCTACACCGGCCACCTACTGCGGCTGGAAGGTTGGAAACCCCGGCCCTTACACCGGCCTGTGGAGCAGTGAGCGGATCTCCGAAATGCTGAAAAACGAAACCTACATCGGTAATATGGTGCAGGGACGCATGGTGAAGATCAGCTACAAATCTAAGAAGTGTCTGAGGCAATCACCAGAAAACTGGGTGGTAGTGGAAGGAACGCATGAGCCGATCATTGACCCGGAGACCTTTCAGAAAGTACAGATGCTGGTAAACAGCCGCAAGCATACCCGAAGCCGGACCTATGACTTCTTACTGAAAGGACTCATTTTCTGCCACGAGTGCGGCTATCCCATGGCGGTGCTTAACCGCAAGAATGCCGCCGGTGAGGATCGTCTGTTCTTTGTCTGCCGGACTTACCAGCGATTCACCAAGGCGGGCGTTTGCACCTGTCATTCCATTAAAGAAGAAACGGTGAATGAAGCGGTGCTTGCCAAGGTGCGGGAGGTCTGCCGGGCCTATCTGAACCCTGACCAGCTGCGCCCGATTGCGAAAGAGGCAGTGGAAGCTGCCAGCAAGGCAGCCAGCTGTGAAGCGGAGATGCAAGCGTTGCAATCCAAAATCACTGCTCTGACTACCAATCTGGATCAGATGTACATGGACCGGCTGAATAGGCTGCTCTCCGAAGAGGACTTTCAGCGCATCTACCAGAAAGTCAAGATGGATCGCACAGTTCTGGAAGACCGGCTGAAGAGCATGCAGGGACAGGTAAAGCAGCCGGTGAACACCGAGGAAAAAGCCAAGGCGCTGGTGAAACAGTTTCTGGACTCGGCACTGACCAGTCGGGAACTGCTGGTCAGCCTCATTGAACGGGTGGAGCTGACCGAGGAAAAAGAGATCATTATAAAATTCCGCTTCCATGAGCTGGAGGCGATTTCTTAAAGGGCATCGTTTACAATAGGCGTGTCGCTATGTATCCCGCCTCGAGAAAAAAGCACTGGCCAAACTCCGGGAGGAGATGGAAAAGAAACCATAAAAGAACTGACAGTATGTCTCCCTCTCAACTGGGGTACA
>DVKX01000053.1 GCA_018715805.1 Candidatus Faecousia intestinigallinarum | reverse complement strand
AAGAAGAAAAACTCCCGCCTAATTCCTGTTAGGAATCAGACGGGAGTTTCGTATGCACCCGAAAACCGTCAGCTAACAGTTGATAAGTGATTTAGTTCCTTATCACTGTTAAGCCAATGCCAGACGGGGTTTTTACTGCTGCAAAAAGTTAACCAGCCTTGTGGAACACCATTTCCCCGCTCTCCCCCAGAATCTCTTCCAGTTCCGGGATAGACAGCGTCAGCACCCCGTCTTTCAGAGTATAGGGTACTTCTTCCTCTTCATCATCCACAGTCATGACCAGCTTGCCGTTCTTGGCGGCATAAGTACCTTCCATCTTGATGCTGTCCAGATCCATCTCTTCCAAGGCAATGGCCATGGCCTGATCCAGCAGTTCCTCGATGGATGCGATGCCGGAAAGCTCCAGCAGCTCTTCCACCGTCATATCCAGATTCTGCTCCACCAACAGATCCTCAAAATATGCCAGCATACCCTGAGCCGCCTGGTCGATCATGTTGGAAAACGCCGCTTCCAGCGCCTCCCGATTTACCTCCATGGTAAAGGTATCGTCCTGGCCAAAAGCCAAATCAAACTGAATCCCCAGCGTCAGATCGTCAAAATAGCCTGCCAGGGATTCGTCGCCATCGGCAATCTGCTGGCGCACCATTTCGCTCACATCGATCTGGCATTCCCAATTGCCCAGCAGATCCTCCTTGGCGTCCGTGCCGCAGCCCGCAAACACCAGGCTGACCAGCAGCACCAAACACAGCGCCAATGCAATTCTCTTTTTCATAGGGTTCTCCTTTCTATTTTCCTGCTTTTTTCAGCAGGTACTTCCATAAGCATAGCATATTCCAACAATCATTTCAACTATTTTTTCATTTCTTACGCAAATACAGGCATATTTCGTAGCTGACACCGTTCTCTTCTCCGCTTTGAAGGATCTGCGCCATACGCCATGCCGGATCCGCGTCCAAATCGGGGAAAAAAGTATCGCACACCGGGCGTATATGCACTTTCGTCACGTAGGCGCGGCTGCAAAGAGCAAGCATCTCCCGATACACGCTGCCGCCGCCAATGACAAAAGCGCGTTCCGCGCCTTTTGCCAATTCCGCCGCCGCCTCTGGATTGCGGCACACCCGCACTCCGGGAAGCTGGAGATCCTGCCGGGTGAGCACCACGTTTACCCTGCCGGGCAGAGGTTTTCCTCCGGGGAAATCTGCCAGGGTCTTTCTGCCCACAATAACCATAGCCCCCCGCGTCGTCTCCCGAAAAAATTTTCGGTCGGCGGACAGCGCCACCGGCTGAGTGCCATCCTTGCCAATGCCCCAGTGGTCGTATACCGCAACAATTAAATCCATATCGCCGCCTCAGATTGCCATGGGGATCTCAAAATCAAAAGGATGATAGCGGTAATCCTCCAATTGGAAGGAGTCCTTGGTAAAGGCATAGAAATCCGTAATGCTCCTATCCATAGAAAATTGGGGGGCAGGATATCCTTCCTTTTCCAGCATCGCTTTCACTGCGGGAATGTGCCGGTCATAAATGTGGCAGTCGGCAATCACGTGCACCAGCTCTCCCACCTGCAGCCCGCTCACCTGCGCCATCATATGGGTGAGCACTGCGTACTGCACCACGTTCCAGTTATTCGCAGTGAGCATATCCTGGCTGCGCTGGTTCAGGATGGCGTTCAGGGTATTTCCCGTCACGTTGAAAGTCATGGAGTAGGCGCAGGGATAGAGATTCATGGCGTGCAGATCCTCAAAATTATAGATGTTGGTGAGGATACGCCGGGAGGCAGGGTTGTGCTTCAGATCATAAAGCACCCGATCCACCTGGTCGAACATCCCCTCCTTATACTGGTGGGGAATGCCCAGCTGATAACCATAGGCTTTGCCGATGGTGCCGTCCTCTCCTGCCCATTCGTCCCACACGTGGCTCCCCAGATCCGCAATGCGGTTGGACTTCTTCTGCCAAATCCACAGCAGTTCATCCACAGCGGATTTCCAGTAGGTGCGCCGAAGCGTCATGATGGGAAATTCTTCCTGCAGATTGTAGCGATTCACCACCCCAAATTTCTTCACCGTGTGGGCGGGGGTGCCGTCCGCCCAGTGGGGACGCACCTCCAAATCCGTATCATAAAAGCCGTTCTCCAAAATATCCAGGCAAGTAGCCCGGTACAGTTCATCTGCTCGGCTCATATTTTCGCCTCCTTTTCTAATACTATTTTAATTTTTCTTAATTATTCATTATACTTCATCCCATAGGCGCTGCTGCTGTGCTGAAATTTTGGAAAAGTCCTCCAAAGCCTTAATACCGACAGCCACTGCCCCCGCCATCTCCAGTTTGGCTGCGCCCCGACTGCCATCGTCAAAGCAGGCCACTGGGCTCCATCCCTGGCGCAGGTTCTGCATGGTGCCGCTCCAGGTGCCCCCCGCTTCTTCCCGGCATTGCGCCACCAGGGTCATATCCCCCATGGCATGAATGATCCGATTGCGGCTCAAGGCGCGCTGATTTGTAAAAGGCTCCGCGTATCCATCCTCGCTCATATAGAGCAGGCGCTCCGCCCCTCTCCAGCGCGTCAGTTCATCCGCCACAATGCTGACTACCCAGCCCCCGGCTTGGAGACTGGCGTTTTGCGCAGCCTGATCTGCTCCCCGCGCATTGCCGGAGATCAGCGCGTATCCCTGCCGGGCTGCCTGTACGCCGGCACCCCGCGCAAACGCCTGGTTTTTCGGCAGCAGTGCCCGACTGCCCACCAGCGCAACGCCCGGCTTTTCCAATACGGACAAGTCTCCCCGCGTCCAAAGGCAGAGCGGGGCGTCTTCTCCCAGCCGCTGACGCAGAATATGGGGGTAATGGGCATGGAGGCGCGTCATGGGTATACATCCAATGCGTCTCCCTTGATTTACATAATACTCCAGCAGCGCTTGGTCATCCAGCAAACGCAGTATCCGATCCGCCATGTCCGCACCGTATCCCAGCGCCCGAAGATCTCCCGCGGTCAAATCCCGATCCCAATTGTCCCAGTCTGCTTCCCGTACCCGCCGTCCCAGCTGCCAAAGCTGGATCCGGGTAAGGGGCTTCCGCTCCGGGCTGCCCAAATGGCTTCCCAAGAGCATCAGACCCTGCTCCGCCGGCTTCACCGCAGACGCCGCTTCACCGGCGCAGGCGGCTTCACCGCTTCCTCCGTCAGCTTCCCGTCTGCGCTCAGCACCATGGGCTGGATGGTGTAGTGGGAGAATTTGGCAATTTCATCCAGCTTGGCCTTCTCCGGGAAATTGCCCACAATGGAATAAGCCGCGCCCTTTCGCTTTGCCCGGCCGGTGCGGCCGATGCGGTGAATATAATATTCGTTTTCTTCCGGAATGTCGTAGTTGATCACACAGTCCACATCATCCACATCAATTCCCCGGGAAGCCACATCTGTGGCCACCAAAATCGCCAGCTTTCCCTCCCGGTAGCGCTGCATGGTCTTTTCCCGCTGGCTCTGCCGGATGTCCCCATGGATACAGTCGCAGTCCAGTCCCGCCCGCTGAAGCTCGTCGCTGAGCCGCTGGCACATATGCTTGGTGTTGCAGAAAATCATCACCCGTTCAAAGCCCTGGCTGCGGATAAGCCGCAAGGTGGTTTCTGCCTTCTCCAGCGGGCTGACGGTAAGACTGAACTGGTCAATATCCGGACGATCCTCCTGCTTGGGCTCTACGGTGATTTCCACCTCGTCTCGCTGATACATCCAGGACACCGTCATCACCTCCTGGGAGATGGTGGCGGAAAAGAGTCCCAGATTTCTACGGTTTTTCACTTTCTCAATAATCCGGGTCACATCCTTGAAAAAGCCCATATCCAGCATCCGGTCTGCCTCGTCCAGCACCACAGTCTGAATTTTGTCCAAGCGGATATTTTTTCGATTGTAGTGATCCATCAGCCGCCCGGGGGTGGCTACCACGATCTGGGGCTTCTTCTGCAGCTGCTGCGTCTGTGCTCCCAGACCCGCGCCGCCATAGAGCACCGCCACCCGGATACCCTGATAATAGGTGAGCAGTCCCCGCAGCTCATCGCCGATTTGGAGCGCCAGTTCCCGGGTAGGCGCCAGAATCAGCCCCTGCACATCGCCGCATGCAGGGTCGATATGCTCAATCATGGGAATACCAAACGCGAATGTCTTTCCCGTGCCGGTGGGCGCTTTGGCGATCACATCCTTCCACTCCAAAAACGGCGGAATGGCCTCCTGCTGGATCGTGGTAGGATAACCGTAGCCTTTCTGCTCCAAAGCCCGCAGCATGGCCTCGCTCAAGCCCAGGTCAGAAAACGTAATATTGCTTTTTTCCATATTTCCTTCGTCCTTATTCCTTATTATCTTTTTGTATTCTAGCAGTTTTTCCGCCAATATGCAACCATAGAAAATTGCCCCGGCAAAAGTCAAACGGTCATTTTGCAATATGCCCAAGAAAAATCGTCTTATGGAGAGAATTTTGCGTTCTTTAAGGAAATTTAATAATCCGTCCCTTCGGAAATAGTGGACAAATCCGGGGGATTATGCTATATTGTAAAGTAATTATTTTATGCGCAGAACACGGCAGGCAAGGAGGCCACAAAAATGGGCAAGCTAGTGGTAATCGAAGGGACGGACGGTTCCGGGAAATCCACCCAATTCAAGCTGCTCTCCCATCGTTTGGACGCAGAAGGGAAAATTTTCCGGCATCTGGTATTTCCCCGGTACGACCAGCCCAGCTCCGCGCTGATCCGTATGTATCTGGGGGGCGAATTCGGCAGCCATCCGGAAGATGTGAACGCCTACGCCGCCTCTGCGTTCTACGCAGTGGATCGCTATGCATCCTATAAGCAGGACTGGGGAAAATGGTATGAAGAAGGCGGGCTGATCCTTTCCGACCGGTATACCACATCCAATGCCGTCCACCAGGCGTCCAAAGAGCCTGCGGAAACCCGGCAGGAGTTCCTGCGATGGCTGTATGAATTTGAATATGACCGTCTAGGCCTTCCGCGCCCGGATCTGGTGGTCTATCTGGATGTGCCCACGGATTTCTCCGAAAAGCTGCTCCGCCATCGGGAGCAGGCCACCCATACCAGTGCGGACATCCACGAGCAGGATACGGCTTACCTCGCCACCTGCCGGGAAATCGGCCGCAGCGCCGCCGCTTACTATGGCTGGCATATGATCAACTGCGTCCAGGATGGAGTCATGCGCTCCATTGAGGACATCCACGAAGAAATTTATCGCTGTGTAGCAGCGTGTTTGGAGGCATGAATTATGGTATACATTCTCCTGGGCACCGGTTTCGAAGAAATCGAAGCCCTGACGAGCGTAGATTTACTGCGGCGCGCGGAAATCCCCGTGGTCACTGTGGGTTTGAACGGCTCTGTAGTCACCGGCGGTCACGGCATCCCTGTGCAGACGGATATTTCCCTGGGAGAGATGGATCTCACCGATTTGGATATGATTGTTTTGCCCGGCGGAATGGGCGGCGTCGCTTCCATCCGCGCCTGCCCGGAAGCGCTGGAAGCTGTGACTTTTGCTTGGGATAACGGAAAATTTGTGGCCGCTATCTGCGCCGCTCCCACCATACTGGCGGATCTGCACATCACCGATGGAAAATCTGCCGTCTGCTTCCCCAGCTGCGCAGAGCAAATGGGCGCTGCCAACTACCAGGCAGATCGCGCTGCCATCCGGGACGGAAACTTGATCACCGGCACTTCCGCCGGATGCGCGGTTCCCTTTGCCCTGGCGCTCATCGCCGCGCTCAGGGGGGATGCCGCCGCCAACGCCATCGCCCAGCAGATCGTCATCCGCTGACAGGAGGTAACCCTAATGGAACAAGAACGCAACCCTGAAATATCCGGCCAGCAGGATTGGCTGGATGACATCCTGCCCCCAACCCAACTGGATTCGGAAATCGGTCCCCACGAAAGCATGGAATCCGCTGGACTGACCCATCCCTCCGACGTGGACGTGGAAAGGATTATTGAGGAAACCAAAGCGGACAACTGGGAGGAAATCCTGGAAGAGGAGATCAAGGAGGAGGATGCCTCCCAGGCAGCGTCTGCGGCTCCTACCCAAGCGCTGCCCGCCACTGCGCAGGAGGAGTCCCCTGCAGAGGACGGCGCCCAGGGGGTCTGGGACGAGGAAACCAAGGATCGCATGACCCCGGAGCCTTTCCAGGATGAAGAATATCGGGAAGCCTTTGGGGAAGGCGCGGATCTGGCCACTGTCTTTGCGCAGCCGCCCGCCGCCAGCCAGCCGGAAAACGTTCCCCCGGAGACGCCTCCCTCTGCAGAGGAAACGTCCTCTGCAGAAGCGCCGAAAACGCCTGCGCGCAAAGGCCGCCCCAGAAGAAAGCGGGGCTATGGCCTGCTGGGTATCCCCCATGTGCTGGCCACCGTGATTTGGCTGGCTGTGGTCGTGGCCATTGGCGTATCCCTGGGGCGCCTGATCTGGGTATGCGCCGCAGATGTGCTGGCCTTTGGCCGGGAGGAACACGAGGTGCAGATCACCATCACCGATCAAGACAGCATCGAATCCATTGCGCAAAAGCTGAAGAACGGCGGTCTTATCCGCTATCCCCAGCTCTTTGAGCTGTACGCCGACCTGACCAACGCCCAGGAAGACATCAGTCCCGGCACCTATACCCTGAATACCATCTACGACTATCACGCTCTGGTGAACGCCATGACTTTCTTTGCCGACAGCCGTGAGGTGGTGGAAATCACCGTTCCGGAGGGTTATAACTGCCGGCAGATCTTTGCTCTGCTGGAAGAGGAAAACGTGTGCACTGCCGCCGAGTTGGAGGAATATGCCGCCACCGGCGAACTGGACGAATACTGGTTCCTGGAGGATGTGGAGCGGGGCGACAAATACTGCCTGGAAGGCTTCCTTTTCCCAGACACCTATGAATTTTACACCAACGATGAACCCGGCCGGGTCATTGATAAATTTTTGGCCGCCTTTGACAATCGTTTCACGGATAAGATGAAAGAGCAGCTGGTCACGCTGAACGAGCGTCTGGCGGACATGATGGCCGACAACGGCTATGACCAGGACTATATTGACGCCAACCTCTTCTCTGTCCGGGATATGGTCACCGTGGCCTCCATGGTGCAGAAGGAGACCGCCAGTATTTCCGAAGCCTACCTGATCGCGTCGGTCATCTACAACCGTTTAACCAATCAAGCGGAGTATCCTTTCCTGAATATTGACGCCACTGTGGTATACGCCCTGGGCGGTAAAGACGGTCCTCTGACCCAGGAAGATCTGGCTGTGGACAGCCCTTACAACACTTATGTCCACACGGGTTTGATCCCTGGTCCCATTTGTAACCCCGGACGGCAGAGTATGTACGCCGCTTTGGATCCGGAAGACACCAATTACCACTATTACGCCTATGATCCCAGTGCGGGAGAGCACCACTTCTCGGAAACCAGCAGCGGCCATCAGGAATTCCTGGATTCCCTGGAGGAAAGTGATGGCTGATTCCGCCCTGGAACTGCTCAGCCCGGCCGGCGACATGGAGCGGCTGCATATGGCAGTGCTCTATGGCGCAGACAGTGTGTATCTGGCGGGCACCAGCTTCGGTATGCGCTCCTTTGCCGGAAACTTTACCGCAGAGGAGCTGCCGCGGGCTGTGGAGTTTGCCCACAGCCACGGTGTGAAAGTGCATGTAGCGGTAAATACCATGCCCCGCAATCCGGAGATAGACCTCCTCCCCGCTTATCTGGAACAGCTGCAAAGCGCCCATGTGGACGCGCTGATCCTGGCTGATCTCGGCGCTTTCACCTTGGCAGGAAAGTATGCGCCCCGCTGTGCACGGCACATCTCCACTCAGCAGTCCATTGCCAACTATCAGTGCGCTGGCGCCTGGCATGATCTGGGCGCAAAACGCGTAGTTCTGGCGCGGGAATTGAGTCTGGAAGAGATTGCCAATATCCGGGCGAAAACGCCAAAAAGTCTGGAAATTGAAACCTTTGGCCACGGAGCCATGTGCGTGAGCTATTCCGGTCGGTGCCTGCTCAGCAACTATATGACCGGGCGGGATTCCAACCGGGGGGCCTGCGCCCAGCCCTGCCGCTATCAGTACGCGCTGATGGAGGAAAAGCGCCCCGGGGAGTATTTCCCCGTTTTTGAGGACGAGGGCGGTACTTATATCCTAAACTCCCGGGATATGTGCATGATCGACCATCTCAACGCTCTGCGGGAGGCTGGCGTGGACTGCATTAAGATCGAAGGCCGCGCCAAATCCGCTTATTACGCCGCCATCGTCACCGGCGCTTACCGCCACTGTATTGACGATACGGCCGCCGGGCGTCCCATCGATCCTGTCTGGCGGGACGAAGTAGAGCACGTGTCCCATCGGGTTTACTCCACCGGCTTTTACTTTGGTCAACCGGGACAGTATACGGAAAATTCTCGGTATATCCGGGAATGGCAGGTCTGCGCCATTGTGGAGCGCTGCGATGCGCAAGGACGCGCTGTGTGTTCTCTGCGGAATAAATTCTCCCAGGGCGACGCTTTGGAAGCCGTCGGCCCCCGCCTGCGCCCCTTCTCCTTTACGGCGCAGAACATTCTGGACGCAGAGGGGGCACCCCTCCTCCAGCCCAAAACGCCGCAGACGCGCTTCTCTCTGCAGCTGCCCTGTCAGGTGCCCCCTTATACCATCCTACGCCATTGCGTAGATTTATCCGCAAAATAATCCAAAAGCCGGTGCAGACGCACCGGCTTTTGCTTTCCCGCTCTTGATTTTTTTTGCCCATTCTGTATAATAGAACTAGCGTTCGATATTGGAGGGGTATACTATGGAAGACATCCTGCAAGGGCTGAACCCGGCGCAGCGGGAAGCCGTCACCGCCACAGAGGGTTATATCCGGGTAATCGCCGGCGCCGGCAGCGGCAAAACCAGAGCTCTGTCCCGCCGTTTTGCCTATCTGGTCAACGAAATCGGTATTCTTCCCGGAAACATTCTCTGCGTCACTTTCACCAATAAGTCCGCCAATGAAATGCGCCAGCGAATCCACAACCTCACCGGGGATAACGACACAGGCTACATCAATACCTTCCATGGCTTCTGCGTGTCGATTTTGCAGGAGGACAGCCATGCCGTACAGTACCCCAAGAGTTTTCTGGTGCTGGATAATTCCGACATCGACGCTATGCTGAAGATCATCTATGAAGAGCGGGGATTGAGCCTGCGGGACATGACCTTCGGCAAGGCGCGGGATATGATTGAGATTCGAAAAATGCTGAAAGAGCCGGACTACTATCAGGATCTCATTACCATGTCTCTGAATACCCTGAAGAAAAAGTATGCTGACGCCGGCAGCGCAGAGGATATTCTCTTCTATGGCTATCTTTACCAGCAGAAAAAGTGCTTTGGACTGGATTATAACGATCTCATCCAGTTTTCTCTTTATATTTTCCGGGAAAACCCCGACATCTGCCTAAAATGGCAGAAGCGGCTGGAATATATTATGATCGATGAATTTCAGGATATTGACCGCCCGCAATACCAACTTATGGAGGTGCTCTGCGCCTATCATAAAAATCTTTTTATTGTAGGCGACCCCGACCAGACCATCTACACCTGGCGGGGAGCGAACGTGCGGTATCTTCTGGATTTCGACAAGGCTTTTCCCCGGGTAAAAACCATTATGATGATGGAAAACTACCGCTCCACACCGCAGATATTGGCCGCCGCCAACTCCCTGATCGCAAAAAACAAACTGCGTATTCCAAAAGACCTGCTGCCCACCCTGCCCAACGGCAGCCCTGTCCTCTGCCATCACGCAGACAACAGCGAGGGGGAAGCCCGGTGGATGGCGGAGCAAATCAAAGCCCTGCATGCCCAAGGCGTTCCCTATCGGGATATTACACTGCTCTACCGGGCGCACTATGTGACCCGTACCATCGAGGAGGTTTTTCTCCAGGAAAAGCTCCCCCACGCCATCTACAGCGGCGTGCAGTTCTTTGCTCGGACGGAAATTAAGGACGCTCTGTCCTATCTGCGGCTGATCGCCTATCAGGACGACTTGTCCTTCCTTCGAGTGGCCAACACGCCTAAGCGAAATCTTGGTCAGCGGCGGATGGCCTTCCTGCAGGACTATGCTGCCCAGAATTCCTGTTCCCTCTATCAAGCCCTGGCGCGCAATCTGGAGGACGATTTAATGAAGGGCACAAAAGCCCGGCAGCTGATCGCCCTGGTGGAATCCTTTGCGGCCAGCTATTCCCAGCGCCCCGTCTCGGAGGTGCTTTCCTCCCTGCTGAATGAGAGCGGTTACGAGCAGATGCTCCGCACAGAGGGCAGCCAGGAGCGGCTGGACAATCTTGCCGAACTAAAGCAGTCCATTTATGAATATGAAACCTCCTGCGGCGAAGAAGCCACCCTGGAACACTATCTGGCGCATGTGGCCTTGTTTACCAATACGGACGTGTCAGAGGAAGGGGACAAGATAAAGCTGATGACCGTCCACGCCGCCAAGGGATTGGAATTTCCTCACGTATTCCTGTGCGCTATGAATGAGGGGGTGTTCCCCTCTCGGAAAATCCGCACCATTGCCGGCATGGAGGAGGAGCGGCGGCTGGCCTTTGTAGCGATTACCCGGGCTCAGGAATGTCTATATCTCAGCGAAGCAGAGGGGCGGAATTTCGACGGTTCCCCCCGCTATCCATCTCGTTTTCTATTGGATATCGACCCGGAGCTGCTTGCATATACAAGAAAGCCCCGGGACAGCCTGATCGCCGCAGCCATGGACTCCATTGCTTGGGCAAACCGCTGCTTGAAAGCAGAGGAAGGATCTTCCCCACTGCCCGTGGGTCAGCGGATACGGCACAGCGTATTTGGCCTAGGCACGATTCTGGGGGCCGACCCGGAACAAAGCGCCTACCGCATTCAATTTGACACCATCTCCACCCCCAGAACCATCTCTTTCCATGCAAAACTAGAAAAAAGCTGATTTTGTTGATTTCTTTCCAAATTTTGCGCCGTTTGCCGGAAAAGTACAGGCATACCTTTTGGGAATCCGGCCAAGCTATGGTTGCGGAAAAAACCGCAGAAAGCGAAAAAAGGAGAGAAACAATCATGAAGAACAGCAATCAGATCAATGTTCCTGAAGCACGTGAGGCCATGGACAAGTTCAAGATGCAGGCTGCTTCCGAGGTGGGCGTCAACCTGAAGAACGGTTACAACGGTGACCTGACCTCCCGCGAGGCCGGTTCTGTGGGCGGCCAGATGGTCAAGAAGATGATCGAGGCCTACGAGCAGGGCATGCAGTAAGGAAGCGGCATGGCCGGAGACAGCCCCCTCTGGGGCTGTTCCAGCCGTGCTACATAGGATACGCGCGCCCGCATAAGCCGGCGTGTTTTTCATCCCCCAGCGCGCCGCAAAGCCGCTTTCTAAAAAAGTTTATTATCCCTATTTTCCTAAAAATAACTATTTTTTACATCAAAAATCCCGGTTATTTCTTTCTTTTTTTGCTTTTCCCGGATTTTTCTCTGCCAAAATCTGATTTTGCAATTATTTTTGGGTCATGGCAAAAGATTTGCAAAAATAGCTATAAAAGCTATATTCCCTATTGCAAATCTGCCAGAAATATGGTATGATGAAAATGAAAAAAGAAAGGAATGGTGATTTATGAACACTTTTGATTTTCAGAACATGACAGACGATTTCCCCCGCCCCGTCAGCGGCCAGGAGCAGCAGAATCTTATAGACATGCTGCAAGGCAAAAGCACTGACTACACCGCTTTCCATCAGAAGATGGAAATGACCTCTCGTTTTGTGGACATCCACTACGGCAGCACGGAAGCCCCCGGTGGGGACGGCATTCCCCTCCACAGCCATAATTTCTATGAGATCATTTACTGCTGCAACGATTGCGATTTAGAGTACCTTGTAGGCTCTAAGCATTACCATCTGCAGAAAGGCGACATCGTGATTATTGCCCCCGGCATTAGCCACCGCCCCCTGTTCCCGGAGAATATGGCGGAGCCGTATACCCGCTATCTTCTGTGGATCAGTCAGGAGTTTATGGACTTTGTGACCAGGCTTTTCACTGTCCCGATGCCGGAAATCTCTCTCCTGCGTACCGCGCGCACCCGTTGGGAATTCTTGAAGGACGTTTTTGCCCGCGGACTCCAGGAGTCCGAGGACAGAAATTCTCAGTGGTATGCCGCTCTGATGGGCAATAGTATGTATCTTCTGGCTCTGCTGCACCGCGCTTTGCAGGACGAAAGCACTTCCTATCTGAAAGCGGAAAAGCCGGATCTTCTCAACCGTGTTCTGTCCTACATCGAGTCCCATCTGGGGGACAAGATTTCCTTAAAGGACACCGCTCAGCGGTTCTTTGTAAGTCAGAGCACCATCTCCCAGATCTTCCGCAAAAAAATGGGAATCAGCTTCTACCGCTGCGTGACCCAGCGCCGTCTTCTGGCCGCTAAGGAATTGATCATGCAGGGTATGCCGCTGGAGGCTGTCAACGAGCGCGTCGGCTTCGCAGACTACTCCACTTTCTATCGGGCATTCCGGCAGGAATTCGGCATCAGCCCCCAGCAGTTCCGCAAGCTGCAAGTACCGCCTAAGGACGACTCCGCTTCTTAATTCACACACCCCCGGGATGTCTTGGATGCTTTCCGGATTTCCCGGGGGTTCCAGAAATAAAAAATCTATGCTTAATTGAAAAAAAGCCTTGACTTTTTCAAAAAGATGGGTATAATAAAGCTTGCCCAACGGAGAGGGCATGAATTTAGAGGATTTGTGTAACGGTAGCACACCGGACTCTGACTCCGTTTGCGGGGGTTCGAATCCCTCATCCTCTGCCAAAGAAAAAAAGCTTGAAGCGCAAAGTTTCAAGCTTTTTTCTTTTGTTTTCTGCGGTTATCGGAGAATATAGAACTTTTTGCATTTGTTTTTTAAGAACATTTTTTCGTAATAAAATAATTTTTTGTCACAAGCAAATTAAAATTGTAACGGAAAATGTAACGCAAAGCCAAAAAGGAGCCTCCCGCCTGGGAGGTTCCTTTTCACGTTTAGCCATTTATAAATTGTTCTCCAAAATTTTCTTCATCATTGCAAGAAAATAATCGGGCGGAGAAGATTTTCCGGCAAACCAATCTTCCACTGTTCTTCGAGGAATATTAAAGCGGCGGGAGAGCGCTGTTGCACCGATGCCATATTCAGCGCATAATTCCCGCACTCTATTTTCACGGACTTCCATATCTTCCCCCCAATCTGCTGACGCTTGACTTCTCCTAACTGCTATGTTATGATAGACATGGCTAAATGGCAGTCTCTAACCGCCTCCGTTTTGCTTATCTAGGCTCCCCTTGCTTTGACCGCTGGGAGTCTTTTTTTATTTTAGTTTTTCTATCTTTTCTCGGATAATTTTAGCAGCTTCCTCCACGGTTTTAGCTTTCGCCTCAATATTCTCTGCCAAGGTTTCCAAGAACAAAATCAATTCTGTCTGTGTCATTTCGTGATTCTCCATTTCGCTTACCTCCTGACATTATTTATAATGCCACGCATTGCATGATATGTCAAACACTTTTTTGTTTTTAGGAAAAATTGCCAAATTAAATGATTTGTGCAAAAATACAAGTATCATCTATTAGGCCAAGACAATCTAGAAAATTAGATGATTACTTCCGTTCTGGTAATAGCAAGCTATATCAATATAGAATATCTCGAGGAAAGCTCGTGGGATTTTATTAAGATAAACCGGCTGCGCAAAAGTATGGCAAATTAGCGTATCCCCTTGCTCTATTAATAATTCTGAAACAAAACATAAATAATAAGCAAACACAACCGGAGTATTTTATGGTAAGATAAATAGGAGCAAAATGAAAATACGGAACTGCTCGATCAGGCGCGGTATTGGATGGAGGCTGCGGAAAAATAACATGAAAAAAGCAAAAAATAAACAAATGAATTTCATGAAAATCCCCGTTCTGAGACCAGCGCTCCGCGTGCTTCTATACCTTGCCACGCTGTTGCTGGCGGGCATCTGCATCTGGAATGCAATCTGCAGTATGCTTCCAAACTGGGGCGCCATGATCTTATATGTCTGCGCTGCTTCCGCATTGACTGCCAGCTGCATATATGCGGCCAAAGATATAAAATATCTGATCCGAGGGATTATCCGACCCAGTATTCAAAGAAACGCTTTGACAAACCGTCTCTCCTCAGATTACCGATACCGTACGCTTTTTTTCTCTACACTTGGCTTTGCCATAAACACGGTATTTGCCCTCTTCAACGGTATAGTAGCGGTAAGGAGCCAGTCTGCCTGGTACGGAGCGCTGGCGGCGTATTACATCTTTTTGGGGCTCATGCGGTTTGAAGCAATCCACTACGCTGGGACGCGGGCGCCGTCAAAAACCAAGAAACAGATAGAATGGATGGTTTACCGGCGCTGCGGCATATTGTTTATTCCCATGAGCCTTGCCCTGGGCGGCGCTGTGTTCCTCATGGTGCATTTTGGAAACGGCAGAAATTATCCCGGACTTTGGATTTATGCGGTAGCAACCTATACCTTTTGGAAGATAACCATTTCCATCCTCCATCTGGCCAGAGCGGGAAAAACAAAATCCCCGTTGCTGATGGCGCTGCGCAATATTGGGTATATTGACGCTTTGGTGTCCATGCTTTCCCTGCAAACAGCCATGCTGTCGCAATTTTCTATCAAACAGCAGCAGTCCTTTACCATCCTGATGAATACCATCACCGGTATTGCAGTGTGCCTGATGGTAATGGCGCTGGGTATTGGCATGATTTACCGAGCCGGTCATGCCGAGACATCCAGTCCGGCAAAAAAAGCAGATAAGGAGGCGTCTATATGATCCGTATATTAGTCGTGGAGGACGACGCAAAGCTGAATCAAATTGTATGTACTTACCTCAATGACAGCGGCTTTTCGGCAAAGGGTTGCCTGCGTGTCAACGCCGCTTACGATGAAATGTATAACAATCTCTATGACCTCATCATCTCAGACATTATGATGCCGGAGATCGATGGCTTTGAATTTGCGGAAACAGTCCGGCGCGTAAACCGGCATATCCCCATCCTGTTCATGTCCGCAAAGGACGATTTGCCCTCCAAGCAAAAGGGGTTCCAGCTTGGGATCGACGATTACATGGTAAAGCCCATTGAACTGGACGAGCTTCTCCTGCGGGTGCGGGCGCTCCTGCGGCGGGCAAACATTGAAATGGAGCGCAAGCTAACCGTTGGAAATCTGGAACTGGACGCAGACGGCATGACGGCGGAGGTGGACGGCGAGGAAATGCCAATAACGACCAGGGAGTTTAATATCCTTTACAAGCTGCTTTCCTATCCCAAAAAGACCTTTTCCCGGGCGCAGCTCATGGATGAATTCTGGGGGATTGATTCCGAAACCAGCCTCCGGGCTGTGGATGTGTATATCACCAAACTGCGGGATAAGTTCTCTGCCTGCGACGGCTTTGAAATCAAGACCGTGCGGGGACTTGGATATAAGGCGGTGCTAAAATGAGCGTTAACAAGCAGCCTGCCAAAAACAACGTGCGGACAAGCCGCTTCCCTTTTTCGCTGGTGCTTACTTATTTCGGCGTTTTCCTTCTGATGTCTGGGCTGCATACGGGGCTGCTGGTGCTGATGGAGGAATTGGATTTGAGTAACATTGTCCAGTCCATCGTTCCTATGCTGTACTGGCTCACCGTAGCCGTGGGGCTGACCCTCTTTACCCGTTATAAGGTGAAGAAAACCTATGAAGAGCCTATGCGGAAGCTGGCGGAGGCGGCCTCCCAAGTGGCGCACGGGGATTTTTCCGTTTATATCCCGACGCTGCACACTGCGGATAAGCAGGATTATCTGGATGTGATGATTCGGGACTTCAACCGCATGGTAGAGGATTTGGGCAGCATTGAAACGCTGAAAACGGACTTTTTCTCCAACGTGTCCCATGAAATCAAAACGCCTCTCGCCGTTATCCAGAACACAGCGGAATTGCTGCGAAATGAACGCCTTCCGGCACCGCAGCGGCAGGAGTATGTGGAAACGGTCATCAGTGCTTCCAAGCGGCTTTCCTCGCTGATCACAAATATCCTCAAATTGAACAAGCTGGAAAAGCAGGCCATTGTCCCGGATATAGAAACCTACAATCTTTCGCAGCAGCTGGCAGACTGTGCCCTGCAATTCGAGCAGGTGTGGGAAGCAAAAGACATCGAATTTACGGCGGAGCTGGAGGATGATGCATACATCACCGCCGATCCCAGCCTGATGGAGCTGATATGGAACAATTTACTGAGCAACGCCTTCAAATTTACCGAACCAGGCGGAATCGTATCGCTGACCCAAACGGCAGAGACGTCCGCCGTGGTTGTACGCGTGGCGGACAGCGGCTGCGGCATGGACGCAGAAACGGTACAGCACATCTTTGATAAATTTTATCAGGGGGACTCCTCCCATTCTACGGAGGGAAACGGGCTGGGTCTTGCTTTGGTTTGGCGCGTGGTACAGATGATGGACGCTGAGATTCTTGTGGAAAGCACGCCGGGAGCAGGGACAGTTTTCACCGTCCGTATAAATCGTGCAAATTCAGGAAAATAAGGATGGTTCCCTATGGAAAACAACAGGAGCAAAAATTTTACGGCTTATGAGTACAAAGAAATTACCGTGGATATAGAACAGGCGTCCCTTTATATGGACGCCTATGAAAATTTCGGCTGGGAAACAGATGAGAAATTGCGTTCTTCCCCGGCTTTGGGTAAAGTAACGCTTCATTTCCGCCGGGACAGGAAAATTGTAAACAAGGCAGAACTTACCCGCCTCCAGCGGAATTTCGACGCCTGCATGGAGGAGATCAAAGCTTTGGAGGCCTCTAAAAAATCCATGGCCACAGCCATTTCCATTGCTGTCGGCCTTGTGGGAACCGCTTTCATGGCGGGGTCTGTTTTTGCCATTACTGCAGCTACGCCCATGGTTCCTCTTTGTATTATTCTGGCGGTGCCTGGCTTCATCGGCTGGCTGCTGCCGGGCTTCCTGTTTCAGAAGATGGTGCGCCGCCGTACAAAGAAAGTTGCGCCTCTCATTGAGGAAAAGTATGATGAGCTTTACGCTGTATGCGAGAAGGGCAGTAAGCTGCTGTAAAGGCATCTCTTAACAGCATAAACCGTCAGCCGCACAAAGCAACAGCCTGTTGCTATTGTGCGGCTGATTTGCATTTGCACAGTCCCATGCGGGGCAGCGGCCTTTCCTGAAATTCTAATGCAATTAATATTTCAGAAACCTTTTTTAAGCAATCGTCAAACAATCAGGCGCTACAATATAGGCATCAAACGAAAAGGAAGGTGCTTTTTATGAACGGTTTTCATCCGGATAAAAGCGATTTTTCAAAGGCGGAAAACATCCGCAAGCAGTACGTGGAACACAAAACCACCAAACTGGACAGGCTGCAGGCTCTGGACAATAAAGTGAAAGCCCCAGGGAGAGCCGTATCCGTTATTTTGGGCGTGCTTGGCGCTTTAGTGATGGGAGCAGGTATGTCCAATATTATGGTGTGGGGAAATATGACCGTTGGGCTGGCGTTGGGAATCCCCGGCTTGATCATGGCGCTGCTGGCTTATCCCGTCTACAAGGGGATTACCGCCGGCCGTAAAAAGAAATACGCCCAGCAGATTATGCTGCTCAGCGATGAGATCATTCGGGAAGATGAAGCGAAATGAAACAAGGGCTTTTGATAGAAGCCATCGGCCTTAACGCGGTTTCCTCAACATTCCTCCGCAGGAGAGGCTTGGGATAACGCAGCATTTGATTCTATACAGAATCAGCAGTATTTTGAAGAAAGACCAATGCTGTGATACACATGAGCGGCACATAAGCCCCACTATTCTTTAAGGAGAAAATGATTATGGCACAACAGAAAAAAGGATTCTTCGCACAGGCTTTTCAGGATATGAAAGAAAACGCCCGAGCGCAGCATGCGGTGGACAAGGCTGTTTTTGAGGCCATCAAAGCAGAAAGCCGCG
This sequence comes from Candidatus Faecousia intestinigallinarum, assembly GCA_018715805.1. GTDB lineage: Bacteria > Bacillota > Clostridia > Oscillospirales > Oscillospiraceae > Faecousia > Faecousia intestinigallinarum. Next base: position 26,446 of record DVKX01000053.1, on the reverse strand, counting down.
CTAATTTCGCCGAGGCAAAAGCTGCCCCCAAAGTACAGGCGCAAAAGCGCCAGGCTGAGCGGGAGGCCGCCATTGCCGAGGCGCTGAAACGCAAGGCAGATGCCGAGGCTCGCATCCAAGCCGCAAGGAATCCCGGGCAGAAATAATCGCTTCAGGCAGAACTTACAGCAATCCCTTTCATTGTCGACACCGCAAAATAATCTCAAATGGAATGATATCGGAATGGATTTACCCTGACGAGAAAAGCCTTCGGATGGCGCGCACAGAGGATAACGCTCCAGCATATGTAAAATATGTACCCTTTTAGAAAGGAGAGGTTATCATGCGATACCCAGAGCATCATCAAAATACAACCGATTTCGGATCTGAGCCATTTGTTGTCAACATTGCCTGTGCCACGAAGCAGAACCCATTTTATCGCAGGACACTATGGACCGGTCGCCATTTGCAGCTTACGCTTATGTGTATCCCCTCTTACGGCGAGATCGGCCTGGAGATACATCCTGATACCGATCAATTTCTCCGTCTGGAGGAGGGATACGGAACCGTCCTGATGGGTTCCTGCAAAGAGCGGCTTAATTTCCAGCGCCCCGTTTGCCCAGGCGACGCTATATTTGTGCCTGCCGGTACTTGGCATAACGTGGTCAATACAGGGAAGACGCCGCTGAAGCTCTACTCCATCTACGCGCCGCCACACCATCCCCACGGAACTGTCCACCGTACAAAGGCGGAATCCGATGCCAGGGGCGATTAAATCAGCATTTACCCACAATTCTTAATAGCTTTCCGCTATATGCAACCAATCAATTTTGCCCGCTCCTGCCACAGCATGGACGCGACTGCAAGGAACGGGGCGCGCAGGCGCATGGATCGTGGCAAGGGCGGCCACGGATGATTAACACTTTACATTTTGCAGGCTGCGCTTTGCTTTGTCCACATTTATGGCGGACGTCTTGTTTGTCAGCGCTTTCTATTTCAAAAAAATCGCCGCAGCAAAAACACTGCGGCGATTTCTCATTCAAGATAAGGATCATTCCAAAGAGTTTTCTGCCCTGGGTCACATATGCGGCGCGCCCGGCGCAAGGTATACAGCCCCCTTCTCCCTTCTTTTTCTGAGGCATAAAATCCCTGCAAACCCTGTCTCACGCCTGTATAGCCGTATTTAAGCAGTGCTTCCATCAATAACAAAACTCCCGTCGGATATTAAGCCATACCCAACGGGAGTTTTTATGAGAATATGCTTATGTCTCCAGACCAATGGCCTGATCCACCGGGAGGGAAAGCACTGTCCCGTGGGCGTCTGTGCCCAGTCCGCAGGCTTGGTTGATGGCCGCCATGATCTCCCGCTTTTGTGCCTTGGGCGCTACGATCATGACAAACTCCTGCTCCTCTTGCCTGGAAATTCCCAGGAGTTGGCTCACCTTGCCAGAGTTGCTCCGCCGCCCCTTCAGGATCGTGCCGCCCCGCGCCCCAGCCTTTCTCGCTGCGTTTACCACATCGTCGCTATAGCCCGCCGACACCGATGTCCAGATAAGCGTGTACTCCACGCCGTTCTCTGTCCGTTCCGTATCTTCCTGGGGCATTTCCTCCACATGCTTTACCATCTCGTCCTCCGCCTCCTCTTTCAAAAGGTTGAACATATGCGTTTGCAGCCCGGTCATAGGAATGCTGATGGCAATGCCGCCGCCTTTCTGTCGAAAGGTCAGACGATGCTCCATCGCTTTCATCACATCCCCGGTTCTCTCTTTGGTCAGGAAAGCCGCCATGACCAGCCGGGTCGTCCCGCTTAAGCCGAAAATATCCATGATCTCGGAAGGGGCAGTTCCTTTACCACGGCACTGGTACAAAATTGGGATCTGCTCCTCTTCCAATAGGCGCTCCAACCGCCCACCGTCTTCCACCCGTGTGATCGTTACAAGCATGCGCGGATGAAGGGCGCTTCTTTCTTCTGATATATTCATAGCGTTTCTTCCTCCAAGTCGATGACAGAATCCTCCGCCAGCGGCATATCTCCGCTCTTGGCCATGGATTTGGACTTATGTACATAGACAAGACCCATAACCTGCACAGCAATCAGTGGCGCCAGCGCCACCAGGGCTACAATGCCAAAAGCGTCCGTTACCACATTTCCCCCCAGGGCAGTACACGCGCCCATTGCCAGCGGCAGCAGGAAAGTGGATGTCATCGGTCCGCTGGCCACGCCGCCTGCGTCAAAGGCAATTCCCACAAATACCGGCGGAACCAGGCGGCTGATCGCCAATGCAAAGAGATAACCGGGCACGATAATCCAGTAAATGCTAAGCCCTGTCAGCACCCGCAGCATAGATACGGCCACCGCTGCTGCCACGCCTATAGACAGAGAAAGGTTCATCATTCCACGGGAGACGGCGCCGCTGGTCACCTCCTCCACCTGCTGGTTCAGAACCTGCACCGCCGGCTCCGCTTTGACGATATAATAGCCCACCAAAATACCAATGGGGATCAGGATCCACTTCATGGTGCTCTCCGCCAGACCGCTCCCCAGCAGATTGCCCACTGGTGTAAAGCCCACATTCACGCCGGTCAGGAACAGGATCAGACCGATCACCGTATAGCCCAGACCCACGGACATCCGCAGCAGCTGCTTCCGGCGGTAGACCCGCTTTACCAGCTGGAACACCAGAAACACCGCCGCAATGGGCAAGACGCTAAGAAGAACTTCTTTGGTATAATGAGGAAGCGCCAGAAGCATATGCCGCGCCACATCCTGAGTAGTCGTGACTGCAGCGACTTCCACCGGGGTATAGACCGCTTCTGTGGGGTGATAGAAAATGCCCAGCAGCATGACCATCATGATCGGTCCAATGCTGCACAGCGCCACCAGACCAAAGCTGTCGTCCTCCCCGCCCCGATCGCTGCGGGAAGCGGACAGTCCAACGCCAAAAGCCATAATAAACGGCACCGTCATGGGTCCCGTGGTGACGCCGCCGGCATCAAATGAGACAGCGGCAAACGCCGACGGAGAAAAATAGGATAAAATGAACAGAAGTATATAAAGCCCCAGCAGCAGCTGAGAAAGCCGGATATGGAATCGAATTCTCAAAACCGCCACAGCCAAGAATATTCCGACCCCCGCCGCCACCGTGAGAATCAGTACTTGGTTGGGGATTGACGCCACCTGGTTGGCCAGAACCTGAAGATCCGGCTCTGCGATGGTAATGATGGCGCCCATCAAAAAGCAGAGCAACACTACGGGGAATACCCCCCGGCTCTTTGCCAGCTCGCCGCCGACACCCTGCCCCAGGGGAGTCATGGCCATCTCCGCACCCAGCTGGAAAAATCCCATACCGACAATCAGCAGCACCGCACCGGTGAGGAACATCGCCAAAGTACCAATCTCCATGGGCACCAGAGTGATGCTGAGGATCAGTACAATCACACTGATTGGCAATACGCTGGTCAAAGATTCTTTGATTTTTTCTTTCAGCTTTTCATTCATACCAAAGCGCTCTTGTCCTTTCCTGGATCGCTCGTGTCCCGGAGCATCCGCTGCTCCTCCGCCGTTACACGGCAACCATATGTAGTCGTGCTATAACTTCACGGATTGTATTAGCATTTTACAAGAAATACATTTCTAAAAAATGAACAGTTTATGTCTAAAATGTAAACCGCCCTATAAAAGAACATTTGCAATATCTTTGCAGTCCCTACGAAAATTGAGAAACCCCGCCTGAGCGGCCTGCCCAGGCGGGGTATATGTTTATTTTACATAGTCCATGCTGATCCAGCCGGAGCTGATCTTGCCCCAAGTCATCGTGCCGACGGTGGTGGTTTCTGTAATCGTTACTTTTTCTCCATAGTAGAGATAGCCAACCACAGAATTGCTGGTACCCGCCGCGCTGCGAATGAGCAGGCAGTCCGCTGTAACGGTTTTGGTCTGACTAACGGAGGGCTTGGAGGCATCGGAATCCAGATCCACATAATCCAGGCTGATCCAGCCGGAACTGATCTTGCCCCAACCGGACTTCGTCTCCTGGATGGTGACCCGATCGCCGTAGTTCAGGTAGCCTACAATGCCGTAGGAGGTGCTGGGGCCGGTGCGAATACGCAGGCCGCTGCTGGCATTCACGGTACCCTTCTGCCCGCTCTGGCTGCTGCCGGAATCCGGGGTACTGGGCTCGGAGGGGGTAGAATTGGAATCATCCAGTTTCACATAGTCCATGCTGATCCAACCAGCACTGATCTTGCCCCAGGTCATGCTGCCGGTGGTCTTTTGCTCCAGGATCTCCACGCGGTCGCCCTTATTCAGGTAACCTACAATAGAGTAGCCCGTGCTGGGGCCGGTGCGGATACGCAGTTCATTGCCGGTAATGGTACCCATCTTGCTCTGGGGTTCTGTGGCCTCCGGTTCCGTAGCCTCCGGCTCCGTGGGCTTCGTCTCCGGCTCTGTGGGTTTTGTCTCTGGCTCCGTAGGAATCGTCTCCGGTTCCGTGGGTTTTTCCTCCGCTGCGGAATCCAGTTTTACATAGTCCAGGCTGATCCAGCCGCTGGAGATCCGTCCCCAGGTCATGCTGCCGGAAGTTTTTTCTTCCAGGATCTCCACGCGGTCGCCTTTACTTAGGTAGCCCAAAATCGTGTAGCTGGTACCGGCGCCGCTGCGAATGCACAATCCGCTGTCGGCAGTGACCGTGCCCATCTTACCGGGCGCTTCCGGCTGCTCTACAACGGGAGGCGCAGGCGTCTCCTCGTCCTTGGAGGCAGTATCAAAATTGGTAAAGGTCAAGGCAATCCAGCCGCCGTCAAACTGACCCCAGGTATAGCCGGAGCCGGTGGCAGTAGCGGTAATGGTCATGGTATCGCCCTCATTGGCCATACCCACAATGGAATAATTGGTGCCGGGACCGCTGCGCAGGTTCACGCCATTGGTCTCTACCCGGATCTCCACAGGATCAATGGGGGTTCCCAGGCTGGCCGCTTCCTTCGTAGCGCTCAGATCGATCCAGCCGCTGCTGTTAATCCGCCCCCATGTAACGCCATTGGACACATACTCCGCGACAATCAGCACTTCCGTATCGGCGCTCAGGGTATTAATCACCGCCGCATCCGCTGCGGGTCTGTGCAGCACCTGTACCGTGCCGGTAGTCACCCGGCGGTAATTCACCGCAGTACCAACGGAAGTATCTACTGTAGTATCAATGCTGCCGCCGTCCTGCGTCCAGCGGGCATACAGGGTGCGGTTGCGCACACCGGAATCCAGCACGCTGACCTTGCTGCCGCCGGAAGCGGCGGTATACCAGCCGTCAAAGTGGTATCCCTCCCGCGTGGGAACGGGGATGGGCGTAGCAGTCAGGTTGGAATCGTAGCCCTGGATGCGGGGGCTGGTCTTACCGCCGTTGGCATCGTAGAGCACATAAGAATAATTGGAGGGCGGCGTGGAGGAATACACCCCATTGAGATAGAGGTTTGCCTCCGCCAAACGGCGGCGCACCAGGCCGGTGAGAATGGAACCGCCGGCATTGCACCAAAGCGTTATGGGATGAATAAAGGCATTGCCCGTAGCGCCGTTGATCACGGCACTGCGCAGCTGGCCGTCTTCATAGAGCCAGCCGGTTCCGCAGTTGTAGGAGAAGAGTACCAGTGCGTCAAACTGATACTGGTTCAGGGTCAGGCCATACTTATCCGCAAAGCTGTTGATGCTTTTTCCAATGGCGACCATGTATGTACGCAGCAGTGCTTCAGCCTCTTCTTCAGTGATGCCGTCGCGCTGGTAGCGCTCCAGATCCTCGTCCGGGCAGCGGGTGCCATAACCCACCGTGTACTGGGAATAATCCCAGTAGGGATATTTGGAAAAACCCTCAAAGGCTTTCAGAAGGTTGACGCCTTCTTGACTGATCTCCATGGCCGAAGCGGCGTTTGCCGACACAGCCGGAATCAGGGTAAATAGCAATACCGCAGACAAGAGTAGGCATAGTATTCTTTTTTTCACAGTTGTCTGTTCCTCACTTTCGTGGTTTATGGCGGTATTATAACAGACCATCCGTAAAAAAGCAAGCCCTTTTTCTTAGAAAATTACAACTTTGTTACCATTTGCGCCCAGTAAAAATTGGAGAAATTTGTAAAAGTTTTTGAATATCCCGACTTTTCCACCGGTGAAGTTTCATTTACATAACACAGCACTATTTTTGTTACATTCTGCTATCTTGTGGTCAGCGTTTGCATTTTTCCCAAATATATGGTAGACTGAAGCCAGATATTTATTTTGGAGGAATCCCCATGGCCAAAGCGCTCATCGCCATGAGCGGCGGCGTAGACAGCGCCGTTTCCGCTTATTTAACCCAACAGGCCGGTTTTACCTGCATCGGCGCCACAATGCTTCTGTGCAAACGTGCGGAAGAAGAGGAGGTGCAGGACGCTAAGGCTGTCGCGGCGCGGCTGGGCATGCCCCATTATGCGCTGGACTACACGCAGGCCTTCCGTGAAAACGTCATCGCCCCGTTCGTCGCCTGCTATGAGCGCGGACGAACGCCCAATCCCTGCATTTTATGCAATCAGCGCATGAAATTCGGCCTTCTTTGGGACGCCGCCCAGGAATTGGGATGCAGCTGTATCGTCACCGGCCACTACGCCCGGATAACCCAAGACCCGGACACTGGCCGGTATCTGCTGCGGAAAGCCATTGACCCAGGGAAGGATCAGAGCTATGTCCTCTATACCCTGACCCAGGAGCAGCTGTCTCACATCCGCTTCCCGCTGGGAGCGCATACCAAGGCACAGGTACGTGAAATTGCCGGGGAGCTGGCGCTTGTCAATGCGAAAAAGGGTGAGAGCCAGGACATCTGCTTCATTCCTCAGGGGGATTATGTGGCGTTTATGGAGCAGTACACCGGGAAAACCTATCCCGCCGGAGACTTCCTGGATAGGAACGGAAACATAATCGGCAGGCATCGGGGCGCCGTCGCCTATACCCTGGGGCAGCGGAAAGGACTGGGACTGGCCATGGGCGAACCTGTCTATGTATGCAGCAAGGATATGGAAAAGAATACCGTTACCATCGGCCGCAATGCCGATCTTTTCCGCAGCGAGCTAATCGCAGGCGATTGGAACTGGTTCCCTTTCCCTGCCCTCACCGCGCCGCTGCGGGTCGCCGCCAAAATTCGCTACCGCCATACAGAGCAGCCCGCCACCGTGTATCCCATGGAGAACGGCGCTGCACGGGTGGTGTTTGATCAGCCCCAGCGAGCCATTACCCCCGGTCAGGCGGTGGTGCTGTATTCCGGCGACATTGTGGTGGGCGGCGGCACCATTTGGGAGCAGGAATAGAAAACCGCCCGCTCTTTGTCGGAAGTCAACAGAAAAAGCCATGCCATATTCAGCCAGGCAGGCTGCGTACGGCGTGGCTTTCTTCTGCATACGGAAGAACATCCAGTGCAGCGGTAACGGTGATGCAGGTATGCAGAATCCCGCTGACCGTTTTCCGCCGCCAGGCAACTCTGTATGAAAAATAGAAAACGGCAGCTTACAAGAAAGTGTACTTTTTTGCAAAAGGCAGAAATCAAACTTATGGATGGCGTTTTAAGGCAAAAAATGTCAAATCAGTATTGTAATCTCAACCTTGCTGTGCTATACTGATAATAAACCTCATCCGGGCAGTTTACAAAAAAGTACACCTTTTGGTAATTTGCCAGCGGTATTGGGATACATAAGGAGGGATCGGTATGAATTGTCTTATTTATGACGTACCAGCAGGCGTCAGCGCCGGGCGCGGACACTGTGTCGGCTACATTGCAGACAACGGAGACGTGTATGACGTACCCCCAAGCAGCAGCGCCGGGCGGAATCATATTGTGGGGCACGTGGATACTGCCGGCAATGTTTACAATGTCCCTGTGGGTGTCAGCGCCGGACGGAACAGTATGGTTGGCTACATATCCCGGGACGGGAATCTCTATCGCGTGCCCGCAGGCGCCAGTGCTGGGCAGAGCTACATTGCCGGACACGCTGCCTGGAATGGGGATATTTATGACGTCCCTGCGGGCGCCAGCGCCGGGCGGAATCACATTGTGGGGCGCGTAGAGGGCGGATCCCCGAATCAGCGCGCCGCCGCGCTGCTGCTCCTGCTGAACCGTCAACATTCCTCCAGCGGATCCTATAGCAGCGGGGGATCTGGCGGTGGTGCTTCCAGCAGCGGATCCTCCGCGCAGCCGTCGTTCCATAATGGATCGCAGCCGAAAAAGCAGTCCTCCGGCTGTATGCTATCAGCCACTGCAGTTGTCATCATCATTCTCGTGATTTGGAGCATTGCCACTGATCCGAAGATATGGGGCAATATGCTGCTCTCCATCTTGATCGTGCTGGGGATCAGCATCCCCCTGGGACTCTTGCTGGGAAAGCTGTTCAAAAAGATATTCAACAAGAAGAAGTAATGCGGCGGCGCTCCCCTGACCTGCCGCGAAAGATGGGGCGGATACCAAACTGGTATCCGCCCCTGTTTTATTGCTCGATTTCCCCGGCCGTGGCCTGGATGGACATTTGCAGCACCATCCTGGTAAACTCATGGGTGCTCAGGGGGAAGCCTCCGCTGATCCACTCCCGCAGAATGCCGATGACACCGTTGACGCAGTACACATAAGCGTATCGATCCAGCAGCTCCCTCCCCTGCTGGGAGGGCTGGCTGTACTTTTCCATGACGGCGTTCACCAGCCGGTGGTTGAAGCTGCTGCTGTCCCGCTGGAGTATCAGGATGCGGAACAGGCGTTCATTTTTCCGAACATAGTCAAAAAAGTCCTCCAATACGGATAAAAACTGATGCACCGTCGTTGCAGGAATATCCGGCGATACCGGAAGCTGATCCAAAACCTCATCCTCGATCTCCAGCAGCAGCTTCCCCACATCCTCATAATAGGCGTAAAAAGTGGAGCGGTTTACATCTGCCAGCTGGCAAATATCCGTCACAGTGATCCGCTGGATAGGCTTTTGCTCCAGCAGCTCCAGCATGGCCTCCTGGAGCATTTTTTTGGTCATACGCACCCGTCTGTTCTCACCCATCTGGCGTCTCTCCCCTTGTTCACAAAAAGTTTTCATCTAAAAGTGTTGGCAATCCAGCATTTTAAGGATACCTGTTGGATACACACCGTATTTAGAAATACTGCCTGTAGCAATACCGACAGCTTGTTGATATAATCATAACACAGGAAAGGATTCCTGTCAAGCTGTATACCACCATTGGCCATGCAAGGGAAAGGAGGCCGCATTATGTTACAGAAACTCTATATCATCACCGGCGCCGGCGGTCATCTTGCCGGCACCATCATCCGCTATCTTCAGAATACTGAATGCCTTGTCCGTGGGCTGCTGCTCCCCGGGGAATCACTGGAAAATCAGGGCAATGTGACCTATGTCCACGGGGATGTGACGCAGCCGGAAACCTTAGTGCCTCTGTTTGCGGGAAGTGAACAATACGATACCATCGTGATTCATGCCGCTGGTCTGATCTCCATCGGCAGCAAAATCACGCCGAAGCTCTACAGCGTAAATGTAGAGGGCACGAAAAACGTGATTCGCCTGTGTCAGGAGTATTCTGTCCGCAGGCTGGTATACGTCAGCTCTGTTCACGCCATTGAAGAAGCCCCCAAGAAGGGCATTATCCGGGAGGTCACCAGCTTCTCCAAAGACCGGGTGATCGGCGCCTACGCCCGCACCAAGGCGGAAGCTACCCAGGCGGTGCTGGACGCGGCCAAGGACGGGCTGGACGCGGTGGTTGTCCACCCCTCCGGCATCCTAGGCCCCTTTGACCAGGGCAAGAACCACATTATTCAGATGGTAAAGACCTACCTGGCCGGACATCTGCCCGCCGGGGTAAAGGGCGGCTACGATTTTGTGGATGTAAGAGATGTGGCGCAGGGCTGTCTCGCTGCGGCGGAACGGGGAAAAGCCGGCGAATGCTACATTCTCTCCAACCGCTATCTTTCCATCAAGGATTTGCTGGCCTACCTGCAAAAGCTCACCGGCGGCAAGAAGATGTCCTGTCTGCCCATTCAGCTGGCAAAAATCGCCGCGCCCTTTTCCGAGGCGTTGGGTAAGCTCACCGGCAAACGGCCGTTGTTTACCCGCTATTCCCTGTATACCCTGCAATCCAACGGCAATTTCTCCCACGAGAAGGCCACGAAAGCTCTGGGCTATCATCCCAGGGATCTGAAAGATACGCTGCGGGATACCGTCACCTATCTAAAAACAGGAGATTGCTGCCTCTAAAAAGGCCAGACCCTACTATCAGCAAGCCGCATACCAAGCTTTTTGGCATGCGGCTTGCTGATATTCTCTACGCCGCCTGCCGCGCTTTCGGCAAGCTCTGCAGCCCCGGGACGAAATTGGAAAAGACGCCCGGCACTTTCCGCTTGTGCCGGGCGTCTCTTCATTTCTTCTTGTCTGCGGCAATCAGCCGCTTCAGCGCCGCAATCCCCACGCGGATAGCGCCGCTGGTATCCTCCGTCATGGGCATGGCCAGGCCGGCCTTCTCCCGTTCCTGGTTCCACACTACATGGAAGCAGCTGCCGCAGCGCACACCCAATGCCGCCGCCACCACAAACAGCGCAGCAGACTCCATCTCGCTGGCTTTGACCCCCAGCCGCTTCCAGGATTCCCATTTTTGCAGCAGGTCATAATACACCGGAGAACGCTCGGGGCTATGCTGACCGTAAAACGCATCCTTGCACTGCACCACGCCGGTATGGATCCGATAACCCAGGCTCTCCCCCGCTTCTTTTAGCGCAGCCGCCACTTCAAAATCAGAAACCGCCGGAAATTCCATGGGCGCGTATTCCAAAGAGGTATGTTCATAGCGGATCGCCCCTGTGGCCACCACCACATCCCCAGGCAGCACGTCCATAGCAATGCCGCCGCAGGTACCCACGCGAATAAAGGTATCTGCGCCGATGGCGTGGAGCTCCTCCATGGCGATGGAGGCGGAGGGGCCGCCGATGCCCGTGGAGCAGACGCTGACTTTCTCCCCCAGCAGAGTGCCCGTATAGATATTGTACTCCCGGTTCATACCGATATGCACCGGGTTATCAAAATAGGCCGCGATGGCCTCACAGCGTCCAGGGTCGCCGGGCAGGATACAATATCGACCCACGTCTCCCTCAGCGCAATGAATATGATATTGCTTCTCCATCTCTTGCATATCGCTCACTCCTTGTAGCATATTCCTAAAAACAGTATAGCATATCCCGGTGGATTTTGCAAGAATTCCACAAGCGCTGCCGAATTATTTTTCCAAGACCCGGTTCTTCCGTGTCACCTGCCAAGCAGCATACCCGGCGGCTGCCACCAGCAGAACAAGGATCCCCTCCACATAAATGGGAGCGATGAACTGCGCTGCGGCAAGGGTGATAAAATTCACGGAAAAATGCACTGCCATAGCCGCCAGATAATAGACTATGCGCTTGCGCTGCACCGCCTGGAACACCAGCATAGACAGCGCCACTTGCAGTCCCAGGGTCAGCACGCGCTCCACGCCTGCAATAAAAAACTGATAACTCGGCAGCGTCCACAGGGGGGAAACGCTGGCCACCGCATCGGCTGCTGCCGCCGCATCCAGCCCTGCCAGCGCCGCGTCCATCTGCCCGGACTGGATCATAATAGCATAGGTCAAATTGTTGAGGTAAGTCACGCCCACCACCAGGATGGCCTCTATACCCCCGTGGCCAAGGCCGAAGAGAACAGCGTCCTTCTCATCCAGCGGATTCTTCCGATATTTCATAAGGACATAGCGCCCTGTTTCCTCAAAAAGTGCCGCCGCCGCGCTGCCATAGACACAGTAAAGCCAGATATTCTGCTGGATGGTGAAATTACTCAGCACAATACTGTGCAGGCTCTGCTCCAGAATCAGCGCGAAGAGTACAAAGCTAACGCATCCCAGAAAAATTGCCGCAGGCTTCCGTTTCAGCTTTCGGCAGGCCACCACGCATAAAAGGATGGGCAGCAGCGTGGTAACCACCAAAGTAAACACCATACCCGCAATACTGGCCGCCGGAATCGGCTGGAATGTCATAACGATCCCCTCATTTCTCATTTATATCAAAAATCTACCATATGGGTTCCAAAAAGTCAATAGAAAGCCACAGTGGCTCATATCCACCATTCCGGTGTAAGCTCCCCCAGCTTGACCACCCGCTCTTTTTCATAATCCAACAGGATCTCAATTTCCCGATACCCCCCAGGCATCAGCTGCGCCATCAGTTCCCGGCAGGCGCCGCAGGGCGCGCCTGTCGTTCCATCCGGCATCACCGCAAGCACTTTTTGAATTTCCTGCTCCCCGTTGGTAATCATGTGGAAAATAGCGTTTCTTTCGGCACAAATTCCCAATGTGCAGCAGGCGTCGATGCAGACGCCTGTATAGATGCGCCCCGAAGCGGAGAGCACAGCGGCCGCTACGCCGCCCGCCTCTACATAGCTGGAAATTTTCCTGTCCTGCTGTACCGCTTTCGCTGCGCGATACATTTCTTCCCAGATGTGTTCCAAACCATTTCCCCCTTTTGATAAAACCAGACATACCCCCTGGGACACTCCCGGCAGACGCGATTGCTTTCTCTAGAACAGGCTTACCTGGCTGGTGTCCGGCATATCGCCAAACGCTCCCGCGTCCTTAAGCATTTGAATATGCGTTTTAGAAACCTTGGGGCAAGCCGCCGCCACCTCTTCAATAGAAATAAAGCGCTTTCCTTTCCGCCCCTCCATCAAATCCCAGGCCGCATTTTCGCCCAGGCCGGAGATGGCAATAAAGGGCGGCAGAATTTTGCCGTCTTGAATTTCAAATCGGGTGGCATGGCTCTTGTAGAGATCGATCGGCAGGAATTCGAAGCCCCGGAGATAGTACTCATATACCACTTCCAGAGTGGTGAGCAGATCCTCGTCCTTGTCGGTGGCGGCCTCGTTTTCTGAGATAGCCTTGATATTGGCCTTTACCGACTCGATACCGTGGGTCATCAGCACTGCATCAAAGCCCCCCTTCTGGCTGCGGCGATAGAAATAAGCCGCATAGAACGCCAAGGGATGGTATACCTTGAACCAGGCGATGCGAAACGCCATCATAACATAGGCAACCGCGTGCGCCTTGGGGAATAGGTATTTGATCTTTTTGCAGGAGTTAATATACCAGCCGGGTACCCCTGCGTCCGCCATCTCCTGCTCGGCGCCATCGGGCAGTCCCCTGCCCTTTCGCACGGATTCCATAATTTTGAACGCCCGCTTTTCCGGCAGCCCGCAGGAAATCAGATAGAGCATAATGTCGTCCCGGCAGCCAATGGTCTCGTCCACGGCGGCTGTTTTGGAAGTGATCAGATCTTTTGCGTTGCCCAGCCATACGTCCGTTCCGTGGGTATAGCCGGAAATACGTACCAGGAAGTCAAACCTGGTAGGTTTGGTATCCAGCAGCACCTCTCGGGTAAAGCGGGTGTTGAATTCCGGCACAGCCACCGCCCCGGTAGGGCCGAGGATGGGATCGTCCTCATAGCCCAGTACCTTGGAGGAGGTGAAGATAGACATGGTATTTTTATCATCCAGGGGGATCGTTTTCGCATCCACCCCGGTGAGATCCTCCATCATACGGATCATAGTGGGGTCGTCGTGCCCCAGCATATCCAGCTTCAGCAGATTCTCCTCCATGGAGTGGTATTCAAAATGGGTGGTGATCTGATCGGAATTGGGATCGTCCGCCGGATGCTGTACCGGGCAGAAATCCCAAATCTCATTTTCCTGGGGAATAACCACCAGGCCGCCGGGGTGCTGGCCTGTGGTGCGGCGCACCCCCACGCAGCCGGAGGCCAGACGGTTCTCCTCCGCCCGGGTGGCCGTTTTTCCACGCTCGGACAAATATTTTTTAACATAGCCGAACGCTGTTTTTTCTGCCACCGTACCCACGGTTCCCGCCCGGAACACATGGGATTTCCCAAACATTTCCACGCAGTAGGCATGGGCTCGGGACTGGTATTCGCCGGAGAAGTTCAGATCGATGTCCGGCACTTTGTCGCCGCCAAAGCCCAGGAACGTCTCAAAGGGAATATTAAAGCCGTCCTTTTCAAACCGGCTGCCGCATTTGGGACATACCGCGTCGGGAAGATCCGCGCCACAGCCATAGCCCTTGGGTACGTCAAAGGTGGTATACTTGCACGCCGGATTGGGGCAGCGGTAATGGGGAGGGAACGAGTTTACCTCTGTAATGCCTGCCATATACGCCACGATGGACGATCCCACGGAGCCCCGGGAGCCTACCAGGTAGCCATGCTCCAGGGAGTTCTGTACCAGCTTCTGGGCGGACATATAGATGACGTCATAATGGCAGTTGATGATGTCGTTCAGCTCTGTCTCCACCCGCTGCGTAATCAGTTCCGGGGGATTTTCGCCGTACAGGCGATGCATTTTCCCATACACCAGCGCTTTCAGATCTTCTACAGAATTTTCAATTTTCGGCGCGAACAGATTGTGGGGAACCGGCCGCAGCGTCTCGCACATATCCGCGATGGCATTGGTGTTGGTCACAACCACTTCGTATGCCTTCTCTTCGCCCAGATAGGCAAATTCTTTCAGCATTTCATCGGTAGTGCGGAAATAGAGGGGATTCTCCCGGTCGCAGTCTTCAAAGCCTTTGGTGGCCAGGAGAATGTGCCGGAATATTTCGTCCTCCGGATTCAGAAAATGCACATCGCCGGTGGCCACAACAGGTTTACCCAGCTCCTCTCCCAGCCGCACCACAGTACGGTTAAAGCTGCGCAGATCCTCCTCCGTCTGGACAATCCCCTTGGCCAGCATAAAGCGGTTATTGGCCAGCGGCTGAATCTCCAGGAAATCATAGAAAGCGGCGATGCGCTTCAGTTCATCCTCGCTTTTCCCATCCAGAATCGCCTGAAAAAGCTCACCCGCTTCGCAGGCCGAACCAATGATGAGTCCCTCCCGCAGTTCCAGCAATTCTGATTTCGGGATGCGGGGCACCCGCTTGAAATACTTTAGATTGGAGTCCGAAATCAAGTGGTAAAGATTCCGCAGACCCGTCTGATTTTTCGCAAACAGGATAATATGGCGGGCATGCCGGTCTCCAATACGCCCTTTCGCCCGCAGCCCCAGCATAGCCGGATTGATGGACTGCAGATCATGGACGCCCATTTCCTCCAGCATTTTAAGAAAACGGTCGAAAATCAAGCCGCAGATCATAGCGTCATCCGCCGCCCGATGATGGTTAAAATCCGGCAGGCTCAGGGCATTGGACACCACATCCAGCTTAAATTTGTTCAGCTGAGGCATTAGATTCTGTGCCAGAATCAGCGTATCCGCCGCAGTGGCGGTAAAAGGATACCCCTGCCGGGCACACTCTGCTCGGATAAACCCGGTATCAAAATCTGAATTGTGCGCCACCAGCACCCTGTCGCCGCAGAACTCCAGAAATTTCGGCAATACCTCTTCAATTTTCGGAGCGCCCTGGAGCATGGCGTCGGTAATACCGGTAAGCTCTATAATGCGCGGTTCCAGCTTCCGCTGGGGATCGACAAAGGTCTGAAAGCGGTCTATTTCCCGGCCGTTCTTCAGAACAACCGCGCCGATTTCAATGATTTTATCCAGCCGGGAGGAAAGACCGGTGGTTTCCAAGTCAAAGGCTACATATTCCTGGTCAAAGGCCATATTCCGGCTGCCATGCACCACAATGCGGTCGTCCACATCGTTCACATAGTAGCCCTCGCAGCCGTAGAGAATCTTAATATTCTCCTCTGTCCCCGCCACTTTGGCTTTGGCGGCTGCCTTCATGGCGTCTGGGAAGGACTGCGCAACGCCGTGGTCGGTGATGGCGATGGCGCGGTGCCCCCAGGCCGCCGCCTGCTTTACAGCGGCACCTGTATCCGTCAGCGCGTCCATATTGCTCATGGTGGTATGCAGGTGCAGCTCCACCCGCTTTGCGCCTGGAGCGGTATCCTTCCGCTTGGGCATACTGCCAGGCATTACGCCAAAGGGCTTGATATTCAATTCATTGTCAAAGCGGTTCAGTTCCGTCCTGCCCTGGACGCGGAGAATTTTCCCTATCTGGCAGTGCTCCAGCACCTTCTTGGCCTCGCCGTTTTCCATAAAGCGCTGAACACGCACAGAGCCGGTGTTGTCCGTCATATCAAAGCAGACAATCCAGGCATTGCGCTTCTTCAGTTCCCGGTGATCCACCGAGAAAACCCGCCCCTCTACAATGACGCTGCCCATATCCATGGTGACATCTTTCATGGCAACCGCCGTTCCTTTGAACGGCTTGCCATAGTATACATCCTCCTGGGGCTGCTCCGTCTTTGCAGGTGCGGCGGTTCTGGCGGGAGCCGCTGCGCGGGGCTGCTCCTGAATCGCGGAGGCGCGCAGCCGCTCCATGGCGGCAAACAAGGCTTGCCCTTCCAAATCCTGTCCTGCGGCAATGGTGATCTCCACTTCTGTTCCAAAGCGCTCCGCCAGCTGCCGCCGCACTTTCGGCACGGCCTTTTCCAGCAGCGCTTTGCCGTTCCCCCGGAGACGCATCTCCAGCTGATTGCCCTGCCAATGCCAGTCCGCGCCTGCCAAGGAGGCGCGGTTCCGGGAATCCTCTGCTACAAACATCGCCATCAGCTCCTCCGGCTCTATCCGCTCCAGCTGGGACGCCGGATGTGTGACAGTAATTTCCAGACCACGCAGGCCGTAAAGGGCGCACAGATCCCCCTCCGCCTGGCGGAGCAGCCTGGCGGGGATATAATACTCGCTATGTACCGCCACACTGGCGTGTCTTGCTAGAGGATCAATGTCTGCCGCCGCTACCGCCGCTGGACGCAGCAATCCCGCCAGCGGTTCCGGCGGCCGATAATCGGAAAACATTTGCAGTAAAAAAACAGGGTCTTTCATGGGGCTCCTCAAAATTTCTCAATTCGCTTCAGCAGTTCCGGCAGCAGCGCCTCATACGGCAGCTTTTTCACAGCCTGTCCCTTTTCAAAGAGCAGGCCGCAGCCGTCTCCTCCGGCAATGCCAATATCCGCTTCCCGGGCTTCCCCGGGGCCGTTTACTACGCAGCCCATAACCGCCACGGTGATAGGCTTTTCACAGTTCTTTAACGCCGCATCCACCTGGCGGACCAGACCGATGAGATCGATTTGGGTGCGCCCGCAGGTGGGGCAGGAAACAATGTTCACGCCTTCTTTGCGCAAACCGGCGGCCTTCAGGATGTCCTTGGCCGCATAAACTTCCTCCACCGGATCATCGGTGAGGCTTACGCGAATGGTATCGCCAATGCCGTCCAACAGCAGCGCTCCGATGCCCATAGCGGATTTTATAAGCCCCATCCGTACCGGCCCGGTTTCCGTGACGCCGATATGGATGGGATAATCGCACTTCTCCCGGAACAATCGGGCGGCCGCCGCCATGGTGGGCACATGGGAGGATTTCATGGATACGCAGACGTCATAAAAGTTCTGCTTTTCCAGCAGCTCCAAATGGGAAAAAGCGCTCTCCACCAAAGCCTCCGCCGTGGGATGTCCGTACTTTTCCAGCAGCGGTTTTTCCAGGCTGCCGCCATTCACGCCAATGCGGATGGGAATATGGCGCTCCTTGCACACGTCCACCACCGCCTTGACCCGATCCTCCCCGCCAATATTTCCGGGATTGATGCGGATCTTAGCCGCGCCGCCCAAAGCGGCGGCAATGGCCAGCCTGTAGTCAAAATGAATGTCCGCCACCAGCGGCAAGGGACTCTCCTTGCAGATCTGGGCAAAACTTTTTGCCGCCTCCTGATTGGGTACCGCCAGACGGGCGATCTGGCAGCCGGCGGCGTGCAGCTGGCGCAGCTGCGCCAGAGAACCTTCCACATCCGTAGTTTTCGTATTCAGCATGGACTGGATCGTCACCGGCGCACCGCCGCCGATGGCCACGTCCCCTACCATTATCTTTCTTGTCATAATGCTACCCCTTAAAGATCATAAAAATGTCTTTGAAGAATATCACAGCCATCAACCCTAACAGCAAGATCATGCCCGCCCCATGGAGGTAAGCTTCATACTTGGGATTGATCTTCTTTTTGGTAACGGTCTCCACCGCCGTGGTAAGCAGCAAGCCAACGATTCGCCCGCCGTCCAGAGCAGGGATCGGCAGCAGGTTCATCACCGCTAAATTGATGGCAATAAGTCCGCCGAAATAGAGCATATTCATCAGCGCCGCGTAGCCGCTGGGGGATTGCTCCGCCACAGTGCTGATCTGCTGAACAATGCCCACAGGGCCGGTGAGATCCTGCACCCCCGCCTGCCCGTTAAAGAGCATTTGCAGGCTTAGGCGCACTATCCGCACTGTATCCAGCCCGGTATTCCAGATATAGCCCGCCGTTTCCCAGAAGTTGGCGTCTACCACGGTAAAAGTAATACCATAGCGCGAGGAAATCGTGCCGTCCTCGTTGGTGAACTCCCGCTTCTGGGTGGAGACATCCTCCAAAAGCACCTTTTCGCCGTTACGCTCTACCAAAAAATCATGGACTTCTCCCCCATGAATCGTCAGGAGCATTTCAAAATCGCTTTGGACGTAGATTTTTTCCCCGTCTACCTTCAAAATCCGATCGCCTGCGCGCAGGCCGTTTCCCTCTCCCAGGGCGGATGTTTCCTCCACATATGAAACAACCGGCACCACGAACTGCTCCGTGGGAGCATACACAATGGTGAAAAGCAGGAATCCAATGACCAGATTCATGAACGCCCCAGCCGCCAGGATAATCAGCCGCTTCCACCAGGCCGCCCTGCCAAACGCGCGGGGATTATCGCTCTCTCCATCCTCGCCCTCCATGGCGCAGTAGCCGCCGAAAGGGATGCAGCGGATAGAATACAGCGTCTCCCCCACCTGTTTTTTGAAAAATGCTGGTCCCATGAACAGGGCAAACTCATTGACCTGCACTCCCGATGCCTTTGCCGCCAGGAAGTGCCCCAGTTCATGGACAAAGATCAGAACACTGAATAAAAGGATTGCGAAAAGAATACTCATACATTTCCTCGCTTATTATGGTTTTTCGGAAACCGCCCGCCGTGCCAGAGCGTCCGTGCGGAGGATATCCTCCAGACTGGGTGCGGAAATATAGGGAACCGCCGCCACCGCCTGCGCCACGCGGTCATAAATGTCTGTAAATCCAATCTTCTCCTCCAGAAACAGCCGCACCGCCTCCTCATTGGCGCCGTTCATGGCCGCGCAGGCGTTCCCGCCCCTGGCAGCGCACTGCCGTGCCAGCGCCAGACAGGGAAACGCCTCCATATCCGGCCTGGAAAACGTCAGCCCGGCGCAGGCCGTAAGATCCAGACGCTCCACCACACATTCTTCCCGCTGGGGATAGGTCATGGCCAGCTGAATGGGCAACCGCATATCCGCCACGCCCAGCTGCGCCATCACAGCGCCGTCCACAAATTCCACCATGGAATGGACAATGCTCTGCCGGTGAATCAGCACATCCACCTGCTCCGCAGGAACTCCGTACAGATGCATGGCTTCAATTACTTCCAGCCCTTTATTCATCAGGGTAGCGCAGTCAATGGTGATCTTTTGCCCCATTCTCCAGTTGGGATGCCGCAGCGCGTCTGCCTTGGTAACCTTGGACAGCGCTTCCCGATCCATACCGAAAAACGGACCGCCGGAGCAGGTCAGGATCAGGCGGCGCACCGCCCTCTTTTCTCCCGCCCCCAAGAGGCACTGAAATATAGCGGAATGCTCGGAATCCACAGGGATGATCTCCGCGCCATAGGCGCGCGCTTCCGCCATCACCAATTCTCCCGCGCACACCAAGGTTTCTTTATTGGCCAGGCCGATGCGCTTTTTCTGCCGGATAGCCGCCAAAGTAGGCTTCAGCCCCAGCATCCCCACCACCGCAGTGATCACGCAGTCCGCCTCCGGCAGGGCGGCGGCCTCCAGAAGCCCCTCCTCCCCCCAGGCAACGGAAATCTCCGGGTCATTCAGCGCCTCCCGGAGCTGCTCCGCCGCCTCCCGGGTTGCCATCACCGCCAGTTTAGGCCGGAATTCCCGACACTGCTGCGCCATACGCGCCACATTGCTCCCGGCAGTCAGCGCGCCCACTTCCAGCCCCAAGTGCCGGATAATATCCAGACTCTGCCGGCCAATGGAGCCGGTAGCGCCGAGAATACTGACGCATTTCACCATATCAGTACACCACCGGGATCAGCAGCAGCAGCAGCTCTGCCAGCGGCCCCACCGCCATCATGGAGTCAAACCGATCCAGTACGCCTCCGTGTCCGGGAATCACATTTCCGTAGTCCTTAATGCCGGTCTGCCGTTTAATAACGGAAAAACACAGATCTCCAAACACCGCTGCGCCGGAGCCAAGAACGCCATAAACCAGCGCATAGAGATAATTAACCTTCAAACGGAAGAACACCTGCACTACGACTCCATAAATCAGCATACCCAATATTGCCCCCAGGATACCGCCCAGCATTCCCTCCACCGTCTTATTGGGGCTGATAACCGGCGCCAGCTTATGACGCCCAAACGCCCGGCCAGCAAAATAGGCGCCGGTATCGGACAGGAACGCCAGGACAAAGGGGATCAGGATGTAGTAGCGCCCCAGGCGCCAGCTGTGGATACGCACCACGCTGCTGAGCAGGTACGGCAGCAGCAGCCCCGCCATCAGGCAGTAGGCCACCTTTTCCACAGAAATCTTCACATGAGAAGCCATCATCTCCCCAAACAAGACGCCAAAAAATGCCAGTATTCCTACCATTGCCCAAGTATATTCGCTGCCATAGCAGCTCCAGAGCGCAGTAAGGAACGCCATTGCCGCGCTATAGGCGATCAGCCGCGGGTGCTGCACCAAGGCGGTATTATACAAAAATTCATAGGCGGCAGCCGCCGCCAGCGCGCCAAACGCAATTGCCGTAATCACCTTGGGCAGAAACAGCACGGCAATCAGCAGCAGCGGCAGCAGCACTGCCGCCGTAATCACACGAGTTTTCATCTTTATGCGCCTCCAAACCGGCGGCTGCGCCGGTGGTATTCGGCAATGGCCTCATCCAAATCCTGGGGGGAAAAGTCCGGCCACAGCACGTTCATAAATACAAATTCAGAATAGACCGACTGCCAGGGCAGAAAATTACTGGTGCGCATCTCCCCGGAAGGGCGGATCACCAGTTCCGGGTCGGGCACATTAGCGGAATAGAGGTACTGAGAAAACAGCGCCTCGTCAATGTCCCCGGGCTTCAGCGCCCCCTGACGAACCTGCTCCGCCAGCGCGCGGGCAGCATGAACAATCTCGTCCCTGCCGCCATAGTTCAGGCAGAAGTGTACCTGCACATCCTGATAGCCGCCGGAGCGGCTCTGGGCGGCTAAGCACAGCTGCTGCAGCTCCGGGCTGAGCTTGCTCAAATCCCCCCAGAAGCGAAAGCGGACATGATTTTTTTCCATATCCTCCAGCGCCTCCTGCAGGTATCTGCCCAGCAGCTTCATGATTCCGGAAACCTCCTCCTGGGAACGCTTCCAGTTCTCTGTGGAAAAGGCATACACCGTCAAATACTGGACGCCCAGCTTTCGGCAGTGATTCGCAATCCTGCGGAATGTTTCCGCCCCGGCTGCATGGCCGGCAGTACGGGGTAATCCTCGCTTTTTTGCCCAGCGGCCGTTACCGTCCATAATAATGGCAATATGCCTGGGCGGCGGTAATATTTCTTTTTTCGGCGAAGCCATAGCCAACCCTCTTTTTCACAAAATAACCGGAAAGGGGGCAAACTGCCCCCAATCACCTGTTTTTCCGGCTTTTAGATTGCCATCAATTCCTTTTCCTTGGCAGCCAACGCTTCATCTACCTTTTTGATGTACTTATCCAGAAGATCCTGCAGATCTTTTTCTGCGCTCTTCTGGTCATCCTCGGTAATTTCTCCGTTTTTCTTCAGTTTTTTCACATGATCCATGCCTTCTCGGCGGATATTCCGCATAGCCACCTTGGCTTCCTCGGAATACTTGCGCACCTGTTTGGTCAAATCTTTACGGCGCTCCTCCGTCAGCTGCGGGAACACCAAACGGATCACACGGCCGTCGTTCTGAGGATTGATGCCCAGGTCGGAAACCTGAATCGCTTTCTGAATGTCTTTCAGCAGCTTGCTGTCCCATGGCTGTACCACCAGCGTCCGGGCGTCCGGCGAAGAAATGGTGGCCACACCGTTAAGGGGCGTCTCTTGTCCATAATATTCCACGCTGATACGATCCAGAACCCTGGCGTTGGCACGGCCTGCACGTACAGCCCCAAAATTGTCTGCCAATACGTCCAAAGTCTTGTCCATTCTGCGGCTGAAATCACTAAAATCTACTTTCATTGGGTTAGTCCTCCTTCACAATCGTTCCTATTTTTTCTCCGCATACCACACGGAGGATATTACTGGGTTCTTTCAGGGCAAAGCACACCAGCTTCATGTGGTTGTCCATTGCCAGGGTCATGGCGGTAGTGTCCGTAGCCTTCAGATGGCGGGCAAGAACCTCGTCATAGGTAAGGGTGTCAAACTTCACCGCAGCGGGGTCTACGTTGGGATCGGCGGAATAAATCCCGTCCACATTCTTGGCCAGCAGAATGGCGTCCGCTTCTATTTCCACGCCCCGAAGCACCGCGCCAGTATCCGTGGAGAAATAAGGACTGCCAGTTCCGCAGGCAAACAAGGTCACAATTCCCTGGTTCAGATAGCGGTCTGCTGCGTCCCTGGTAAAATACTCCGAGAATTTGGGCGCCTCTACTGCGGACAGCACCCGAGCCGGCACGCCATGCTTTTCCAGCGCATCCGCCACGGCGATGGCGTTCATCAAAGTGGCCAGCATCCCCATGGCATCGCCGTGGGAGCGCTGCATCTTATCCGCTCCGTCCTTCACGCCCCGCCAAAAATTTCCGCCGCCAATTACCAAGCCGATCTGTACGCCCAGGTCATGGCATTGCTTGATCACCTCGCACACTTCGTGGATAACCGCAAAGTCCAGTCCCCGGTGCGCCTCTCCTGCCAGCGCCTCCCCGCTGATCTTCAGCAGGATGCGCTTATACTTAATTGTTGGCACGATTCTCACTCCTTAATCTCTTTCCTATCAGTTTTCATTTCCCTCTCTATTTTATAATATGATGCGCCGCTTGACAACCACAATTTCACTTTTTTCCGGAATTGTTTTCGCAAAATTCATATTTTTCCTTTCCTGCCGCTGAACCGGGAGATTTTTCCAAAAACTTTTCCCCTTTTGGTTGCAAATACGGCCAATATCGGTTATAATGACCTGTGATTTTCACGAGAGAGGTGTAGCAAATGGCTGAGATCACCGAAAGCAAGAATTTTATTCACGCATTCATTGAAGAGGATATCGCTCCCGGCGGAAGGTGCCAGGGGCAGACCGTTCACACCCGTTTCCCTCCGGAGCCAAACGGCTATCTGCACATTGGCCACTGCAAGGCGCTGACCATCAATTTCAGCACCGCAGAGAAATTCGGCGGCCTCTGCAATCTGCGGATGGATGACACCAACCCTACCAAGGAAGACGTAGAGTTTGTGGAGGCCATCCAGGAGGATATTCATTGGCTGGGCTTTGATTGGGGTGACCGCTTCTTCTATGGCTCGGATTATTTTGAAAAGACCTATCAGTTTGCCGAGGAGTTAATCCAAAAGGATCTGGCTTACGTATGCCAGCTTACCCCGGAGCAATTCAAGGAATATCGGGGAGACCTTACCCATCCCGCCATCTCCCCCTATCGGGATCGACCCATCGCAGAGAGCCTGGATCTGTTCCGGCGGATGCGCGCCGGGGAATTTCAGGATAATGAGATGACCCTGCGGGCAAAGATCGACCTGGAGTCCGGCAACTTTAATATGCGCGACCCTGTAATCTACCGTATCCGGCATATGCACCACCATCGTCAGGGCGACAAATGGTGTATCTACCCCATGTATGACTTCGCGCATCCCATTCAAGATGCGCTGGAGGGCATCACCCACAGCCTCTGTTCCCTGGAATTTGAGAACCATCGGCCGCTGTACAACTGGGTAGTGGAACACGTCTCCGTTCCCAGTCATCCCCGGCAGATCGAATTTGCCCGGCTGGGCATTGACCACACCGTGCTCTCAAAGCGCAAGCTGCGCCAGTTGGTGGAGGAAGGGCGGGTTTCCGGCTGGGACGACCCCAGAATGCCCACCCTGTGCGGTATGCGCCGCCGGGGCTATACCCCCAAGAGCATCCGCAATTTCTGCGAGCGGGTGGGCGTGGCCAAGGCGCCAAATACCATCGCTTACAGCTTTCTGGAGCACTGTCTGCGGGAGGATCTGAATGAGACGGCCACACGGGTTATGGCTGTGGTAAAGCCTCTAAAACTCACAGTCACCAACTATCCGGAGGATCAGCGGGAAACTTTCCAGGTGGAAAACAATCCTGTGGATGAATCTGCCGGTACGCGGGAGATCACCTTCTCCCGGGAGCTTTGGATCGAGTCCGATGACTTTATGGAAGAAAAGGTCGGCAAATTCTTCCGTCTGTTCCCCGGTAATGAAGTGCGTTTGAAAGGCGCTTATGTGGTAAAGTGTACCGGCTGCCGGAAGGATGAAAATGGTAATGTAGCAGAGGTGTTCTGTGAATATGACCCGGAATCAAAAGGCGGCAACCCCGCCGATGGACGCAAGGTCAAGAGCACCATCCATTGGGTGGATGCCGGCAACTGCGTGGAGGCCGAAGTTCGGCAATATTCCAACCTGTTCGACGATCCCGACCCAGACGCGGCGGGCAAGGATTTCCTGGCCTGTCTGAATCCCAACTCTTTGGAGGTGCTGACCGGGTGCAAGCTGGAGGCCTGCATGAAAGATGCCAAAGCCCCAGCATCCTACCAGTTCATGCGCCTTGGCTACTTCTGCCCGGACAGCAAGGATTCCTCCCCGGAGCACCTGGTATTCAACCGTTCCGTGAGTCTGAAAGATAGCTATAAACCTGGCGTTTGACAAAATACAACTCCCGGGCTAATGAAACAGCCCGGGAGTTTCACTGTCTGGGAAGCCACGCTCCCAACACCAAAAAGCAACGGACAATTGCTTAAAAGCGGCGTATACATCCGAGAGGTTGACGGACAGAAATTTGATGGACTGACGTTTAGATTGGAGAAATAGATATGCTTTACCATATATCAAAAACCGCAGGTTTGAAAATATTAAAGCCACAAGTTTCGACACATAAAAAGGCGTATGTTTACGCTATAGAAAATATGGTCACAGGACTTCTGTTCGGTGCGCCGCACGATGACTTCGACTTTATCATCAGTGAAGAAAGCGGGAAACCTGTTATTATGGAGTGTTATCCAAACGCATTTCACTCGATATTCAAGGACAAGGGGTGTTCAATCTATGAGATTAGTGAGGACGGTTTTTTACGAGGAATGACCTCGTGGAGTCCCGAGCTTGTCAGTGAAGCCGAGGTCACTGTTATCCGTGAGATTTCAGTTAGCGATCTTTATTTGCGCCTTCTCGACGAGGAATCAAGTGGGAATTTGATAATACACAGATATGAAGATAGCACAAATTACAAAAGTACTGTATCAGAGCACATCGTGGATCGTCTTATCCGTTTTGATGCCGTATATACCGATAACGAAAAGATCAAAAAGCACTACGGCAAGATCGTCGATGCACTCAAGAATATTATGGACGGGCACTTACTATGAACATACAACAGTTTTGGTCTGATATTCTCGCACAGAGAGCCAACAAGATAAAAGAATATTTCCACGCCGATGCCTATGTGAATTGGCATTGCTCCAACGAGCATTTCACTGTGGAGGAATTTATTCGAGCCAACTGCGAATATCCCGGTGATTGGGATGGCGAGGTTGAAAGAACCGTTGCAACGGCCGATATGATCATCACCGCAGTACGGGTATATCCGAAGGATTGCTCCGCTTCTTTCCACGTTGCATCCTTCATCAAGCTGAAGAATGATAAGATTGCCGCTATGGACGAATATTGGGCAGACGACGGCGAAGCTCCAAAGTGGCGACAGGATATGAAGATTGGGAGAGTGCTAAGGAGGTCATGATAATGTATTTAGAAGAATTGTATCAGCAGATATGCAATAATATCAAAAAATCGATTTTCAGAGGCAGCAGAACAGGCGGATTTTGTGGCTACACAGCCAACAAATGACGCTTATTTCTTACAGCAATCATAAACGTCTATACCATCGCGGGAATAGAAGAGGGAACGGAAGCACCATGGGGATGCGCACAAACAGCAAATCACACGGCGCATAAATAGGAGCCGATGTAGCTGCCGTGAAAAAAGAAAGAGCAGCAACTTATGTTGCTGCTCTTCGTATTTGTGTTGGCAATACCTATCTTTCCGTGCAGTCACCCGCAAAGTATTGTCGGCGCAGATGAGCTTAACTTCTGTGTTCGGGATGGGAACAGGTGGACCCTCATCGCAATCATTACCAACTCGTTTGGATGGGT
>DVKX01000005.1 GCA_018715805.1 Candidatus Faecousia intestinigallinarum | reverse complement strand
AAGCCGCCCCGGATCTCTGCCATAGGCCAGCTCCCCCAGAACCCGGGCGGAAAAATAGATGGTAGTATAGGGCTGTACGGCGGAGAGAACGCTGTGCAGCAGCGTCCATAAGGGCAGCCCCGGCTGATACTTCCAGAGCAGGCGGAAGGCGCGGGCTGTCAGGGAAAAGGCTTTTCGTCTGTTCATACGGCTTCCCCCTCTTCGTAGTATTTGCGCTGAATGGCAAACATGGCGGCGTAGGCCCCCTGCCGCGCCAGCAGCGCCTCGTGGGTGCCCTCCTCCAGAATGCCGCCGTGTTCCAGCAGGAGGATCCGGTCGCAGAACCGGGTGGAGGCCAGGCGGTGGGAAATGTAGAGGGAGGTCTTGCCCGCGCTCATGGCATCGTACTTGCAGTAAATGTCGTGCTCCGCCAGGGGGTCCAGGGCGGCGGTGGGTTCGTCCAATACCAGCAGCGGCCCATCCTTATAGAGCGCCCGCGCCAGCATCAGCCGCTGGATCTCCCCGCCGGACAGCTCCACCCCGTCCTCATAAACCTGCCGTCCCAGGTGGGCTTCCAGCCCCAGGGCGCTTATTTTTTCCGTAAGCCCCGCCTTTTCCACGCAGTCCCACAGCTTTTCTTCGTCCCAGGCGCCGTTGGTCTGGGTGATGTTCTCCCGGATGGTGCACTCCAGGGTGGCAAACTCCTGGAATACGGCGGAAAACAGCCGGTAATAGTCCTGCCGGTTGAATTCCCGAATATCCACCCCGTTCAGGAGCACCCGCCCCTCCGCGGGATCCAGCAGGCCGCAGATCAGCTTCACCAGGGTGGTCTTGCCCGCGCCGTTCTCCCCTACGATGGCCACTCGCTCCCCAGGGCGGATGGTCAGATTCATATGGGCAATGGTGGGGGCTTCCGCCCCGGGATAGCGGAAGGTCACATTCTCCAGGCGCAGTTCATAGCCCTCCGCCTGGGGGATCGGCCGACCCCCCTCCTGGCGGAACGGCTCCGGGGTGGCCAGGTATTCCCGCACCCGGCACAGCTTCAGGCTCTCCCGCGCCAGCTCCAGATAGCAGCGCAGGATCCCGGTGATCCAGGTGGTGAAGCCCCCCACCGCCGAAAAATAGAGCACAAACTCCGCCGCGCTGATTTTATTTTCCAGCACCATGCCAATGAGCACCAGGTAGGCGAAGCCGTTGCGCAGGAAGCCCAGCGCCACCTCCAGCACATCCGCCCAGAGGTAGGCGCGGTACTCCCGCCGGAGGAAGTCCTGGATGAGCCGTTCGCTCTTCTCGTGCAGCTCCCGCAGCCAGGGCGCCATATGGAAAATGCGGATATCCTTGGCAAATTCCCGATTCTCCACCAGCCGGGACAGATATTCCGGCAGCCGGTTCAGGGAATCCTTCTCCTCCCGGCGGCGGTAGCCCCAGCTTTGCAGCCGCTGCTGCACCAGGAAGCCCGCCGCCGTGGTGACCAACGTCACCGCCAGCACCAGGGGATGCAGCTTGGTGAGTACCGCCAGGTACACCCCGAAGCCCAGCACATTGGCCAGCAGCTTCTGCAGGGTCGTCCAGATGTGCTCGGAGGCTTCGGCGTTGCCATAGGTGGTGCTCAGCGCCTCGTCCTGGACTTTCAGTACCTCCGGATCCAGCAGATTGGGATAAGCGGTGCAGGCGGTCTTGCGGTTGATGGTGCCGATGATCTTCTCGCGCACGGAAATGCGGCCATAGATCGTGGTCTCCTGGAGGTAGCTCAGGAGCCATTGCAGCGCCATCAGCCCCAGCGCGAACAGCCCCACGGCCGCCAGGAGGCCGGACAGGGATTCCCGCCGCTGCACCTGATCCAGAATCGCCGGGACGGCGGTCATCTGTACCACCGACTGCGCCACCGTCAGCACCGAGATCACCGCGCACCAGAAGGGTACGCTCCCCACGCTTTTCCGCGCCATTCCCAGCATCCAGCCAACGTTGCTGAGGACGCTGTAGGATGCTTTTTCCTTTTTCATAGCCACCACTCCTTTTCATTGGGATCATTCTATCACAAAAATCCCCCGGCGGCACATTTCGGGGACGAATTGTGCGCGCCGGGGGACGAATTGCAGGCACTATGCCGTGGGCAGCAAAATTTCCGTGGTAAAGGCTCCGTCTTCGGAGTTGCGGCTGATGTAGCCGTCCAGCCGCTCCACAATGGCGTCCATGCGCATCAGGCCGAAGCCGTGCCCCGCTCCTTTGGTGGAGCGGAAGCGTCCGCCCAGCTTTGTCAGCTTTTTCCCAGCGGTGAAGTTGGTGAAGGAGATATAAAGCTGGGTATTCTTCATGTCCATATATACCCGGATCAGCCGCTGCTCCGGAGGCAGGCGGAGGCTGGCCTCGATGGCGTTGTCAAAGAGGTTGCCCAGGACGCAGCACAGATCCAGCTCCGACAGCCCCAGCTTCACGGGAATGTGGGCGTCGGCGGACACCGCAATGTCCTTGGACTTGGCCAGAGAGATCTTGGAGTTCAAAATGGCGTCGGTCATGGGGTTGCCGGTTTTCAGCACCGTATCCACAGTGTTCAGCTCGGTTTCCAGGGAGTCCAGGTAGCGGCGGACGGCCTCCCAGTCTCCGCTGGCGGCGTGGGCTTTCATGGTCTGGATGTGGCTGCGGTAGTCGTGGCGCCAGGCGCGCATCTGGCGGTACATATTGTCCACCTCCGCGTAGTGCGTCTCCATCAGATCCTGCTGGTAGGCGGCCAGACGCCGGTCAATTTTCTTGGATAGCAGTCCCATATCCTCACCCCATTTGAATAATGGCGCGGTTCACACCCTCGTAAGCCCCCCGGGGCAGGGGGATCGCCGCGCCGTCCTGCAAATAAATGTCGGTTTTTGTCACCCGGCGGATACAGGTCAGGTTCACAATGGCCCACCGCCCCACCCGGTAAAACCGGTCGTCCAGGCGCTTTTCCAGTTCCCCCAGAGACATTTTCAAGCGCACCTGGGTCTTGGCGTGGAGGGTGACGTAGTTTCCTTGCACCTCTGCGTACCGGATCTGATATACGGGCAGGCGCACCACCCCCTCGGCGGTCTTCAGGGTCAGCGTCCGCTCGTTTTTTCGCAGCTTTTCGGCGGCTCTGTCCAGCACGGCGAACAGCTTGTCCGGCTTCACCGGCTTCACCAGGTAGTGGAGCGCCGCCACTTCATAGCCCTCGGAGATGTAGTCGGAGTAGCCGGTGATGAAAACGATCTGTATGGTTTCGTTCTCCCGGCGCAGCCGCTTGGCCAGGGTCACGCCGTCCATGGCGCCCATCTCCACGTCCAGCAGCAAAATGTCAACATCCTGCCGCTGGGCATAGGCAAACAAAAAGGCCTCGGCGGAATGAAAAATTTCCAGCTGTACCGCCGCGCCAGTCTGGTGCCCCCATTGGGCGGCCAGTCCGGCCACATATTCCGCGTCGGCTTTCCGGTCGTCGCAAACGGCAATCTTCAAACCCATGGCAGGCGCCATCCTTTCCCGAGTGTCCGCGCCGCCGGAACGGCGCTATTTTATAAATTATACCATAGATCCGCCGCCGTGCATAGCGCAAAAATTCCCACCCCTGGAAGAGCGCGATTCCGGGGGTATCCCCCCGGAATTTTGGAAATTCTGCGGCTGTTCAAAAAAAGCGCAATATATAATCGTTTTGAATGCCACTATGTTGCTTTGTTGACAAAACGCCTAATTTGCGCTACAATTATTCAAATATATGCAAGGAGAG
>DVKX01000052.1 GCA_018715805.1 Candidatus Faecousia intestinigallinarum | reverse complement strand
TGCTGGGCTTCGGCGTCGTGCAGATCGGCCTTTCTCTGAAAAGCCATGACCCCAGCCAGAGGGCTAACGGCTTTCTCACCTTGGCCGGCGGTGTTGTGATTACGTTTGCGAAGGAGATTTTGACCCTGATTACCGGCTGATTCTAATAACGGCAGTGTGGGGGCAGGCCCATGGCGGCCTGCCCCTTACCGTTGCCGGAAAGGAGGTTGTTGAATGTCCGATAACTGGGTTGTACAAAACTTGCAAAACGCCCTCGACACCTGGAACAAGTACCTGTCTGAAATCTGGCAGCTCATTACCCAGAGCCCGGAGCAGTTTAAGGGCGGTTCCATCTGGGGCGTCATTGTCAACATCCACGACGCGGTGCGGGCCATTGGCCTGGCGCTTTTAGTGTTGTTTTTTGTGATAGGCGTCATGCGTACCTGCGGCAGCTTTGCCGAGGTGAAAAAGCCGGAGCACGCCCTGAAGTTGTTCATCCGGTTTGCCATTGCCAAAGGCGTCGTAACCTACGGGCTGGAGCTGATGATGGCCCTCTTTAACATTGTCCAGGGGCTTGTCTCCACCATTATGAACGCGGCGGGCTTTGGCACGGCCCAACAGACTGTGTTGCCGCAGGAGATCATTGACGCGGTGGAAAGCTGCGGCTTCTTTGAGAGCATCCCCCTCTGGGCGGTCACGCTCATCGGCGGGCTGTTCATTACGATCCTCAGCTTCATCATGATTATGACGGTCTACGGGAGGTTTTTTAAGCTCTATTTATACACGGCCATTGCGCCGGTGCCCCTTTCCACCTTTGCCGGGGAGCCAACGCAGAACGTGGGTAAGAGCTTCATCAAGAGCTATGCCGCCGTGTGCTTGGAAGGGGCCATCATTGTGCTGGCCTGCATTATCTTCTCCCTGTTCGCCGCCGCCCCGCCTGCCATTGACCCCAACGCGGCGGCTGTCACACAGGTATGGAGCTATATCGGGGAGCTGGTCTTTAATATGCTTGTCCTCGTGGGCGCGGTAAAAATGGCGGACCGCGTGGTGCGCGAGATGATGGGCCTGTAAAGGAGGAAACTTTGGAATGAGCACAAGCAAGGAACAGTTGATGAGATTCGCCGAGAGCATATTGAAACAAACGGCAAACTATCAACATAATCGTGAGATGGGGATGCCGGATGTAGAAAATTACAAAATGAGCTATCTTTTGGTTGAAGGCAGTATAAACAAACCAGAAAGAGTGCTTGCCTATGCAGTCAATGACCAAGCTGTTTTGCTTTTTCACCCGATGGAGAAACCGGTATATGAATCGTTGGTAAATGATTGGGAGTTCAACTTTGATTACGATTTGTTTCAATACCTGGAGGGTGGGTTCAATTTGATTGCGATGACACCGGATGCTCATACAGGTGTATGGTACGAGATTGCTGAGTACCATGGTACCAGTGGAATCGCGTGTGTGCAAGGAATGCAGAAATATCTTCACTACTGCAAGCAGCATGGCATTACAAAAGAGCGGTTAGCCCATGAAATGGGCTATGACGGCATGGATGTGATGACGATCTATGACCGTCAGGTAACAAAAGGAAACCTGGGAAAAACATCTCAGGAGCCTGAGCGATAACAGGAGGTGATATTTTGGAAGTCAAGATCAACCGCGAAATCCGCAACTACACCGAATCCATGTTTTTCGGTTTGAGTATGCGGCAATTCATTTTTTCGATTTTGGCCTGCGGCGTGGCCGTGGGCCTTTATTTTATCCTGCGCCCCTACTTCGGGGTGGAAACCCTGTCCTGGATGTGCATTTTGGGGGCGGCCCCCTTTGCCATGCTGGGGTTCATCACCTATCACGGGATGACCGCCGAGCAGTTCATCTGGGCGTGGCTGCGCTCGGAAATGCTGGAGCCGAAGGAGTTTAAGTTCGAGGACAGCAACTACTACTATGCGGCTCTGAAGGAAACCATCGAGGAGCTGCAGACCGGGCGCTCCGGCAGGAAGCGCCGGAAGGAGCCGAGACACTTCAGCAAGCGAAAGGAGGCCAAGCATGATTAAGACCATCAAAACCATGTCCAAGCAGGAAAAGGAGCGTTATACCGTCCCCCGGAAGGTGCAGGATGTGATTCCTATCCGGCGCATCTGGAAGGACGGGATTTTCCTGTGTGGGACCCGTTATTCCAAAACCTATAAATTCAGCGACATCAATTATTTGGTGGCAAGCCGGGAGGATAAGGAATCCATGTTCCTCACCTACTCGGAGCTGCTGAACTCTTTGGACTCCGGCGCGGTGACGAAGATCACCATCAATAACCGGCGTATGAACAAGACCCGTTTTGAAACATCCATCCTCATGCCCCTGCAGGGGGATTTCCGGGATGAGTACCGGACGGAATACAATCAGATGCTGCTGGACAAGGCCACCGGTGCCAATGGCATCACCCAGGAGAAATATATCACCATCTCGGTGGTGAAAAAGGACATTGAGGAGGCCCGCGCCTATTTTTCCCGTGTGGGTGCCGACCTGATCTCTCACTTTGCGGCCCTGGGCTCCAAGTGTGCGGAGCTGGACGCCACCGAGCGCCTGCGCATTCTCCACGATTTCTACCGCCAGGGCGAGGAATCCGAATTTGTTTTCAACGCCCGCGAGATGATGAAACGGGGCCACAGCTTCAAGGACTATATCTGCCCGGACGGGATCGAGAAGAACAGCGACTATCTGATGCTGGGGGACAAGTTCTGCCGGGTGCTGTTCCTGAAAGATTACGCCAGCTATATCAAGGACAACATGGTGACGGAGCTGACGGATTTTAACCGCAATCTGATGTTCTCCATCGACATTGTGCCAGTTCCCACCGATGAGGCAGTCCGTGAGGTGGAAAACCGGCTGCTGGGCGTGGAAACCAACATCACCAACTGGCAGCGCCGCCAGAACGCCAACAACAATTTCTCCGCTGTGGTGCCCTATGACATGGAGCTGCAGCGCAAGGAGAGCAAGGAGTTTTTGGACGACCTCACCACCCGCGACCAGCGGATGATGTTCGCGGTGATGACCCTGGCCATCACCGCCGACACCAAGGAGCAACTTGACAGCGATACCGAGGCGGTGCTTTCTGTGGCGAGAAAGCATATGTGCCAGCTTGCGGTGCTCAAGTTCCAGCAGCTCGATGGCCTGAACACCGCCCTGCCCATCGGGGTGCGGAAAATCAACGCCTTCCGCACCCTTACCACGGAATCCCTGGCCGTGTTCATCCCCTTTAAGGTACAGGAAATCCAGGACAAGGGCGGCATTTACTTTGGCGAGAATGCCATCTCCCATAACCTGATCCTTTGCAACAAGGCGAACCTCTTGAACCAGTCGGCCTTTTATCTGGGCGTTCCCGGCGCAGGCAAATCTTTTGCGGTAAAGGAGCTGATCGCCTTCCTCATGCTCCACCCGGATTATGCCGACGATGACATTCTGATCTGCGACCCGGAGGGTGAGTTTGGCGCGCTCGTCAAAACCCTGGGCCGGGAAAAGGCCACGGTGGCCCATCTGGTGGCGGGCGGCAAAGACCGCTTAAACGCCATGTATATGGTGGAGGGTTACGGGGAAAACAACCCGATTGTAGAAAAAAGCCAGTTTGTCATGTCCCTTATCGAGCAGATCGACAAGCGCGGCGTGGGGCCGCAGCACAAATCCATCATCGACCGCTGCACCGCCCTGGTGTACCCGGAGGCGGAGAAAGCCGGGCGGGCCGCCACCCTCTGCGACCTGCGCCGGAAGCTGCTGGAGCAGCCGGAGGACAAGGCCAAAGAGATCGCCCTTTCCCTGGAGCTTTACACCACTGGCTCTTTGGACATCTTTGGCCGGGAAAGCACCGTGGATTTGAGCAAGCCCTATGTGGTGTTTGACATCCACGGCCTGGGCGAACAGCTAAAGCCTGCGGGTTCCCTTGTCATCACCGATACCATCCTCAACCGCGTCACTCTCAACTGGAAACGGGGCAAGCGCACCCATGTGTTCATCGACGAGTTCCATGTGATGTTTGAAAATGAGCAAAGCGGCATTTTCTTTAACAGCGCATGGCGGCAGTTCAGAAAGCGTGGGGCCTATCCCACGGCTATCACCCAGAATGTGGAGTACCTGCTGGATTCCGTCCAAGCCAGCACCATGCTCTCCAACTCCGAGTTTCTTGTGATGTTGAGCCAGGCCGCATCCGACCGGGAAAAGCTGGCGAAGCTCCTTAATATCTCCAATGAGCAGATGAGCTATGTCACCAATGCGGACGCGGGCTGCGGCCTGATCCGTTACGGCAGCGCCCTGGTACCGTTCATCAACCGTTTTCCCCGTGATACCAGGCTTTACGCTTTGATGACCACCAAGCCCGGCGAGGGTGTATTCGGCGGCGAGGAGGTGCCCGCATGAGCAATATCCGCTTTGCGTCCCCGGAGCACCGGGATTTCTTTTTGGATATGATGGGCGAGGCCCGGAGGAACGACTGTTACCACCGGGCCTTTTTCTATGTGATGGGGATTGCCCCGGAAACGCGGGCAAACATCCGCCAGATGTTTGATTTCAAGCAGGATTGCATTGAACCGGATGGTATGCACGGCGGCTGGCAGACCAGCGGCACCGTCCGGGTGTGCCGCCTTGCTTTTAATCTCTGGAACGGCTACACCGACCCGGAGCACAGCAACGCCTATTCCCCGGAGGATTTGTTCTGCTGCGAGTTTGCGCCTTACTTTATGGAGGGCGTGAAAATCCGTTACCCGGAATACTGCCGGGAGCTGCCCCCTGCGAAAAAGCAGGCGGAACCGGCGCGATGATAATTTTGAGAATGGAGGAATGAACCATGGCTGAACCGGCTCTTGCGCTGCGGGACCATCCGCAGATCATAGACCTGATTTCCGTTTTGGAGCAGAACGGGCTTCAAAAGCAAAAGGAAGAAGTGCAGGCCCTGGTGGGCTATATCGACGGTATGGAAGAAAAGCTGTCACAGATGATGGACGAAATGAAGGAAATGCGCATGGAGGTGGGCAAGCTCCACGACAAAGGAATCCGCGCCCGGTGCTCCCAGCTTGTGGACACTGTGGAGGGTAAAGTCCACCAGACCAAAGTGATGGTTTCCACGGCAAAAGAAAACCTCATTTCATCTGCAAAGCAGATGGTGCA
>DVKX01000051.1 GCA_018715805.1 Candidatus Faecousia intestinigallinarum | reverse complement strand
AGTTCCGCGATGAAACTGGTATCCAAGTTATGGCGCAGGAATTTGGATTCAAATATACGGTTCCCCAGGCTGCAACACTGGCGGCAACAGAGGATTTCCTTAGGGCGATGGAGCAATTGAAATTGCCCTGGTGTTGCTGGTGTGAAGATTTTGCTCCGTTAATGGATGGACGGGAAATTGATTATATCCTCAATATCAATTGGAAAAAAATCGACTTGCGACGTGAGGGTTCTGAGTATGTTTCTGTTTCTGAAAACTGGGTGGCGAATAGAGATTTGATGGAGATTTATCACAGGTACATAACGGACTAATGTAAAACCCAAAGGAGATCGCTATGCCAAAAGTCCCCAATCGTAAACGCCCGTTCCAAATGAAATTCTTTGTGACCGCTGAGGGGCTGGAGCAAATCCAGCAGTGAATTGTCCAATTCGGCACGGACAATTTAAGTGCCCGCCTGCGAAAGCTGGCTCTTGAGGGCACAATTTAGTGCAGTTTATTCAGCGGGTACACCGCAACAGCCAACGCACAAAACTGACCCCTTGTCCAAAGAGCTGGTCAAGGCGGTTTACGTGGAAGCACCGGATAAGTCCAGCGGCAGGAGGAAGCAGAAGCTGCATATTTCCTACGGCCTCATCGGCTATTCCCAGTGGATGTACTGAAAAAAGCGGAACAGGTATGACCGAAATCATGCCTGTTCCAAGAAATTTGAATATTACTGTTTTACCAGCAGGGAGCTTTTGCCGACAAGTTTTTATTCCCAGGTCACTTGGCTGCTCATGGGCACGATGCCCACATAGCTGCTGCCGATGGTCTGCACCAAAGGCGTGCCGTCCAGCAGCGTGAAGGTAAAGGGATCCTCCGCCTTCTCGTGGTGCCACTGAATGGGTACGATCTTGCCGCCGCTGGCGTAATAGCCGTCTCCGCTGCCCAGCAGGTCGGCCACATGGTAGACCCCATAGTTGCTCACATCCGTCTGAATGGCGAACACATTGGTGAAGCCCTCCCGCTCGCCGGTGTTGCCGTCGATCATGTCCTCACCGTACTCCCGGTTCAGATAGCGGTTGGTTTCGGGATCGTAGGTCATGCGGGTGGTTTTTCCCCAGAAGCTCAGCACCACCACATTGGCGTCCTCCCCGTCAGGGGTACCGTCCGGAGCAAAATGCAGGCCGTAATCCGTACCCGGCGCCTGGGTCATATCCAGCCCCTGCGCCTGGGCGAATTCCACCAGCATCTTACCGGTGGTAAACAGGGTATGCTCAAAGGCGTAGCCCTGGCTCTGCCGGGTGGAATCCCGGTAGAAGTAGCTTCCCTCGCCGATCATGGCGTCCAGGTTGTCGATGCGGCTGTGCACCTCGCTCATCACCTCATCGCTGCCGCCGGCGTGCGCCAGCACAGCGTTGTAAGCCTGGCACACGTCCACAAAATTATATCGGGCGCTGCGGACAGAGCCAACCACCGGGGCGTTCTCCGGGATGGCATAGATAGCCAGCCCCCGGGTAGCGTTGTCATTCACCAGCATTTCAAAGTACACATCCACATCGTTGAGGCCGTGGTGGGGGTACGCCGGGTCTACATTATTAATGGTTATGGCCACAGGGCGGTCGGTGTACGGCTCCTCCAGCTTTTCGCCGGTAAGGGGATTGCTGTATTCCGCCGCCGCAGGCAGCGTCTCCTCCGTGGGCTGGGTGGCCTCTGTGGTAGGCGCCGCTGTTGTCGGCACAGTGGATGGCTCCGTGGAAGGCACGGTGGGCGCGGGCGTTTTGGCGCAGGCCGAGAGCAGCAGGCACACAATAAGCAGAATCGGAAACACGCGCTTCATGGTCAAATCAGTTCCTTTCTATTTTTCCCCGGCAGAGAACCTGGCCGGTCAGGAGTATTCTATCAGATTTCCCGCATATTTGCAACCGGGACTACTCCACCTCATCCATCGGCACCTGGATGTCCGCCAGGGACAGCCCCAGGGTATAATAGAATCCGTTTTCCCGGGAGGGATTCAGCTGACTTACTACGCCCCGGCGGCCATAGACCGCATAATTGCGGAAAAGGATGGGGCAGATGCGCCCTTCATCCATTATTTTTTTATGCAGGTTATAGTAATTGCCCTGGTTGGCCAGCGCCTCCTCGCACATGGCATAGGTAGCCTCGTCCTCCATATTGCCGAAGGACATACTGGCGTAAAGGTAGAAGAACTGGGAAAGATCCATATTCACCGACAGCTTCGTCTGCGCCAGGTACATATCGTAATCCTGCATATTCAGGAAATAGTGGAACTCGTAAGCGGAGCTTTCCACAATATTGATGACCAGACCCGTATCCTCCAGCGCGGCCTTGATGAAGTTCGCCACCCGCAGCCGCACGCTGTCCTCGCCGTTGACCAGCAGCGTCAGCTCCGTACCCACCAAACCGGCGTTGATCACCGCCTGCTTCAGCTTTTCCGGGGCATAGCCATATTTCTCCGCCAGGCTCTGGTTGTAGTAGGGGGAACTGGGCGACG
The DNA here is from genome assembly GCA_018715805.1 of Candidatus Faecousia intestinigallinarum. Classification (GTDB taxonomy): domain Bacteria; phylum Bacillota; class Clostridia; order Oscillospirales; family Oscillospiraceae; genus Faecousia; species Faecousia intestinigallinarum. The sequence goes on along the minus strand of DVKX01000051.1, from coordinate 41,751 downwards.
CGGGCAGGGTGGCCGGCTGGGCAAAATTGCGGTAATAGGTCTGGCAGATGGTCTCCCGGTCGATGGCGTGCGTAATCAGCTTGCGCAGATCCACATCGTCCAGCACATCGCTCTCATGGTTGAAACCCAGGTACAGGAAGATGCCTGTCTCCATATCCCACAGTTCATAATCGCTGCGGTAGTCGGCGTAGAAATCCGAGCCGGGATCCGTAACCACCAGGCTTACATCCTCAAACTGGAACGCATTGCGGATCTGGGAAGGAGATTCCGCCTCCTGCAAAGCTATGGAGTCCACCGTGGCGGCCAGATCGGGGGATTTGCACCACCAGTTGCTCCGGCGGCGCAGCTGGACGCCGCTGACGCTTTTCTCCAGCATATACGGTCCGGTGCCCAAAGGATTGGCCGCCTCCAGCTCTGTGGCCTTCAGGATGGGCACGTCCAGCAGCAGGGGCAGGTTTTCGTAGGGCGTATCCAGCTCGATAACCACGCCGCCGCCGGATTCATACATATCCCACACATGGTAAAAACGGTTGCCGTACAGGTCGCTGTCCCAGGCGGCCTCCAGACTGGCCAGCACATCCGCCGTGGTCACGCGGGTGCCGTCGGAAAAAGTCGCGCGGGAATCAACGTAAAAGATGTAGGTCTCCATGTCCTCGGAGGCGGCATATTCGCTGCACAAAATCGGCGTGGCCTGATAGTCCTTATCCACCGCAAAAAGCCCCTGATAGAGCAGGGAAAGCACCAAGCGGTTGGTATAGTCGTTGCAGGTCAGCGGATTCATGGACTGCTCTGGATAGTATACCAGCGTCAGCGGTTCCTGACTTTCCGGCGTTTCCACCCGGGTATTGGGATCGTCCGCATCGCTGAGCGCGTCCCCGGTGGGCACATAGGCTCCCCGCTCGTCCACTACGCAGCCGCTCAGGCAGCTTCCCAGCACCGCCAGACACAGCAGAATACTCCAAAACGTGCGCATGGTCTTCACGCTTCCACGCTCCCTTCACACAAAATCAGCGCCCCTTGGGAACCGCGCTGGGCGCCCATACGCCGGTGGGACCAGAATAGATCTGTGCGGCAGGCGGTGCACAATTCGCTCACCTCGATATGCCCCACCCCCGCCCGGCGGAGGAGCCAGGCGTTGACTCCCTTTAGGTTTACATAATACTTATCTCCTTGGGCGCGGATATAGTCTTCCGCCGCTTCCCCCAAGGTTTTCCGGATGGCCTCCGGCACATCGCCGTCGGTTTCAAAGCAGCATTGGCCGATATTGGGACCGATGGCGGCGCAGATGTCCGCCCTCCGGCTGCCCAGGGCAGCCATGGCCGCCACGGTCTTGCCCACGATGTCCGCCGCCGTCCCACGCCATCCGGCGTGGACAGCCCCCACGGTTCCCGTCACCGGGTCGTGGAGGAGGATGGGCGTGCAGTCTGCGGTAAACACCGTCAGTACCACCCCCGCGTCCTTGGTCACCAAAGCGTCGCAGTCCGGAAACGCCGGGCGCGTTACGCCGGTACCCATGTCTGCCTTGGTGACCATGCGGACAATATCCGTATGGGTCTGGCGGGTGCAAACCACCTGCTCCGGGGCAAAGCCCAGCGCCTGACCCAGAATGCGGTAATTTTCCAGTACGTTTTCCCGGTCATCCCCCCGGGTAAACCCAATGTTCAGGCTGGCCAGGTACCCCCGGCTCACCCCGCCTAAGCGGGTGGTAAAGCAATGGGGCGCGGAAATGCCCTGGGCAGACTGGTATACCAGACCGCCCCTTCTCTCCGTGACCACCGCCATGGCGCTCCCTCCTTATTTATCGCTCCAGGCCGGCAGCAATATCCTTGTCCCGGCAGCATTTTTTGTATTTTTTCCCGCTGCCGCAGGGACAGGGGTCATTGGGGCCGACTTTTTTCCCCTTGTTGCGTATGGGCTGCTGCTTCACCTGGGCTTCCGGGGTGCCGGAGGCGGCGGTCTCCCTGGCCACCTTCTCCCGTTTCACCTGACTGGCCGGATTCAGCCGCACCAGGAACATCCGGCGCACCGTCTCCTCCCGGATGGCGGCGATCATGGCCTGGAACATCTGATAGCCCTCTTCCTTATAGGCGATCACCGGGTCGTGCTGGCCGTAAGCCCGCAGGCCGATGCCCTGCTTCAAGTCATCCATGGCGTCGATGTTGTCCATCCAGTATTCGTCCACCACCCGCAGCATCACCACCCGCTCCAGTTCCCGCATAATGGGGCTGCTGTAAGCGGCTTCCTTCTGGTTATAAAAATCCAAAGCGTGGGCGTATAGGCTTTCGGTCAATTCCTGAGCATTGGCTTTCTCCGGCACGGGGAAAGAGCCTTTGGGGAAATAGACGCCGTCGAACCGCGCTACCGCTTCTGTCAGGCTCTCCGGCGTACCTACGCCGCCGTTATCGGCCAGGCTCTCCGCCACGCCCCCCTCAATGGACTGGCGCAGCATGGAGAGAATGCTCTCCCGCAGCTCCTCCCCGTCCAGCACCTTTTTCCGCTGGGCATAGATGACCTCCCGCTGGGTGTTCATCACATCGTCGTATTCCAGCACGTTCTTTCTTGCCCGGAAGTTCCGGCTCTCCACGCTCTTCTGGGCGTTTTCCACTGCACCGGACAGAATCTTCGCGTCGATGGGGGTATTCTCATCCACACCCAGGGTATCCATCAGACCCATCACCCGGTCTGTGGCGAACAGGCGCATCAGGTCGTCCTCCAGGCTCAGATAGAACCGACTCTCGCCCGGGTCACCCTGACGACCCGCCCGACCCCGGAGCTGGTTGTCGATCCGGCGGGATTCATGGCGCTCGGTGCCGATGATAAACAGTCCGCCTGCCTCCCGCACCTTCTGCGCCTCCCCAGCGATCTCCGTCTTATAGGAGGACACCAGCGCCTCATACTCCCGGCGCACCGCCAGGATATCCGGATTCTCCGTTTCCGAATAAGCGTTGGCCTCCTGCAGCAGCTCCTCCGGAATGTCCTTTGCCCGCAGAGCGGCCATAGCCAGGAAATCCGCGTTGCCCCCTAGCATAATATCCGTGCCGCGGCCGGCCATGTTGGTGGCGATGGTCACCGCGTTCAGCTTGCCCGCCTGGGCGATGATGGCGGCCTCCTGCTCGTGGAACTTGGCGTTGAGCACATTGTGGGGGATCCCCTCCCGCTTCAGCATTTTGCTCAGCAGTTCGCTCTTCTCAATGGAGATGGTGCCCACCAGCACCGGCTGCCCCTTGGCGTGGCAGGCTTTGACCTGCTCTACAATGGCGCGGTATTTCCCCGCTGCGGTCTTGTACACCACATCCGGGTGATCCCGCCGCACCACCGGACGGTTGGTGGGGATCTCCACCACATCCAGGTGATAGATGGCGGCAAATTCCTCCTGCTCCGTCAGCGCCGTGCCGGTCATGCCGGAGAGCTTGTGGTAAAGCCGGAAGAAATTCTGGAAGGTGATGGTGGCCAAGGTCTTGCTCTCGCCGGCCACAGCCACCCCTTCCTTGGCCTCGATGGCCTGGTGCAGCCCCTCGTTATACCGCCGGCCGTACATGAGCCGCCCGGTGAACTCGTCCACAATAATGATCTGTCCGTCCTTCACCACATAGTCGATGTCCTTCTTCATCAGTCCCCGGGCTTTCATGGCCTGGTTGATGTGGTGGGAAATGGTGGCGTTTTCCGGATCGGCCAGGTTTTCCAGGCCGAAGTATTTTTCTGCCTTGGCGATGCCGCTGGCGGTGAGGGATACCGTACGGGACTTTTCATCGGCAAAGTAGTCGCAGTCGAAATCGTCCTGTACCTGCTTTTCATCGGTCTTGGCAAAAACCTGCCTGCGCAGGCCGGCCACAAACTGATCGGCCATCTCATAGAGCTTGGAGGAATCCTCCCCCTTGCCGGAGATGATCAGCGGCGTCCGCGCCTCGTCGATCAGGATGGAGTCTACCTCGTCCACAATGGCGAAGGCATGCCCCCGCTGCACCAGCTCCTGCTTATAAATGGCCATATTATCCCGCAGATAGTCGAACCCCAGCTCGTTGTTGGTGCAGTAGGTGATGTCGGCGGCGTAGCTTTCCCGCCGCTGGGCGGGGGTCATGCCGGGAATAATCAGTCCTACGCTCAGCCCCATGTAGCGGTAAACCTTGCCCATCCACTCGCTCTGGTATTTGGCCAGATAGTCGTTCACGGTGACGATGTGGACGCCCTGACCGGTGAGCGCGTTCAAATAAGCGGGCAGAGTAGCCACCAGGGTCTTGCCTTCGCCAGTCTTCATCTCCGCGATGCGCCCCTGGTGCAGGATTACGCCGCCCATCAGCTGCACCGGATAAGGACGCAGCCCCAGCACCCGGTCGGACGCCTCCCGGACGGCGGCAAACGCCTCGGGCAGAAGGTCGTCCAGTGTCTCGCCCTGTGCCAGCCGTGCTTTGAACGCGGCGGTTTTCCCCTTCAGCGCTTCCTCGGACAGCGCCCGGTACGGCGCTTCCAGCGCCAGGATTTTATCAACGATGGGTTGGATCTGCTTCAGCTCCCGCTGGGAGCGCGTACCAAAGATTTTTGTCAAAAGTCCCATGAGTGTTCGTCCTTTGCAAATCAATATCCGGGCGAGAGCGCCCATATTTTTTCTATTATAGCACAGCCCGGTGGAAAATAATAGTCTATTTTGTGAACACCACCGTCTAAGAACGCCATGGCCGGACAGGGCTTTCCTGTCCGGCCATGGTTTCCCCTCCGGTGCTGGCGCTTATTCCCCGGCCTTTTTCTCCCGGCTGAAGCCGGGTCTTTGAAACAGAAGGATCCCCAGCACGGCATCCAGCAAAATATCCCAGACCCGGAGCTTGTCAAAGAGCAGTATCTCCAGCCCCAGCGCCGCCAGGAGCACCCCCGCGCCCAGCGCCCTGGCAAACCAGCCCCTTCCGCCAGCGTACCAGACCAGGCCAGCCAGCCAGGGGGCAGCGCAGCAAACTGCCAGCCAGCCCTGCACAAAGGTCATGGAGTAGACGCTCCCCGTCCCCTCCGCCACGGCATAGTAAGCTGCCAGCATCCCAATGCAGAACGCAAATACCCGAACGCCCGCCTGCAAAGGGTTGGGACTGTACAGGCAGAGCGCAGAGCACAGCAGAATCCACACGGATATCTGGGAAAAGATGTCCCCCAGATAGACGGTATACAGATCCAGCAGTTTGCACGCCCCGCCCAGCGCCGCCCCCGCCAGGAGCACCGCCAGCGCGGCAATTCCGGCGCGGCCAGGCGCACAGGGGCGGGAGGCGCGGATCCCATGGAAAAACGTCTTCATAGCCTTCCTCCTTTTCGCTGTCGGAGAAGCCCTTTGGGGCGTTTGCCGATAGATTTTGCCGGACAGGGGGATCCCTGTCCGGCCGCGATTTACTTTGTGCCGAAAATGCGGTCGCCGGCGTCGCCCAGACCGGGCACAATGTAGGCGTGCTCGTTGAGCTTTTCGTCCACTGCCGCCAGATACATCTCCACATCCGGGTGGGCTTCCTGCACCGCCTTGACCCCCTCGGGACAGCCGATGACATTCATCATAATGATATTTTTGCAGCCGTGCTGCTTTAGGAAATCGATGGCCGCCACGGCGCTGCCGCCGGTGGCCAGCATAGGATCCACCACAAAGACCTGCCGGTTGGCAATATCGTCGGGCAGCTTGCAGTAATACTCCACGGGCTTGTGGGTCTCCGGATCCCGGTACAGTCCGATATGGCCGATCTTGGCCGAGGGGATCAGGGCAACCATATTGTCCACCATACCCAGACCGGCGCGCAGCACCGGCACAATGGCCAGCTTCTTGCCTGCCAGCATCCGCGCCTTCGCCGTGGCGATGGGGGTCTCCACCTCCACCTCCTCGGTGGGCAGATTCCGGGTGGCCTCATAGCACATCAGCCCGGCGATCTCCCCCACCAGCTCCCGGAACTCCTTCACGCCGGTATTCTTGTTCCGCAAAATTGCCAGCTTGTGCTGGATCAGGGGATGGTCGATCACATGAACACTTGCCATATTATTTCTCTCCTTGTGATGTTTCTTTTGCCAGCCGCTCCCGTTCCGCTTGGGACAGCCGGAGGTAATTGGGTTTCAGGGTCAGGCCGTCGCCCGGATCCCCGGCGGCGATTCTCGCCAGGGCAGCCAGCGCCACGCCGGAGGCGCGCTGATGCCTGCGGTGCTCCGGCGGCAAAACCAGACCGGGCACCCGCTCCGAAAGTGTATTATAGCATAGATCGGCTCCATCTCCAACCAGGAAAATGGGTTCCCGCAAATTTTGTAGGATACCCTCCAATTCCTGGAGGGAAATAGCCTCATCCTGCCGCAATCTTGTATATTTTCCACAATCGGCGTGGAACAGGGCGGTATAGACCTGCTGCCGCCGGGCGTCCATCACCGGGCAGATGCAGCCCTGGAACACGCCCAGCCCCAGCGCCATGGCCTCCAGGGTGGACACGCCATAGCAGGGGATGTTTTTTCCCCAGGCGAAGCCCTTGGCCGCCGCTGTGCCGATGCGCACCCCGGTGAAGCTGCCGGGTCCCGCCGCCACAGCTGCCGCCGTGACCTCCCCGGGCGTACGGCCGCACTGGCGCAGCAGATCCTCCGCCATCACCAGCAGCGTCTGGCTGTGGGTAAGCCCGGTATTCTGATACGTTTCCCCCAGCAGTTTTTCTCCGTCGTGCAGAGCGGCGCCGGCGGCTTTCGCAGACGTCTCAAAACTCAAAAGCAGCAAGGGAAGCCCCCCCTTCGATGGTAATATGCCGGGAATCCTCCCCGGTCTTTTCCAGGGACACGGTAATGGCGTCCTCCATGGCCTCCGCTACGTTTTCGCTCCACTCCACGGCGCACACGCCGCCCCGCTCCAAGTAGTCCTCCCAGCCAATGTCAAACAGCTCCTCTGCACAGCGGAGGCGATACATATCGAAGTGAAACAGAGGCATCCGCCCGGAGAGATATTCGTTTACAATCGTATAGGTGGGGCTGGTAATCCGCTCCGTACAGCCCAGCCCCCGCGCCAGCCCCCGGGTGAACGCGGTTTTCCCCGCGCCCAGGCCTCCCCGGTAAGCGATCACAGCGCCGGGGCGCAGTACCTGCCCCAGCTTTTCTCCGATTTGCTCCGTCTCCTGGGGAGAATGGGTAATCAATTCCATGGAGTTCCTTCTTTCTTAAGCCGCCCGCTCCCACGCGGGGCGGCGTTATCCATTGGCCTGCTTCAGCTTTTCCGCCTGGTCGGCGGTGGCCAGAGCGTCAATCAGCTCGTCCAGCCCCCCGTCCATGATCGCGTCGATTTTATAAAGGGTCAGCCCGATGCGGTGATCCGTCACCCGCCCCTGGGGGAAATTATAGGTGCGGATGCGCTCGTTGCGCATTCCTGCGCCCACCTGGCTCCGGCGCAGCCCCGTCACCTGAGCGTCCTGCTTTTCCCGCTCCATCTCATAGAGCTTGGACGCCAGCAGACGCATACATTTTTCCCGGTTCTGCACCTGGCTACGCTCCTCCTGGCAGGCCACCACAATGCCCGAGGGCTTGTGAATCAGCCGCACGGCGGAGCTGGTCTTGTTGATGTGCTGGCCGCCGGCGCCAGAGGAACGGAACACCTGCATTTCCACGTCCTCCGGACGGATGACCACATCCACCTCTTCCATTTCCGGCAGCACCGCCACTGTGGCGGTGGAGGTGTGCACCCGTCCGCCGGACTCCGTTTCCGGCACCCGCTGCACGCGGTGTACGCCGGATTCATATTTCAGCCGGGAGTACGCCCCCTGGCCGTTCACCACGAAGTCCGCCTCCTTGACGCCTCCCAGCTCTGTCTCGGAATAGTTCATGAGTTCAATGCGCCAGCCCCGGCTGGCGGCGTACATGGAGTACATACGGAACAGACTATGGGCAAACAGCGCGCTTTCCTCGCCGCCCACGCCGCCGCGGATCTCCACGATGACGCTTTTCTCATCATTGGGATCCTTGGGCAGCAGCAATATCTGCATCCGGCGGTACAGCGTCTCCTTGTCCTCCTTGGCTTTTCGAAAGGTCTCCTGGCAAAGCTCCCGCATCTCCGGGTCGGCCATCAATTCCTGCGCCTCTTCCATATCCCGCGCCGCCTGGTTGTAAGCGCGGTATGCTTCCACGATGGGTTCCAGGTTGTTCTTTTCCCGCAGCAGGGCGGCCGCTTTTTTCGGATCGGCGTAGAAGTCTCCCTGCTCCGACTGGAAGCACAGCTCCTCATATCGGTTCTCCACCGCCCGCAGTTTGTCCAGCATCTGATCCCTCCGTCGTTTCTTCTGCAATTTTTTGTATTGTAGCAGGATTTCCTCCAAAAGTAAAGCGATCCCCGGCTCGTTTCCCGGAAAAAAGCGGCAACTTCATATTATTTTAATATTCTACCCCTTTCTTTCTTCATATTTACCCGGTAAGATATAAGTACAGCAGCAAGCTGACAGCGATTCGTTTTCTTCTTTTCATTTTTTCCTCTCCTCTTTTTTATTTGGCAGACCTCGCAGGGTTTTCCTGTGGGGTTTTGCTATTTTGCAGAAAGAAGCAGCCCGGCGGGAAAATATCCCGCCGGGCTGCTTCTTTATCTGCGTCTCTTTTGCACCCTCTGCTGCGCGGACGAGCGCTTTTTTCCCACCGGCGCGGGACGTCTTTCTCCCTGCGGCGGGCGCTTGCGCCGACCAGGGCGTGACCGGTGCGGCGGCGTTGTCAGCGCCTCCAGGATTCTCCGCCCCCGCTCATAGGGCATGGCTTTGTGGGCGCTGTCCATATCCTGCGCCGTCTCCCGCATCCATCGAGCCCATTCTCCGGCGGTCATGTGTCCGTCCATGCCTGTGGTCAGGTAGGGACAACCAGGCAGGCGCATACCGCCGAACTGCCGGGCAAAGGTCTTATCCACCCCCAGCGCCAGGGCATAAGGAATCAGGTCAAAGAAAAATACCGGGTTCATGCGGCTCAGCCGCTGCGCCTCGCCTCTGCCCAGGGTGCGCATATACTTGCGCAGCCCCATAGCCTGGGCGGCCGCCAGCCTGCCGGAGCCGGTACGTCTGCCGGCAAAGGCCAGCAGCCAGCCGGCGAGCAGCTGCGCCCCCACCACGATGCACGCCGCCATCAGCCGCCCGGAAATGCCGCCCAACAGCAGCCACGCCAGGCTCAGCGCGGCTCCCAGCGCCATTTTGGTTCGCTCCGGGCGCAGGACGCACCGGGTAAGCCCCTGAATATGCCAGGCGCTTATCCCACCGGCAATGGCGAAGAGCACCGCCAGCACGCTCCCCAGCCACGCGCCGGAAGCCAGGGTATACCCGATGACAAAGCCTCCGAAAACGCCCATCAGGGCGCTGAGGCTTCGCAGAACCCGTTTGCTGCCGGATCTCTTCCGCAGCCAGAGCTGGGGATTTTCCTGGGCAGCCACCTTCATCCAAAGCTGCGCATAGGTCTGAGAGGTGGCGCTGACCATCTTCCGTTCGCCGAAGAGCGCGCGAAAATATTTCTGCTCGAAAGCGCTGCGCTCGTTGCCCATGCCCATGCGCTTATGCAGCGTCACGCGGCCGTCCTCCTCCAGATAGATAAGGATATACCCCAGCTGCGCCCAGGTGAATACCATCAGGGTCAAATCCACTCCCTCTCCGGTAAGGGCGGCGGAAAGATGTCCGGCAGTAAGCCCCTCGGGGGGGCGCACCTGCTTTACCCGCCGCCAGGGCAGGAATCTCAGGAAAAAGAGATAGTAGAGCAGCGCCGCACCGCCCAGCACATAGGCGGCGGTTTCCACATAGCCGGTGACGGTATCCTGCCGGGGGCGGGGGGTTGGGAACATCTCCTGACTTACAGGCAGGGACATAAGCAGCGTCTCGTGATCCTGCAGCGCCGTATTCACCGTGCCGGAAATGCTGCTGCCGTTCACCGTCACGCTCATATAGGTTTCAATGCTGGACTGGAAATAGCCGCTGGAGAACACCGGCTGACCAGTGACCTCGCCGGGAAGCTGGATGCGGAAAGACATCTGCTGGATGGGCAGGCTGAAGCCCGAGAGCAGCGGCAGCTCCAGCATCAGCTTCTCCTGCTGGTCATAGCCTGCCAGCCCCGACAGGGAATAGGTCAGGGTCAGGGCAAAGTCGCCGGCTATGTCCCCCACCACTCGCTTCAAGTCCACCAGCACATTCTCCCCGGAACGGAACGTTCGGACGCCCGAGCCGTTTACCCGTATATCCCGGGCGGAACCGGGCAGCGGAAAATTAAGTTCCTCCGGAACCTGCTCCAAATGCAGGGTAAGGCTCAGCACCATTTGGCAGCTTCCATCGGTGGATACGGCGGCCTGGCACTCCGCTCCCGACACATTGGAAGCGGCGCTGACGCCCATGGAAATGCCCAGCAGCACCAAAACCGCCAGCGCGGCGGCGCAGAGTTTCCGCATGGCACCTACCCCTTTCTTCATAATTTTCTCCCATCTTACCATATTCCGCCCGGAAATGCAACATATCTCCCCCTATAATTCTGCTTTTGCCCCAGGGCAGGAGATTGGGGGTTGAGAAATGGGAGAAAAACGTGTATAATATCTAAATTAAAACGATCTCTATGAAAAAGGAGGTGGCGCAGTGCCCCAGGAAGAACCCATTGACCGCGGCCGGGAACGCCGCGCCAAGCTGCGGCAGGCACGGAAGCGGCAGCAGCAGCTGCTGCGCATACGGCTTATGGCTGCCGGGGTAGTCTTAGCTCTGTGCGCGGCGCTGATCTATTTCCTTTCTCGCTCCGCGCCGCAGTCCGCCGATCCCCAGACCGTGCAGGCCGCATCCACGGCCTCCTCCGCCCCTCTGCGGGCAGATCAGCAGGTAGAGGAGCAGCTTCCCGAGACCGTCATTCATTTTGCCGCCGCCGGGGATCTCATCGTGTGTGATGAGACGGTGAACGCCGGGGGCGCCAGCTATGATTACAGCGACGCGTTTCTGGACGTGCTTCCCCTTCTGGCAGACGCGGATCTCACCGTATTGAATTTCGAGGGCAACCTGGTGGGAAGCCCCTACGGCACCGCCACCGCCTCCGCCCCCACCCAGATGCTGACCGCGCTGAAGGAAGCCGGCGTGGATATGCTGCAGGTGGCCAATTCCCGTTCCATCACCAACGGCATCACCGGGCTTACCGCCACGCTGCAGGCTGTCCGCGCCGCCGGGCTGGAGCCTTTGGGGGCTTACGCCACCAACGCCGACTTCCGTGCCGGCAAGGGCTACACCATCCGGGAAGTGGAGGGCATACGGATTGCGCTGGTGGCCTTTACCAAGGGCATGGACAATATGTCCCTGCCCGCAGGCAGCGAGGACTGCGTGAACCTGCTCTATACCGACTACGACGCCGACTATCAGGACGTGGACACCAGCGGCATCAACCAAGTAATGCGCGCGCTGGCGGAGGAACAGCCGGATATTACCATCGCCCTGCTCCACTGGGGCAGCGAATACAACGATCTGATCTCCGATTCTCAGGAGGAGATCCGGGATCTGCTGCTGAGCCAGGGCGCAGATGTGATCATCGGCACCCATCCCCACTATGTTCAGTCCATTGAGTATAACCAGGACAACGGGCAGCTGGTATGCTACTCTCTTGGGGACTTCTTCGGCGCCGCCGACCGGCCGGGCACGGATTACTCCATCGTGCTGGACTTGGAGATCACTAAGGACAACAATACCGGCGATACCCGGGTAACAGACTACTCCTACACCCCCATCTGCACCACCAACGATGGCGGGCAGCACCGGGTGCTGCGGCTGGAGGAGGCCATCACCGGATACGAAATGAATTACGTAGAGGCCGTGACGCCCGCCACCTATGAGGATCTGCAATACAACCTGGAGCGGATCCTGGATCGGGTGCAGCCTGACCAGGAGTGAGCCGGTATGGACGATCAGGTACTCTGCTTTTTCGGGGAGCATCTCCCTGCCCTGCCCTTATATGAGGCGTTTTTTCAACGTCTCCAGGCCACCATGGAGATGTTCACCGTCCGGGTGCAGAAGACCCAGATTTCCTTTTACAACCAGCGCTTCTTTGCCGCTGTGTCCTTTCTTCCCGTGCGCAAAGCCGCCCAGCGCCCCAAGGATTTCATCACCGTCACCTTTGGCCTGGGATACCGTGTGGAGCACCCCCGCATTGACGCAGCGGCAGAGCCATATCCCTGCCGCTGGACGCACCATGTGCTGGTGAGCCGGGCGGAGGAGATCGATGACACGCTGATGGGGTGGGTACAGGAAGCCGCTGCCTTTTCTGCGGCAAAACGATAATTTTTCCCGGCCGGGGTATCTCCGCCGGGAATTTTTTATGGAAATCCCCTGACTTTTTCAACCAGCAGAAAGCCCGCCCGGGCGTAACCCGGGCGGGCTTTTTATAGGTTATGGACTGCGATTACATATCGAAGGGTTCCATGCCCAGCACGGGATGCCCCACCTCGGACAGGTAGTTCAGCAGCTGCTCGGGGTCTTCGGTGCAGATCGTCTCATCCGCCACCATGTCGGTGAAGTTCTCCACGCCATACAACTCCAGCGCAGCAGCGTCCAGGCGCTCCCGCACCTGATCCTTCAGCTCCTTGGGCATCCACACAATGCGACCCAGGCCGCCCTCGGCCTTCAGGAACTTCTTGGAGGAGATGAACTGCTTGCCGTGACCCATGAAGCCGGGGGTCTGTACGCCGCCGCCGGTCATGGAAGCCATTTCGGAGAAGCTCATGCCCAGAGGCGTCATGCCCGCGTGCTCCCGGCAGGTGATCACCACGCCCATGGAGACAGGCTCCACGCCGCAGATGCACTCGAAGCAGCCGCAGGAGGTCATGGGATCCTGGAACAGAGAGTACAGGGTCACATGCTCCAGCGCGCCGTGGGAATACTTATAGACCGCCTCGTCCACATCCTCGTAGCGACCCAAATTCTCGTCAACACAGCGATCCTTGGGAACGATCTGGCAGGGGCCGGCAGGATCCAGCTCATTGGTGGCCTTGGCATCCAGCCAGCTCACGGCGCCGCACAGACCCAGACGCTCCGGCGTGACGATGCACACATGGCTGGGAGAGAAAGCCTGGCACATAATGCAGGTATAGTACACCGGCACGGACTCATCGGTCATGGAACGCAGCCGGTCATCCCGCTTGGCAAACACTTCATTGGCATGCTTGCGCAGCTCCGCGTTCTTCTCCGCGCCCACCACGATGGTGACCTGGCACTTGTCCACCACGGCCTCGAACTCGCTCTTGATCTTGGCGTAAAGCACCTCGCCGATGTGCTTGAAGCGGAAGCCCGCCTCAAAGTCGGCCTTGGAAATGCGGATACGGATCATATCCCGCTGGCCGGTGTGCATCACGCCCTCGATGCAGTTCAGGAACGCATGGATCTTCCGCTCCATGACGGACTCAAAGTCCGGCTGCATGGCCTTGCCGGCCACGTCCACGGTGTAGGACAGGGAGATTTTGGAACCAACGGGGATCTCGTCCAGCTCGGGGCCGTCCACAACGATCCGGTGATCCTCGATCTCGGAAGCATCCCGGGTGGTGACCAGCTCGAAGCAGTCCAGCCGGGAGCCGTCGATCTCCACCTGCATATCGCCCCGGCGGATGATCTCGCCCTCAAAGGCAGAGGCAAACGCCACGGGGATGTCAATGTTGGTGATCTTCAGCTTGATGTCCCGGGCTTCCAGGGAGGTGGCGTTGAACTTGGACACATCCTCCTGAACGATGAGACTCTTGGGCACCCGGTAGATATTCTCCGTCTCGTTGGTGATGACAGGGAAGCCCAGGGCAATGGCGCCTGCGCCGCAGGCCACAATCACATCGTCCAGGGGCTTAAAGGCGTTCACGAAGGCGGGCACCCGCTCCATGGTATACTTCATCAGGCTGCCGGCGTCGCCGGGGGTGATGTTGCCAAAGATCAAGGCGGCGCGCAGCGCCACGGAAACCACATGGATAACGGAAGTCACATCCTTGCCCAGAGGAATGACCCGGACATTATCGCCGGTCTTGTACTCCTTCTCGGCCAGCTGGTCGATCACGCCGCCCACCAGGGTCACCAGGATGCCCTGGCTCTGATAGCTCTTCACCAGCTCCACAGCCTCATCGGCGGAGGGTGCCGCGCCCAGAATCACCGCCACGCCGGGAATATCGCCGGTCACCAGCGGCACGCCCAGGTTCCGGATCACCGCGTCGGCCAGGTGGCCATAGCAGGGCGCCTCGTAGGGAACCGCGCCGTTGATGTACTTCAGCACCTCGATGAACTCGGCGCACAGGGCGGTGGCCACGCCGGACATAAAGGCGTCGTTCAGCCGGTTATTCCGGGTCATCAGGGTCTTCACCACCCCCAGGGCGGCCTTCAGCTCCCCCAGGGTACCCACCTTCACGCCGGTGACGGCGTAGTAGCAGGGCAGACTGTAGGCAGTGTCAGGGAAAGACACGGCCTGGCTCTCGCCGTACTGGGCGATGGCATTGTCGATCGCGGCTTCCGTGAGGCCGTAAACGGCGTCATTGCCGCCAAATACTCTTTCAAATAAAGTCACGGTATTTCCTCCTATATTTCATCATTATCCAAAATGGCTTTGATTCTCCGAATTTCCTCAATGGCTGCAGGACTGCAGTCATAGGGAGACAGACCCTTCTGATCGGCCTCCATCACTTCCGGGTTGAAGTGGATGCACCCCAGCAGATCCTCCGCCGGGATGGACGCGCGGACAAAGGCCTCGTCCTGCTCCGTGCGGATTTTGTTGGCAACCACCCGCACCTGTTTCACGCCCAGGTCGGCAGCCAGCCGCTTCACATTGCGGTAGGTCTGCACGCTCCGCGCCCCCGGCTCGATGACCACAATAAACTGATCCATGTTGGAAGCCGTGCCCCGTCCCAGGTGCTCCAGCCCCGCCTCCATATCCATAATCACCACATCGTTCTTGCGGTAGGTCAAGTTGGAGAGGATAGCCTTGAGCATGACGTGCTCCGGGCAGACGCAGCCGCTGCCGCCCACGTCCACGGTACCCATCACCAGCAGCTTCACGCCGTTGATGTCCCGGGAGTATTTCTCCGGAATGTCCGCCACATAGGGGTTCAGCTTGAAGAACTTGTTGGCCTCGTTGGCGCCGGTGCGCTCTTCCACCAGGGTGCGCATTTTGGAGATGGGGACGATGGAATCCACTTCCTCCTGACGCAGCCCCAGCGCCAGACCCAGGTTGGCGTCCGGGTCTACATCCGCAGCCAGAACCGTGCGGCCTTCCGCCGCGTACAGTCTGGCCAGGGTGGCGGAGAGGGTGGTTTTGCCCACGCCCCCCTTGCCGGTAATTGCTACTTTCATCGGAAAAACCTCGCCGCAGAAGATCAGATGCCCAGCGCGGCGCGCTTCTGCTCGATGCGCTCGATCATCTTATCGCCCAGCTTCTCAATGTCCAGCTCCACGGTGTAGTTGGCTTCCACCCAATCCTTGATGCCGTGCTCGCCCTGGAGCAGCGCGGTGACCTCATCGGAGCCCTTGGAGTAGGGATCCACGCCCAGGAAGGTGTCGATGCCGGTGGCCACCACATAGTTGCCGATGGACACGGCCTTTTCGCTCATCCACTCCGGCGCGCAGCCCACCACGGGCAGCTGGGAGATGGGAATGCCGGAATCCTTGGACAGCTGGGACGCCAGGATCATCATCCGGGAAATGTCCACGCAGGAGCCCATGTGCAGCACCGGCGGGATATTGGCCAGCTCGCACACCCGCTTCAGTCCGGCGCCGCAGTAATCCTTGGCCACCTCGGGATCCATCAGGCCGGCCTTGGCGGCAGCCTGGGCGGAGCAGCCGGACACGATGAGAATAATATCGTTTTCCAGCAGCTTCTTCATCAGCTCAATATGGGCAAAGTCGGGACGCACCTTGGGGTTGTTGCAGCCCACCATAGCCACAGCGCCCCGCAGCACGCCGGAGGTGATGCACTCCAGCAGCGGCTTGGTGGTGCCCAGCTCGTCCACCTGCGTATTGGCAACGCCGTCCAGCACCTTCACAATGGCTTCTACTGAGTAGCCCACCCGTGCCTTGGACACCTGGTTGGGAATATTTACCAGATCCTGGTTCCGGTTCTGGAAGTTCTCCACCGCCATCTTCACGATGGCCTTGGCGTTTTCGCCGGCGCTCTCTGCGGAGAACTGAATGAACTCGGAGTCGGGCATCCGGGCGATGGGGGAGGTGGTGATAAACTTGGTATGGAAGCACTTGCTCAGCGGCCCCAGCGCGGGGAAGATGCACTGCACATCCACCACGATGGCCTCGCAGGCGCCGGTAAGTACCACATTCTCCTGGCTCAGGAAGTTGCCCGCCATGGGGATGCCGTGGCGCATGGCCACCTCGTTGGCGGTGCAGCACACGCCGGCCACGTTGATGCCCTTAGCGCCATAGCTCTTGGCCAGGGCGATCATCTCCGGGTCGTTGGCGTAGTAGACCACCATCTCGGACAAGCTGGGATCGTGACCGTGAACAATGATGTTCACCATGTCCTTCTCCATCACGCCTATGTTGGCGGTGGTATCCACGGGCTTGGGGGTGCCGAACATCACGTCGGAGAACTCCGTGCCCATCATGGAGCCGCCCCAGCCGTCGGACAGGCCGCTGCGCAGGGACTGGCGGATCAGCGCCTCGGGCAGGGAAGAGTTGCCCATATGGGTCATGTGCAGGGCGGTGGCAACCTCCCGGTCAATGGCCCGGGGCTCGATACCGGCCTCATGCCACAGCTTCTGGGTGTGCTCCGGGGCGCGCTGCAGGAAACGCTGCACGCCGAAGGGCTTGCCGTACTCCATCAGGCCGATCTCGGCCATTTCGTGCGCCAGATCATAGATGTCCTTGCCCTCCGTCTCCACGCCCCACTCCTTGGCAATGCGCAGCAGCTTCTCAGGATCCTTCACCTGGTAGCTGCCGTCCGGCTTGGTCTGGTGCAGGGTATGCATGATCTCCCGGCCATGATCGGAGTGGGTGGCAGCGCCGCCCGCCACAAAGCGCAGGAAGTTCCGACCCACGATGCCGTGGACGTCGCAGCCGCAGATGCCTCTGGGGCTTTTCGGGGTGATGCGGCAGGGTCCCATGGAGCAGATACGGCAGCAGGTGCCCGCTTCGCCGAAGCCGCAATGGGGGGTCTGGTTCTTGACCCGCTGCTGCCAGGAATCCGCGCCGACCTTCTTGCCGTTTTCCAACAGAGAGTTGGTGGCCGCTTCCATCTCTTCAACGGTGGTTAAACGATCCCAATTCAAAGTGTATTCCTCCTAGTTACATGATTTCCATGATTGATGCAGAAACTGACATACCGCGCCCGGAGCGGGCAGGGCATATCGATAATATTCTACCCATTTCCTGCTGGAAAGTCAATGGGGAAGCCCCCTTTTTTCTTACTTTTTTCTCATCCCCCACCGGGGGATTCCAATGCCGCAGCTTCCAGGCGAATGGAATTGACTTTTTCTTCCATATCCTGTAAAATATTGAATAAGCATCCCGGCAGAACCGGGAAAATGAAGAGGAGGAAGCATCCATGAAAAAGATTCTTGCCCTACTGCTGTGTCTAGCGCTGTGCCTGGGCGCGCTGGCGGCTTGCGCTGCGGAAAATCCCGCCCCCAACACCGACGCTCCCGCCGCGCCCAATAGCTCTGCGCCCGCAGAAAACGCTCCCACCGTGGCGCTGGTGGTGGCCGGCACCTTCGGCGACCGCTCCTTCTACGACTCTTCCAAGGAAGGCTGCGACCGGCTGGCGGCGGAAGGCGTGGAAGTGAAGACCATCGAATGCAACAACGAAAACCATTCCCAGCAGATCTACAACGCCGCCGACGCGGCGGAGATCGTGGTGCTGGTGGGCTGGGAATTCTATGATGTGGAAACCATCGCCCCGGAATACCCGGATGTGCGTTTCATCTGGATCGACAACGCCACCTCCGCTCCGGTGGAGAATGTGCTGAACATCACCTATGCCCAGAATGAAGGCTCGTTCCTGGCAGGCTACATCGCCGCCAAACTGAGTCAGACGGGCGTCGTAGGCGCTGTGGGCGGCGAGGACACCGCCACCATCAACGACTTCATCGTGGGCTATCAGGCCGGCGCCCAGTACGCCAACCCGGACGTTCAGGTGGAGGTACGCTATACCAATACTTACGATGACCCTGCCGTGGGCAAGGAGTGCGCCCTGGCGCTCCACGAGCAGGGGGCGGACGTGGTGTTCCAGATCGCCTCCAAGGCCGGAGACGGCGTATTTGAAGCCGCGGGAGAAGAGGGCTTTTACGCCATCGGCGTGGACTCCGACCAGAAGTACATCGCCCCCGATGTGATCGTGTGCTCCATGTGCAAGGAAGTTGGCCAGTCCATCTATGACGCGGTGCAGCAATACATGGCGCAGGGCGACGCCTGCGGCCTGTTCGGCACCACCTGGGTGGCCGACATGGCCTCCGGCCTGGTGAGCGTGGGCTACGGCCAGGAAGACGCGGTGCAGCAGGTCAGCGACGAGATCAAGGCGGAGGTCGCCGACCTGGCCGCCCAGATCATCGCCGGGGAGATCGAAGTGCCCACCACCCGGTAAAATTCCACCAACCTGTGAATAGCGATCCCCCGCCGGGCAAGCCCGGCGGGGGATGTTTACATTATCAAAATGATAGTAATCTAGAGCGTTACCGATTCCTTCTCCTTACTTGGCAGGGATTTCCATATGCTACCACATCGTCCGGAATATCTTTTGTGACAACGCTCCCCGCTCCAATTACAACATTATTTCCGATCGTGACCCCTGGCATAATGATTGCCCCGCCCCCGATCCAAACATTATCCCCAATGGTCACTGGGGCTGTTTGTGTCTTGCAAAACGCAAAACTCCCATCTTCCTTGGGTTCGCCAAAACGATCCCGCGCGTTCGTTGGATGAAAAGCGGTATAGATCTGCACATTGGGGGCAATTAATGCGTTGTTCCCTATCACTATTTTGTTGTCGTCTAAAAAAGTACAATTCATATTTACTTCGCAATTATCTCCGAAGTAAATATTATTGCCATAATCCACATAAAACGGGGCTGTGATCCACAAATTTTTCCCGCGCCCGCCCAAAAGTTCCGATAAAATGCGCCCTTTTTCTTGCGCATCCGCTGAATCCGTCTGATTGTAATCTCTTACCAAATCCTTAGCCTTATGCCATTGTGTCAACAATTCCGTATCGCCGCAGTCATAAAGCTGCCCTGCCAACATTTTTTCTCTTTCCGTCATAATCTCCCCCCGCAATCTTAGGAAATTTCCGCTTCCGTCCCTGCTGCGCAGCAGACCTTCCCGCAAAACATCATTACCGCCTGCTCTGGGCAAACTTTTTGCAGATTCTCGGTTCCGTATTTATTCTCCCCATTGCCGAATGGCTTCCGCCGTCTCTCTGGGAGAAAGACGGGAGGTGTCGATCTTCCGCGCCGCCAGCCCTTCATATAAGGGCAGATACCCCCGGCTGCGCAGAAGTATATCCCGCTTGCGCTTTCCCCGGCGGATATCCTGCTCCAAGCGGCGGGTCAGCGTCTCCGGCGTGCATACCAGGCATACTTCCGTCACTTCCCAGCCGGTCAGCTCCAGGCGGGCGCGGATTTCCTCCCAAATTGCCTGCTGATGGAGTACCCAGCAGAACACAATATTCTGAAAAACGGAACAGCGGAGAAAATTGTTCAGGGTGTAGGTGATATTGTCCAGCACCATTTTCTTTGTCTCCTCCGTCACCTGGAAGGGATCCATGCTCCAGCACCAATCCCCGTCCAGAAAGGCGCAGGCGGGGAGCAGCTTTACCAGCTCCTGGCAGGCGGCGGTCTTTCCCACGCCCATAGCGCCGCCAATTATATAGAGCCGTTTGGACATATGGCCTCCTTTTCGGCTTATTCCTGCTTTTTGGGCTTTCTCCGGCGGTAATTGGGTCGCCGAGGTTTCTTCTGCTCCCCGCTCAGGGGCACGGGCTTGGCGGACATGGCCGGGGATTCCTCCGTCACCGGCTGATTCTCCGGCTTCCGCCGCTTATGCTTCCGCCGGGGGCGTTTATTCTCCGGGGATTCCTCCACCGGCTCCTCCGCGGGCGTCTCCTCGTCCACCAGGCTCTCGGTGCTGTAGCGGAACCGGATCGGCTCCAAAACGGGCAATTCCTCCTCCGCCTTCCGCGGGCGCTTGCCGGAGCCGGAAATGGGCGCCAGATCGGCGGGAATGGGCGGATCATTTTTCTTGCCGCGTCCGTTGCGCAGCACGGCGATGTCCCCGATGGAGAAGGTGGAAATGGTGTCCGGCTCCTCCTCCATGCGAACCTTCACCCGGCTGCGCAGCAGCTCCACCTCCACCACGGTGCCGCGCCCCTCGGGGGTATCCACAAAAGACTCCGCCTTGGGGCTGCTCCGCAGCAGATCCTCATAGGCCGCCTGCTCATAGTTGAGGCAGCACAGCAGCCGCCCGCAGGTACCGGAGATCTTGGCGGGGTTCAGACTCAGATTCTGGGTCTTGGCCATTTTGATGGACACAGGCTGGAACTCATTGAGAAAGCTGGCGCAGCAGAAAGGCCGCCCGCAGATGCCCAGGCCGCCCACCATCTTGGCCTTGTCCCGGACGCCGATCTGCCGCAGCTCAATGCGGGTATGGAAGGCAGCCGCCAGGATCTTCACCAGTTCCCGGAAATCCACCCGCTCGTCGGCGGTGAAGAAGAACAGGAGCTTGCTGCCGTCGAAGGCGCATTCGGCGCTGACCAGCTGCATATCCAGCCCCAATTCTCCGATTTTCGCGGTACACACTTCATACGCCCGCTTCTCCCGAAGCTGATTCTCCTCTACAATCCGCTCGTCCCGGTAGGTTGCTTTGCGGATCACATTCCGCAGCGGCGCCACAATCTCCCGGGGCTGCACCCGGTGCACGCCGGAGGCGCACACTCCGAATTCCGCCCCCCGGGCGGTATCGATAATCACATGATCCCCCTGCTTCAGCTCCAGGCCGTTGGGGGAGAAAAAGTAGACCTTCTGACCGGGGCGGAACTGGACGTCCACCACTTCCTGGGGCTGTTCCTCCGGCGCGGTCACAGTAATTTCATCCATTGGTATCTCCTTTATTTTTGCAGAGCCCAGCCCAGCCAGCCGCATACCGCCGCCGGGGACACGTTGCCCTGAGTATATTCCATTGCTTTTTTCAGACAGCTTACCGCCTGCATCTGGTCAAACGCCCCCCGCCCCGCCGCTATGCGCCGGGAAAGGGCGCTGGGAACGGTTATGCCGCTGCCGCAGGCCAGCGCGCCCTCCAGAATCTCCAGCCATGCCGCCAGTTCCAACAGCAGCGCCTCCCGCTTCCACTTTTCCATAGGGGTCAGCACTTCCGCCAGGGAAAGCGCATCGCCCCGGACATACGCCTGGGCAAACGCCGCCGTTTGGGCGGATACGCCCTGGGTCAGCGCCGCCCGGCTCTGCCCCAGAAATCCGCCGCCCCGCGCCATGGCTCCCCGAAGATCCTCCTCCGCCGCCTCCGGGAATTCCCGGCGCAGCTGGGGCAGCAAAATCTCCTCCGGCAGCGCCTGGAGCTTCAGCTCCACGCACCGGGAGCGGATGGTGGGCAGCATTTTGTTGGGATTGTCGGCCAGCAGCAGAAAAACGCCGTAGGCGGGCGGCTCCTCCAGCACTTTCAGCAGCGCGTTCTGGGCAGCCACGCTCATATCCTGCGCTCGGGGCAGGATGTAAATTTTATACGCGGACTCATTGGGGCGGATATACACGTCCGCCCGCGCGCGGCGCACCAGCTCCACGGAGACGGTTTTCTTCTCCTTCTCCTCCAAAGTAATGACATCCGGATGGCTTCCCGCCAAGACCCGCCGGCATTCCCGGCAAGCCCGGCAGGGCTTGTCCGCCCCCCGGCAGAGTATCCCTGCCGAGAGCAGGCTGGCCAGCGTGCGCTTCCCGGAGCCTTCCGGGCCGCTGATAAGATAAAAATGGGAAATATGCCCCGCTTTCAGGGACGCCGCCAGATTTTCCCGGAGGCGTTCATTTCCCAGAATTGTTTCAAAGCCCATATCGGCCTCCAAAAAGGGGATTCGCCGCGCCTTAGCCCCACATGGCGGAAAGGGCGGGGATGATCTGCTTCTTCCGGCTCATCACCCGGGGCAGGAACACGGTATTTTCCTTGGGCGACACGCTGAACGCCTGCCGGATCGTCTCCTCGTCTCCCCAGAAAATGATCTGCGTTCCCTCCAGCAGCACGTCCGTAAGCATCAGGATCATCATGGAGAAGCCCTTTTGCCGGGCGGTGCGCTCCATAATCTCCAGGAACTCCTCTTTTCTGTCCAGCATCTTGGGACTGTCCACACAGGTGATCTGCGATACCGCCAGGTTATGTCCGGCGATATGAAACTCCTTATAGTCGGTAAAGAGCAGATCCTCCGGGGTCTTGTGCTCGGCGGAGGCGGAGAAAATCTCCCGCCCCAGTTCCTCCAGGGAGATATTGGCGATGCGCGCCATCCGCTCGGCGGTGCGTTTGTCCCGCTCGGTACAGGTAGGGGATTTGAACATGACCGTGTCGGAAATAATGGCCGCCGCCATCATGCCCGCCATCTTCTCCGAGGGCATCAAGCCCCGATCCTGGAACATACTGGCGATGATGGTATTGGTGGAGCCCACCGGCTCGTTGCGCACATAGATGGGGTTGGAGGTCTGGATGTCCGCCAGACGGTGGTGGTCAATGATCTCCAGGATCTCCGCTTCCTCCAAGCCCGGAACGGACTGGGACGCCTCGTTGTGATCCACCAGCACCACCCGCTTCCGCCGGGGCTGCAGCAGATGATACCGGGTAAGCACGCCCACCACTTTCTCCTGCTCGTCCAGAATAGGATAGCAGGAGGAACGGTGCTTCAGCACCTGCTCCCGCACATCGTCCACCCGATCCTCCAGATGGAAGCAGGTGAGCTCCTCCCGACGGCAGATGCGCCCGATGGGGGCGGACTGGAAGATCAGCCGCGCCGCCCGATAGGCGTCGTAGGGAGTGGAGATAATGCAGGTCTGGGTGGGCAGGCTGCGCAGCTCCTCTCCCAGCTCCGCCTGGCACAGCACCAGCGTGTTGACATTCATGGAGACCGCCCGCTGCACCATATCCGGCTGGTGGCCGCACAGGACAATGGAATCTTTCCGGTTGAACAGGAGGTTCTCCCGGCTCTGGGGCAGGGCAATGGCGATCTCCCCGGCCACCGTATCGATATTATCCCCCGCTTCATTCAATATCTTCCCCTCCAGCACGGAGAGCACGTTGAATAGAGGCACTTCCTCCAGCGCCCCCGCGCTGACCTGGGTCATATTGTAGCTGGCTACATTTTCCCGGGAGAGCATACCGTACAGCGTGCCGTCCTCGTTCACCACTGGCAGGGCGGAGATATTCTTCTGCTCCTGCAGGATGTCCCAGGCGCGCCCCACGGTGACGGCGGGGCTTAAGAAAGGCGGAACGTCAAAATCCAAGTCCCGCACCTGGGTAAACATATTGTGGATGCGGGTGGGGGGCTGGAATCCGAATTTATCCAACACGGCCTGCGTCTCGTCAGACACGCGCCCCAGGCAGGCGGCCTCGTATTCCCGGTCGCCCAGGGCGTTGCGCAGGGCGGCGTAGGCCATGGCCGCCACAATGGAGTCCGTATCCGGGTTGCGGTGTCCCGTTACATAGATGGGATCCATATTTTTCCCTCCTTATTGTTCTGCTCCGGCGATCTCCCCGGCCAGACTGATGGCAAACAAATCCTGAATCTCCTCCGGGGTAAAGCCCTGGCCAATAGCCCACATGAGCTTGGTCATAGCGGCCTCGGTGGTCATATCCCTGCCCTGGATCACGCCCAGCTCCAGCAGCTTATTGCCCACCTGGTAAACCCGCAGATCAGAGCTGTCATACATACACTGGGTGGTGACCACCACGGAGATGCCCGCCTCCACCGCCCGGTGGATGCCGTTCAGCCCCTGGTGGAGCACATTGACGCCTCCCAGTCCAAAAGCCTCCATCACGATCCCCTTATAGCCCATATCCACCAGTGCGTCAAAAATGCGGGGGGACAGGCCGGGGGTCAGCTTCAGCAAAAATACGTCCGGACTGATATTGGGCAGCAGCCGGGCAACGCCCCGGCGCTTGGGCAGCACGCTCTTGTCCATCTGCAGACCCAGTCCCGTTACCAAAGCGACATATTTCGCGTTTACGCTTTCAAAGGCGGAAAAGCCGGAAGCCCGGAGCTTCACCGCCCGGCAGCCCAGCATCACCTTCCGGTCAAAAGCCAGAAATACCCCGCTCTTCCCGGAAGCGGCCATGGCAAAGGCCGTGCGCAGATTATCCGGTCCGTCGGAGAGCACATCCGCCAGAGGCAGCTGGGAACCGGTAAACACCACCGGCAGATCAATGTCCGGCAGCATAAAGGTCACGGCGGAGGCAGTATAGGCCATGGTATCCGTGCCGTGGGAGACTACGATGCCGTCGTAGCCCCGGCGGGAGGTGAACACGCTTTCCGCGATCACCTGCCACTGCTCCGGCTGGATATTGGACGAGTCCAGGCACAGCACGTCCCGCACGGTAATATCATAGTAGGTGCGCAGCTGGGTCAGTTCCCGTTCCATTACGTCCGACCGCCGGGGCGCCAGTCCGTCCTCCCCGGGAAGGGAGGCGATGGTGCCGCCGGTGGTGAGCAGCAGGAGCTTCTTTTTTCTTTCCATAAATGCCTCCGAAAATGCGCACAGAATTTCATGTTCTATTATAGCGTGTCCAAGGAAAAATAGCAAGAAAAAATCCTGCCGAACGCAGCTGCCCGACGTTTTGGGTTGCATTTCCCCGGCATTTCGCGTACAATGAGGAAAAACGCGCCGGGAATACCCGGCAGCACTGGGAGGATCGCCCTATGAATGTACTGGTCACCGGCGGCGCCGGCTATATTGGCTCCCATACCTGCGTGGAGCTTCTGGAAAACGGCTGCGGCGTTATCGTTGTGGACAATCTGTGCAACTCCAGCGCCGGAAGTCTGGATCGGGTGCAGGAGATCACCGGGCAGGCGCTGAAATTTTACCAGGGCGACGTGCGGGACGAAAAGCTGCTGCGGAAGATATTCCGGGAAAACCACATCGGCTGCGTCATCCACTTTGCCGGGCGGAAAGCCGTAGGCGAGAGCGTGGAAAAGCCCTGGGAATACTACGACAACAACCTGAACGCCACCCTGACGCTCACCAAAGTCATGGAGGACGCAGGCGTGCGGAACCTCATTTTCTCCTCCTCCGCCACGGTATACGCCGCCGCCAACGAAATGCCTCTGAAGGAAACCAGCGCCACCGGCTGCTGCACCAATCCCTACGGCTGGACAAAGTATATGACGGAGCAGATCCTCTCCGACATAGCCTTTGCGGATAAGCGGTGGAGTATGTGCCTGCTGCGCTACTTCAATCCCATCGGCGCCCACGAAAGCGGCCGTATCGGCGAAGATCCCCGGGGAATCCCCAACAATCTGATGCCCTATATCACTCAGGTGGCCATTGGCCGCCGGGAAAAGCTCAGCGTTTACGGCGGCGATTATCCCACCCCCGACGGCACCGGCGTGCGGGACTACATCCATGTGGTGGATCTGGCCAAGGGACACGTGGCGGCGGTGAAATATACCACGGAGCACACCGGCTGCGAAGCGTTCAACCTGGGTACCGGCACAGGCTACAGCGTGCTGGACATCGTCAATACCTTCGCGGCGGTAAACCAAATCCCTATCCCCTACCAGATCACGGCGCGCCGTCCCGGGGATGTGGCGGTCTGCTATGCCGACCCCGCCAAGAGCGCGGAAAAGCTGGGCTGGCGGGCGGAAAAAACCTTGGCGGATATGTGCCGGGATTCCTGGCGCTGGCAGCGCCGGAATCCCATGGGATATGGGGAATAGTTCTTTTCTTAGCCGCCTGCGGCGGCAAAAAAGCCTTTCCTGCATCCAGCATTTGGGCAGATTCCGCGCCCGCCAGTCGACACGACTCCCCGCTTCTCGAGACGGAACGGCATATCTTGTGGTAATTCCCCCTTTTATTTTTCTACATCTTGTATTTCGACTTTTTTTGCGGAAAACACGTGATATTATGTAACCGAGGTCAGGGAAGTCAGCCGTACCGCCACCACCGTGGCGTCATCCTTCCCGTAGCCCTCTCCCCGCTCCAGAAAAGCCGCCGCGATTTCCCCCGCCGGCGCGTCTGGAGACACTGCCAGCCAGCCCTGGGCATCCTCTCCGCCCACGCCGTCGCTGCGCAGCACCAGCGTCTCTCCCCGGCGCAGGGACAGCCGTTCCACCGTTTCCCGGCCTTCCGACACGGACAGGCCCGGAGGCGGTCCGGCTGTCCCAATTTTTTCTGTCCCGTCCCGGCTCACCAGGTACGACGGGGCGGCGCCCCATTTATAGAGCGTGCCCCGCCCGGTGTCCAGCTGCAATTCCGCCAGGTCTACCGTCACCGCCCCCGCCCGGCCCCGCAGGGCGCACAGGCTGTTCAGGCTGCGCAGCGCGTGCTCCGCCGGAAACCCTGCCGACAGCAGCCGCTTCAGAAGCCTCCCCGCCATATTGCCCTCCTCCACCGCGCCGGTGCCGGTGCCCATGCCGTCGCACAGCACCACAAAATACTTGCTCTCCACACCGGCGAAGGAGAGACAGCGGTCGCCGTTCTCCTCCTCCCGGCGGTTGGCGCACACGGCCACCTTGGCCGCGTACCGCGCCTCCGGCTCCCGCCAGCGGCGCGCCAGACAATCGGATAAGTCCCGGAGAAAATAGGATAAAAATTGATACTGCTGAATGGCCGCCTCCCGGTACTCCTCCTGCCGCCGATGGTCGGCCAGAATGGCGCGGTACTGCTCCTGCACCCGCTGCAGCTCCAGGAGCACCCGCCCCCGCTTTCGGCAGGCGGCAGGCAGATCCGACTCTGTGGCCAGGGGATTGCTCAGAATCCCCTGGGGCAGCTTAGGCAGCTCCAGCCGGACGCGGCACTCCCGGCGGCAGGGGCAGCTGCCGCAGGCTCGCTCCGCCATCCGCGCCAAGAGCGCCTCGCCGTCCACCCGGGGCGGCCCGGCCTCCAGCAGTAACTGCTCCGTCTGCGCCATGACCCCAGCGGCCATCTCCAGCCGCACCTGCGCTACCCCCACCTCGCCCCGGCGGGGCTTGGCGGAAGTACGTCCCTTGGGCAGCGCTGCGGCTGCCGCGCCCCCCAGCAGCAGCGGGATGGCCGGCATCAGCGCCCAGCCGCCCCACAGCCCGGAAAGCAGCACATACACCGCCCCGGATCCAACGGCAACGCCCCATCGGCTAACCCGGGGCAGCAGACGGAGAAAGTAGGCCAGACACATCACCGCCGACATGGGCACCGCGCTCACCTGCGCCAAATCCAGCGCCAACCCTGCCAAGGCCGCCGCCGGGAACGCGCCCACCGCCCCCAGCGCCCCGGCCAGCACGAATCCCAGGTTCAGCCAGGAGAACGGCTGGATCTGCGCCAGCGCCAGCACCCCCAGCCCCCAGGCCAGCCAATCGGCGATGGGGTCGGCGCGCTCCAGAGCCAGCTGCGCGATCCGGGCGGCGCCCGCCCCCAGCGCCACCTGCAGAAGATACATAGGGATCGGCGTAGTATCCCCCCAGACGTACTGAAAAAGCACGCCGGAGGCGGCGACCGTCAGCGCGGCGGCCGCGCTCATCAGCAGCGGCGACTGCCGGGCAATGGGACGGTTTCCCAGGGCAAGCGCCCATAACAGTCCCATTCCCAGCCATACCATGCACCGCACCCCCGCCGCGCCCCAGAAAAACCAGAAGCCTGCCGCGCCGCCCAGCGCTGCCAGTACCGCAGGCCACCCGGAGGCGGCGCAGAGCAGCCCCAAAGCCAGCGGCTGGGGGGTGTGGCGCAGACTGGCGGCACTGAGCAAGAAGCCCGCTCCCGCCCAGGCCGCCGCCCGCCACCAGACGTGGGAGCGTGGGTTCAGCGTCAGGCGGTGAAGTGTGTGCCGTCCCCGGCGGACATAGGTTTGGATTGAGGTCATCATTGGTATTCCTGCCTTTCCCATGAAGTAAAAAAATCCTATCACAAGCCCGGAAATTTTCCTGTCGGAACGGGTTCACCTGGAAAGATTCTTGCATCCTGGCTTCCTCCGGTGTATAATGGGGGGAGAAATTTGCAGAAAAAGGAGGAATCGCCATGGGTACGGAAACCGAGTGGAAATTCTCTGCGGACAGCGGGGTTTTCCAGCGGGTACAGGCCGCCTATCCCGGCGCGTACCGCGCCATCGCCATGGAGACCGTCTATTATGATACCCCCGCCGGCGCGCTCTCCCAGGCGGGCGTCACCCTGCGGCGTCGGCGGGAAAACGGCGTCGGCATCTGCACGGTGAAAACCCGCGCCCAGGGCTTGCGCCGGGGGGAATGGGAATGCCGGGCGGAAACCATACAGGCAGGATTTCCTGAGCTGCGCCGGATCAGCAGTCTGGAGGAACTGGCAAACCTGCCGCCGGAATCGCTGATCCCCATCTGCGGCGCGCGCTTCACCCGCCGGGCGCTGGAAATCTCCCTGTCCGGAGGGACGGTGGAGCTGGCGCTGGATCAGGGTGTGCTCTGCGGCGGTGGACGGGAACTTCCCTTCGCCGAAATCGAGGTGGAGGGCAAAACAGGCGCGGAAAGCGTCTGGGCGGCCTTTGTCCGGCGTTTCTCCGCTGATTTTTCCCTGAAAGGCCAGCCCTTGAGCAAATTCCGCCGGGCGCTGGACTTGGCAAAAGGAGATACATATGGGTAATTTGGAAAAACTATTTGCAAAATATGACCGGCTGGTGCTTTTTGACACGGAGACCACCGGCCTGCGCTACAGCCGGGATGAGATCATTGAATTTGCCGCCGTGGCTGTGGAGCGGCAGGCGGGGGCAGTGCAGACCACGGCGGAATATGATGAACTGGTAGCGCTCAGCCCCGGCGGGTTCGTACCGGAGAAGATCACCCAGCTCACCGGCATCTCCACGCAGGATATTCGGGAGCGGGGTCTGCCGAAGGAGCGGGTCTGCCGGGACATTGCGGCGCTCATCCAGGGGAATACCCTGCTGCTGGCCTACAATGCCCATTTTGACCTGAGCTTCCTGTTCTATCTCCTGCTTCGGCACGGCGACCCGGCCATTCTCAAGGGCAAAGACAAGCTGGATCTGCTCACCGTGTACCGGGATCGCCATGGCTACCCCCACCGTCTGGCCAACGCCATCGACACCTACGGCCTCACCGGGAAAGTGTGCAATTCCCACCGGGCGCTGGACGATGTGCGCTCCACCCTGGCGGTTATGTTGGAAATGGAGAAAGAGCGGGACGATCTCGAATGTTATGTAAACCTATTTGGCTACAACGCCAAATACGGCGTGGAGGGCAAGCCCATCGGCACTGTGACCTACAAGCCCCAGGGATACGAACCGCTGACGCCCCTGTATGAATTGTGAGGAGGAAACCGCTTTGCTGAACGAAACCGCGTACGCCCTGGGGGCAAACCGCTCGGTGATCCGGGACTTATTTGAATACGGCAGACAGCGCGCCGCCATTGTTGGCGCGGAAAATGTTTTTGATTATAGCTTGGGAAATCCCTCCATCCCCGCGCCCCCGGAGGTAAACGACGCCATCCGGGACGCCCTGGAGCGCTATGACAGCCTAGCTCTGCACGGCTATACCTCCGCAGTAGGGGATCTGGAAACCCGGCAGGCCATTGCCGACGATCTCAACGCCCGCTACAACGCTGGAGCGGCGCCGGAGGAAGTGTTCATCGGCTGCGGCGCGGCGGCGGAGTTGGCCGCCACGTTCCAGGCGCTGGCGTTTCCGGGCGCGGAAATCCTGGCCATCGCTCCCTATTTCCCGGAGTATCAGCCCTTTGTGGAACACGCGGGGGCTACGTTCCGGGTCGTTCCCCCGGATGTGCCGGATTTCCAGATTCGGCTGGAGGCGGTGGAGGAAATGCTCCATCCCAACACCGCCGCGCTGATCCTCAACTCCCCCAACAATCCCGCCGGCACGGTATATACCCGGCGAACCCTGGAGGCGCTGGCCGCGCTGCTGCGCAGAAAAGCGGCGGAATACGGCCGTCCTATTTATATTGTAGCGGATGAGCCATACCGGGAGCTGGTCTACGACGGGGCGGAGGTTCCCTTTCTTCCCGCCATTTACCCGGACACCGTCGTATGCTATTC
Organism: Candidatus Faecousia intestinigallinarum; assembly: GCA_018715805.1. Lineage (GTDB taxonomy): Bacteria > Bacillota > Clostridia > Oscillospirales > Oscillospiraceae > Faecousia > Faecousia intestinigallinarum. The sequence continues at coordinate 11,639 of DVKX01000051.1, read as the reverse complement.
CTACTCCAAATCCCTATCCCTGCCGGGGCAGCGGATCGGCTATATTTATGTGCCCGCCGCCGCAGCGGACAGCAAGGCTCTGTATACCGCCATCGCCGGGGCTTCCCGGGCGGCGGGGCACGTGTGCGCCCCCGCGCTGATGCAGAAGGTCATCGCCCGGTGCGCCCATCTGCGTCCAGATCTGGACGCTTATGACAAAAACCGCCAGGCACTGTACCAGGGGCTGCGCGCCTGCGGCTATGAGGTGGCCAAGCCGGAAGGAGCGTTCTACCTGTTTGTGAAGGTTCCCTGCCGGGATTCCCAGGACTTTTTCCGCAGAGCCAAGGCGCGGGATCTCCTGCTGGTGCCCGGCGATGGCTTTGGCTGCCCGGGGTATTTCCGCATCTGCTACTGCGTCAGTCACGACACCATTCTCCGCAGCCTGCCCGTCTTCCAGGCGCTGAAGCAGGAAGTATCCTGAAGCACCGGAAAGCCCGTCTCTCCGCGCCCAGAAATATCTGCCGGCGCATGGGCGGCTTTCGCCTGCCGCACCAGCCTGATCTGCGATCTGGCAGGCGGCGCGTGAGCGTCGGGTAAAAGATAAAAATACCACTTTTCCATAAGGAGGGAGGACAATCATGCCGTCTAATTATGCCCATTACCGCTTCGGCGTAGAGCTGCTGTCCGAAATGCCCAAGGAGGCTCGCAAACCCATCGTCCGCTTCCGCAGGCTCTACGATGTGGGGCTTCATGGGCCGGATCTGTTTTTCTACTATAACCCACTGCGTACCACCCGGGTGGGCAGCCTGGGTGCACGCTTCCACGCCCAGAGCGGGCAGGAATTCTTTGGCCGGGTCTGCCGGGACTGGCGCTTCGCGCCCAACGAGGCGGGGCTTGCCTATCTCTTCGGGCTGTTGGCGCACTACTGCCTGGATTCCGCGTGCCATCCCTTCGTGAACGCGCAGTCGGCCGGCGGCAATCCTTCCCATGTGCAGATTGAAACGGAGTTTGACCGCTTTCTGCTGGAGATGGACGGAAAAACGCCGCCACACACCCAGGCGCTCACCCGGCACCTGCATCTGACCGCCGGGGAATGCGCCACCGTTGCCCGCTTCTATCCGGGTTCCACCTCCGGCAATATCCGCCGGTGCGTACAGACCATGGCTTTATGCGGCAAGCTGCTGGCCGTGCCGGAGGGCGGTACGCGTCAGGCGCTGACGATGGTGCTGGGCAAGCTGGGGGAGACAGGCCACATCCTCATGCCCGCGTCCCCCGATCCCCAATGCCGCCACCTGGATGCAGCGCTGCTGGCTTACTATCAGCAGGCGCAGGCGCGCTATCCCGCACTGCTGCAGCAGCTGCAGGAGCATCTGCGAAAAAATACGCCACTGGGCGCGGATTTTGCCGCAAACTTCGGTTGATTTCAGAAAGAAGGTCCTACCTCTATGCAAGAAAAATTCAAGCTCACAAAATTGGAAAAGCACTGGATTCTCTACGATATCGGCAACTCCGCCTTTATCCTGCTGGTTTCCACCCTGGTTCCCATTTACTTCAACGTTCTCTCCTCCGCCGGGGGACTGAGCGAGTCGGACTACTTGGCCTACTGGGGCTACGCCGGCTCCATCGCCACCATCATCGTAGCGGTGCTGGCGCCCATCTGCGGCACGCTGGCCGACCGCAGGGGGTTCAAAAAGCCCCTGTTCACCGCCTGCCTGCTCCTGGGGGCGCTGGGCTGCGCCGCCCTGGGCGGCGCCTGGGGCTGGCTCTCTTTCCTCTTCATCTTTGTGGCCGCCAAAGTGGGCTACTCCACCAGCCTGGTGTTTTATGACTCCATGCTGACAGAAGTGACCACCCCCGGCCGGATGGACAATGTCTCCTCCCTGGGATATGCCTACGGCTACATCGGCTCCGTCATTCCCTTTATCCTCTGCCTGGTGGTGGTGCTGGGCTACGAGGTCATCGGCATCAGCCAGGTAACGGCGCTGATTATCGCCTTCTTTATCACCGCCGTCTGGTGGATCGTTTGCAGTCTGCCCCTGCTGCGCAGCTACCGGCAAAGCGCCTACCGGGAAGGCAAAGGCAATCCTGTGGCGGACGCCTTCCGGCAGCTGGCCACCACTTTCCGGGAAGCGCGGGGACAGAAGCATATTTTCCTGTATCTGCTGGCGTTCTTTTTCTTCATTGACGGCGTGTATACCATCATCAACATGGCCACGGCCTACGGCACCGCCCTGGGGCTGGATACCACCGGGCTGCTGCTGGCGCTGCTGCTGACCCAGTTCGTGGCCTTCCCTTTCTCTATTCTCTTTGGCCGCCTGAGCGCCAAGTATCCCACGGATCTGCTCATCAAGATCTGCATCGCCGCCTATGCGGGCATCACCCTGTTTGCCATGTTCCTGTCCACCCAGTGGCAGTTCTGGGTGCTGGCAGTGCTGGTGGGGATGTTCCAGGGAGGCATCCAGGCGCTGAGCCGCTCCTACCTGGGCAAAATTATCCCGCCGGAGCGCAGCGGCGAGTACTTTGGTCTGATGGACATTTGCGGCAAAGGCGCGGACGCGCTGGGCGCGGCGCTGGTGGCCGTGGTGAGCCAGGCCACAGCAGGCATGGAGTTCCATGTCTTCGGGCTGACCATCGCCAATACCGGCATTGCCGTGGGCACGCTGGTGGTGCTCTTTGCCATCGGCTTCGTGCTGTTCTGCAAAGCGGACAAGCTGAATAAAGCGCGGGTGCAGGTATAAGCGCCGGAACGCGCTGCCGGGGGAACGGCGGAGCTTATAAAACCGCGTTTCCCCTGTTTGCGGAAAACGGCATGACCTGCGGGTCATGCCGTTTTCTGCTTTCTTCATTTCGCTGCGGGGGTAAATCGATCATAGGCGGCGCAAAGCAGCCTGACATCCACTGTCCGGGCTGTCCGCCTCGCAGAGCGCACATAATAGGTACCGCCTTATTATAGAAAAGCGTCTTTGGCTATCCTAATTAACTCAAGTTGTCAATGGCGTACTGCGCTTCTTCCTCGGTGAATTTTTCTCCATATTCGGAAATCAACTGATCGTAGATTGCGCTGGGAGACATGGCCATCAATTCCTGATAGTCCTCCGCTTTTGCCAGCGCATTTGCTTTCCAATCTGCTTCCACATGGTCAACGGCATATTGCGCTTGTTCCGGCGTGAATTGCTCTCCATACTCGGAAATCAGCTGATCGTAGATCCCGGCTTTCGACATTTGCATGATCTTTGCGTAATCCTCAGCCTTGGCCAAGGCATTTGCATTCCAATCCGCAGCGAGATGCTCGATTGCATACTGTGCGGCTTCTTCTGAGAACCGTTCCCCATATTCGGACACAAGCTGGTCGTAGATCGCAGCCTTCGACATATGCATGATGTCACTGTAAGATTCCGCTTTTTTCAAGGCAGATTGATATTCCTTAGGGACGGAGTCAGCTTGAGCAGGCTCCGTTGAAAGAACATTCTCGGCTTTGCCGGATGAGATAGCGTCAGAAGCGACATCCTTTCCGCTCTCAGAAGAAATAGATGCCGTCGGGTCATCATCGGCTGGGGCAGCCCCCCTGCCAGCGCTTGCCGCTGCACCGATCACGATCAACGCAAGAATCAGCCAGAACCACCATTTTTTGTACACCGGTTTTTTGTTCTTCGCACCGCAGGACGGGCATACGGTTGCCTTTTCTGGAAGTGGGGCGCTGCAATTTCTGCATAGCGCAATTTGGGGGATTTTTGTCATTTTCATTTCCTCTCTCTTTTGGTATGTTACTTTCCCAAAATCCTTTTCTTTTCTGCAGCAAATTCCTCTTGCGTCAAAATACCTTCGTCAAGCAGCGCCTTCAATTCACGCAGTTGTTCGGCTTTGCTTTTTCCTTGGGCAGTGGGGGCGACGGTATCATGGATATTTTGTGCCATCGTGCCGCCCAGTGCCATCCCCGCCCCCAGTCCGGCCAGTCCGCCTTCCTGTTTGGACGCATCCCGCATGGCTCTGGCTGTCTGATATTGCATAAAGGAGGCCATATCCTGCTTTGCCATGCCAATGCCAGATTGTTCGTCGATCAGCTTTTCCACCTCATCCGGCAGGGAGATATTTTCAATGAGAATGTCGCTGAACTGCACGCCGATAGCCGCTGTTTGGGTATTTAGTCTCTGCTGAAGTTCACTTGAAAGCTTTCGATATTCCGTAGCAAGATCAAGAACAGACATCTCGCTTTCACTTACTGCAACTGAGAAAGCTTCTGTGACCATGGAAGAAAGATATTCCACAATGTCATAGGTCATCACGATTCCCTTTGTTCCAAATATTTCCCGCATAAAGGTCGGAACATCGGCAATGCGAAAAGCAAACTTTCCGAAAGCGCGGATGCGAACCATGTTGAAATTCTTATCGCGCTTCATGATCGTGTTTTTTGTAGCCCACTTATTATCGATAAATTGTCTGGTGCTTACAAAGTACACATCCGCGATCACCGGAGAAATAAATAAGTAGGGAAAGGCCTTCAGGCTGGACAGCACAGGGAAATTGCCTGTGGTCAGGGAATAGGTTCCAGGCGGCAAAATATCCGCAAGCTTCCCGCCTTTCAGAAAAACGGCGCACTGGCTTTCCCGTACGATCACTTTCGCGCCTTGCTTTAATTCGTTGTTTCCGCTTTCGCGCTGGTATTTGGATACGATCAGCTTGTTGCTCTTGTCGACATATTCAATTACGTCAAGAAACTGGTCTTTTACGGCATCCAATAGTCCCATATGATCACCGTCCCCTATTAACGCAGCGGCAAAGCAAATTGATCCTTGAAGGCGCCTACCGCAATCATAATTATATCAATGAGCCAGCCGACGCCAAACAAGCCGCCTGTAAACAGATAGAGGAGGCCAGTTCCGATCTTACCCACGTAAAACCTGTGTATCCCCAGCCAGCCCAAAAAGATACATAGCAGCAGTGCCGTTATTTTATTTTTCTTGCTGACACCCGGCACCACTTCCGAACCCTGTATCATTTGATTCTGGATAATGATTTGCGGTTGACCAGACTGTCCCGACTGAAACGGTACAGTTGCAGCATAGGAGCTTATTTCTTCTTTATAGCCGCAATATCCGCAGTTGTTGTTTTCCATTGGCGCTCCGCAAACCGGACATTTTTCTGCCATACTTGATCCTCTCCCTATCTTCAAAATCTAAAAATCTGTTGTGGAAATACAAATACCAAATTGTGTACTTTTTTGCAACAGACGCGGCACTGGGCATATGCCATCGGTTTCTGCAAAACTTATCTAAAGATAGTGTTGCAATTCGTGCCTTGCTGTGCTATACTTACATTGTTTCAAACATTACGGCAATTTACAAAAAAGTACACATTCCTGTAAAAGCGCGCTTTTACAGGAATTTCACTTTTATGTTGGCTTCGGTGCGGGAACGGAAGGACGCAAGGAGTATTTCGCATTCCTTTGTTAAGAAAACGCCGCTGCAAGCTCTGCGGAATCCACATGGGAATACCGCTACGGCGCATAAAAAGCGCAGAGGAAAACGCAAATAACCGAAAATGCTGGACGCGGTTGATACCAACCGCGTCCAGCATTTTTCATTCCCCGCATCCTTTCGTTCCGCTATAGTTTTTTTCGTCAAACAGTTTTATGGACAACCGCCAAAGCCCTGCGGTATCTTTTCTCTTTTCCTTACTTTTCTGCAAAAAATGCCAGAATTTCCGCTTTCTTGGCAGGAATCCGCCCCTGGCACGCGCCGCCGCGTCCGCCGCCCCGGCCATGGAAGCGCCCGGTCAGCGCCCGGCAAACAGCCCCCGCCTGCTCCGCTCCCCCCAGGAGGCAGAAGCCATAGTCCCCCTCCTGCCCGGAAAACACGGCTGCCAGACCCACGCCCTGGGCTTGCATCGCCTGCGCCAGTTCCCGCAGACCGCCGCCGGAAAGGCCCTCCTCAAAGCACACAGCCACTTCTTGCCCCGCGTAATCCCCGGCGATCCGGGCAAATACCCGCTTCTCCAGGGCAGCCGCCCGAAATTTCTCGGCGGCAAGCGCCTCCTTCATGGCTAGCACCGCCGCCCCCGTTTCCAGCGGCTTGGCGGAGAGCGCCTGGGATATCTGCCGGTTCTGGGTGAACAGGGCGGAAAGATACCTCAGCGCCCGGCCGCCGCAGACCATCTCCAGCCGTACCCCCTGGTGAAACTTCCCGCAGGAAAGGATTTTAATGACGCCTACCTCTCCGGTCGATCCGGCATGCACGCCGCAGCAGGCGCAGCAGTCCACCTGACCGATCTGCACGATCCGCACCGGCCAGTTTAGATCCCGCTTCCGCCGGTAGGGAACCGCAGGCAGTTCCTCCGGACTGGGATACCAGCTGACCACCGGCAGATTTTCCCACACTACCCGGTTGGCCTCCTGCTCCAGCCAGGCTACGTCCTCCGGCGTCAGGATGCAGTCAAAATCCACCTCCATCACCTGCGCACCCACATGGAAGCCGGTATTCTGGCCGCCAAAACGCCGGTGCAGCAGGCCGGAGACAATATGCTCCCCCGTGTGCTGCTGCGCCAGATCCTGCCGCCGCAGCTTGTCCACCGTGCCCTGCACCGTCTTGCCTACGGTTAAGGGGGCGCTGCATTCGTGAAAAATGCGCCCCGCCCGCTCACGAACTGCCAGCACCTGCGCGCCTCCCAGGGTTCCCAGATCCCAGGCCTGTCCGCCGCCCTCGGGATAGAAGGCAGTGGCGTCCAGCACCACCTGCCAAACCTTTCCCTCTTGGGTGCAGGAGATCACCTGGGCGGCAAAGGAATATAGGTGGCAGTCCTCATAATATAGTTTTCGCGTCTCCAATGGTTTTCCTCCGCTTTCTCTTATGATTCTGAAAGAACGCTGTGGCTCAAAATATAGAATTCCTCCTGACTGGGGAGGACTTTTTCCTCCCAGGGCTCCAAACCAGCCGTATAGGCGGCGGCTGCCTCCATATCCAATTCCATCACCGAGCTGCCGGCGTATACCCACCGCCGTCCGTCCAGTGTTCCAGGGCGCAGCTCCTTCACCAGCATAGCGGCAGGAAAAATTCCCCCCTCTGCGGTCACGTTGTACCGTCGGCAGCTTCGGAAGCCCCGCCCCACATAGTTGGCAGGGGCGCCAAAAATCACCACCGCATCATAGCCCATTTCCCGCGCCTTGGCAAAGGAATGTTCCATAAGGGCTTTTCCAATCCCCTGGCGCTGGTACTCCGGCGCCACGGAGATGGGGCCAAAGGTAAGGATCTCCCGCTCCTCCCCCTGCTCGTCTGTCAGCTTTGCCCGGGTATACAGGATACTGCCCACGATTTCCCCGCGCAGCTCGGCCACAAATGCCAGCTCCGGCAGAAAATCGGGATGTCTGCGCATAATATGCACCAGATAGTGCTCATAGCATCCCGGCGTATAGAGGTTCCAAAAGGCGCGCCGGGTCAGCGCCTCCACCGGGGCGTAGTCGCCAGGGACTTCCGGGCGAATGATCCACTGTTCCATTTGTGCTTCCTTTCCGTCTGGATCGTACATTCCAGTATCAGCGCTTCACATTGGTCGTCCACGGCGTTGTCCTTCTGATAGGAGCGATAGGTTACCACATTGGAAAAGCCGCATTCTCCCAGCATTTCCTCCATCTCGCCGAAGCGGTACAGATGGGTCTGAAAGTCCATGCGCTCCTCCTGCAGCAACACTTCACCGTCATATAGGGCGTAAACAGAAGGGGAAAACTGGGTCTGAGCAGCTGCGTCATAGTGGTTTTTCCCTTTCAGAACCAGATCAAACCCTTCTTTGGTTTTTACCCGAGCCTGTTCCCGGTAGTCATCGTCCTCCGGGGCGCGGTCAAGCACCGTGTCAACGGCAAAAACAAATCTCCCGCCAGGCTTCAGCAACGTCCTCATTTTTTCCAAAATCCGGCGGCACTGCTCCATGTCTGTAAACAGGCCGATGGAACCCGAGGGAATGAAAATATAGTCGAACCGTTCCTGGGGGGCGTACTCCAGAATATCCCCCTGGATGACCTTTGCCTCAGGGGCTTTCTGCCGGAGCTTTTCCAGCATCTCCCGGGAGAGATCCATGCCGCATATGTCGAATCCCCGCTCCAGAAAGGGGATCAGGAAACGGCCGCTGCCGCAGAGCGGTTCCAGGATCTTCCCACCTTCTACTGCATAGGAAAGATAAAACGCCAATTCCTCCGCCGGGGCGGCAGGATGGAGTATCTCATACATTTCCGTGCACAGGCTGCCGTAATAATTCTGCTGTTCGCGCTCCATTTTCTGTTCCCCCCAAGGCCATTTTCAGCACAATAAAGATCGTGCCGCATATCGCCGTGAAAATACCCAGCAATGCGTTCGTCCTGCTTTTTCATGTCCAAGTGCGCAGGCAACCAAATAGCGGAAAAATTTTCCGCTTTTATAGCGAAATAGCCTCTGCCCACTTACACACTTTGCAGGGATACCCCAAGCAGCCCATGGCTTTTCCGGTATTTTTCAACTCTATTTATTCTAGCATACTTCCTGGGTAATGAAAAGGACTTTTTGACGGACATAGGCCGTAAGGCACAAAAAAACCAGACGATGGAGCGCATCGTCTGGCCAGCCTGTCAAAGAACCGTGGAGCGCATCCATCAAGTTCTCACATATCCGTAATCGTAAAAGACGGACGATATTCCCCCCGCAAAAATACCTCCACAGTCTTGCGTATTATCTTCCTTAATATATCAGTATTTCAACAAATGCAATCCCCCATGCAGAAGAATCTTTTATTTGCATCTTCCGTTATCGGCAAAACGCCGTTTTTCTATCGCATATTCCGTTGAGTTTTTGCCGATAATACGGTTCCATTTCAGCGCCTATTCGCTTTCGCGATGCTTGTCCTTGCAATCATCCGCCTTGTCCATGATTTTCCCGATCAGGACTAGAGAAAATGATTTCCCATTTGCCAATCGCAAAAAGAAATCGCCCCCTCCAAGAGCCTACCAAGCATTGAGGGATGGTTTCCTAAGATACGGGGGAGGCACCGTTCGCCGGCATCCCTTCTTTCATTCGAATAGTACAACCGGCCTGCTTTTACAATCCGGTTTTTCATCGAAATGGGGAAAAACTTGACAATCATCGCAGGTTATACTATCATGAAAAAAGCAGGAAAAAACCGCCATGAGGAATGAGACCCGATGGTGCCTGTATTGAATAATGGCAGCAAAACAATCTCCATCTCTATGTGTGGCGATCACAAAATACACGCATGGTTTCGATGCATTGAAAGATGTTCCCGAACCGGAGGATCATAAAAACGTGATTACCACGGAAGAAACCTCGGCATGCAAAATTGCGTCTTTACTGGGGGAGGGGGCTGCGCGTTTTTGTGCCGCCCCTGAAACATATATGTGTTGGGAGGAACGTGTTTTGAGAACATTTTTAAGAAAAAGCAGAAAGGATATCGCTTTTTTCTTTCTTGTCGCTTTGGCCTGGACGGGGATCAATGTGATCCAGGCGTTTCTGTTGGAGTTTATTTCCGAAACGGCGCTGCAGGGCATCTCTGGGCGACTAGGGATCATCGTCGTCTGGGCGCTGGGGTACGTAATTTTGGAGGCAGCCCTGGAGTTTGCTTTCAGTTGCAGCGAATTGAACGTGCGCTCCAAAATCTCCGCCTTGTTCCGCAACGCGCTGATGCAGCGGATCCTGGAATGCGGCATTGAAGAAAAGGAAAGCAAGGGAGACGGCTACTACATGGCAATGGTCAACGACCAGGTAAACGAAGTGGAAACGGATTATGTAGGCGCGCTGCTAAATGTGACCTGCCAGCTGTTCTTTTTGATGTTTGCCCTGGCAGCCACCACATCTATTCAGCCTATGATGACCCTGATCGTGATCGTACTGTGCATTCTGCCGCTGGGGGTTCCCAGATTCTTCCGCAAGCGGCTGGAATCCACAAAGCGGGATTCCGTAGCTGCCAAATCCCGCTATGTGGATCTGCTGAATGAGCTGATGGCTGGCTTTACGGGACTGAAAATATTCCACCGCAGCACGGACGTCTCCCGCTACCACGATCAAGCCAATGAGGACGCACGGAAGAGCGTCCTGCGCAGCAGGGTCTGGCAGCGAATGTCCATGTCCGCAAGCTATGGCCTGGGCAATCTGGTCGTCTTGGGCGGCTGGGTCTTTGGCGTGATTTTTGCCGTTGCGGGAGCCATTACGGTGCCGGAGATGATCGCCTTGACCAGTCTGATGAACTTGGTCGCCGGTCCCTTTCAAATCATCCGCGAAAACTATTCCGCAATCCTTTCTGGCCGGGCAGTCGTCAAGGACTTGGAGGCATTTCTGGAAAGCGGAAACCATGCGACGGACAGCTATAAGTCCGACGCAGAAATGGTTTCCTCCCTTGCCCTGTCCCACGGCACTGTGGTTCGGGATGGACGGAAAATCCTGGACGATGTGTCTGTCCAGCTGGAGCGGGGAAAGAAGATCTGCGTGGTGGGTGCCAGCGGTAGCGGGAAGAGCACATTGCTTCGCACCATGGCGGGCATTCTGGAAATGCAGGGCGGGACGCTTTCCGTCAATGGGGAAAATGTTGCAGGCAAGCCAGGCCTGACCCACCAAGCACTGCTGTATCTGACCCAAGATACGACCATTTTCTCCGCATCCATCGGGAACAATGTGTCCCTGTTCCGAAAAATGCCGGAGGAAACGCTTCGAAAATCCCTTCTGCGGTCCGGTTTGGGAGCCTGGTTCCACAGCGCCGGAGATCACCTGGATAAGTTCCTGGAAAAGAACAGCGCCAAGCTATCCGGCGGCGAGCAGCGGCGGTTTGATTTCGCACGAGTCCTGGCGGAGGACGGAAAAATTCTCCTCTTCGATGAGCCCACGGCGGGGCTGGATGCCGCCAACGCCCAGAACATCATGAATCAGATCGCCGCCATGGACGGCCGCATGGTCATGGTCGCGACCCATGATTTGGAAGAAGAGAATTTGAGACATTTTGACGAAGTTTATATCCTAGAAGCGGGGAGGGCGGCTCTTCATGGAGCGCCGGATTTCGTTTTCGCCAGCAAACAGTATCAGAAATTAAAAACAGGGAGCGATACGGATTGACGCGCAAGCGTCCCTGCAAAATATACTGTGCGTAACGTCCAAAACAGTCGGAGAGAAGCTATGGCTTTCATCCGCAATCGAAAGGGACATCTGTCTCATATTGTTCTGAACGAAAAAGAAACGCGGGGCAGTCCCCTGCCCCGCATGAAAAATGTTGATCATAAGGTCGCGCAAAATAAATCCATCATTGGAAAGGCACTGCGACGAAATTGGGAGGGGGAGCGCCTAGCCAAGGGGATCCCCTCTGGTCAAGCCAGGCTACTGTGACCCTGTTTGCTGCTCTATGGCATTCCGCCAAAGGAATAGAATATGCTTTTTGCAATAAAAATCTTTCCCAGACGCTGATATACACAACGCCTGGGAAAGATTTTTTGGCTCCCCCTGTAGGACTTGAACCTACGACCGCCGGATTAACAGTCCGTTGCTCTACCGACTGAGCTAAGGAGGAATATTAGTGTTGGCAATACCTATCTTTCCGTGCAGTCACCCGCAAAGTATTGTCGGCGCAGATGAGCTTAACTTCTGTGTTCGGGATGGGAACAGGTGGACCCTCATCGCAATCATTACCAACTCGTTTGGATGGGT
>DVKX01000004.1 GCA_018715805.1 Candidatus Faecousia intestinigallinarum | reverse complement strand
GCAAGAAAGATACTTTTAATTGGATTTCTGCCATCCGTTTACCGGATTTTGTGACCAAAAAGGATTTTGACTGGGCAGTGGAAACTGCAACAAAAAAGAAAAAGTTAGATTGTTCATCTGCTGAATTTTTGACTATTGATGAGGGGCTGTGTGTTCAGATTATGCACATAGGAGCATTTGATGAGGAACCGGCAACTGTTGCACGAATGGATAACTACTTGCGGGAAAACGGATATGTAAATGATATAACCGAAAATAGATTACATCACGAAATCTATATGTCGGATGCAAGAAAAGTTCCTCCAGAAAAGTGGAAAACGGTTATTAGACACCCTATCAAGCATATATAAATCCAGGCTTATCTATCCAACAGGTATTTCCCGCTGATAATGATGTTTTGGAAGCTTTTATGCGCTGCGCAGGCGGGATAGCACAGTATCGTCCGCTGGGAAGATTGGGGGATTTTATTCAAATTGAACCAAATTTTGTGTGCAATTGGGAATATGATTTTGCTTTCCGTTTTCCGCACAAATAGGCGGGCAGCGCATACACTGGCTGTAAGGAGGGAAGATCATGCCTCAAAACATCTATGGAAGAGCCACAGCACAGATTCGCGGGGGCGACGCAATGCCGGGCATTCAAGGAACGGTGCGCTTTTACCAGCGGCGGGACGGGACATTGGTGGTGGCGGATATTCTGGGACTGCCTAAGTCCCAGACGGGATTCTTTGCGTTCCATATCCATGAAGGCGCGAACTGCGGCGGCCAGGGTTTCCAGGATACCGGCAGCCATTTCAATCCCACCAATGCGCCCCATCCCAATCATGCGGGAGATCTGCCGCCGTTGCTGGCGGATCATGGAAGGGCGCACATGGAGGTTTTGACCGGCCGTTTTTCCGTGCAGCAAGTTATCGGACGGACGGTAATTATCCACAGCGATCCAGATGATTTCCATACGCAGCCCGCTGGAAATGCAGGCGCTAAAATCGCCTGCGGGATAATAAGAAAGATCGTCTAACGCCGCAGAAAAAGCGTTGGAGATTAGGTGAGTGCTGATGAGACAGTAATTTGAGTATTACTCTTGCCGGCAGGGAGTTTTTCCGGCGTTTTGACATCGTCCTCGCGGGCAGGACAGATTATTTTCCCCGAGCGTAAAACTGAGAAGCAGGCATATATTAACGTGTAATAAGAAATGGGGGATTTCTCATGTCGAGAGTATATAATTTCTCCGCAGGGCCGGCAGTTTTGCCGGAGGAGGTGCTGCGGGAGGCGGCGACGGAAATGCTGGATTACCGGGGAACAGGGATGTCCGTGATGGAGATGAGCCATCGATCAGAGGGATTCCAGCAGATTCTTCACCAAGCGGAGGCTGATTTGCGGGAACTAGTGGGAATCCCCAAAGAATACCGCGTGCTCTTTTTGCAGGGCGGCGCATCCACCCAGTTTTCCATGATTCCCATGAACCTGATGCACAATGGCGCGGCGGATTATATCCTTACCGGTCAATGGGCGAAGAAAGCCTTTGCAGAGGCCAAGCGGTATGGGGATGCTGAAAGCGCAGCGTCCTCGGCAGATAAGAACTTCACCTACATACCGGACTGCTCTGACCTGCCCATCCGGGAAAACGCGGATTATGTATATATCTGCGAGAACAATACCATTTACGGCACAAAGTTCCACCAACTGCCCAATACCAAGGGAAAAGCTTTGGTTTCCGATATGTCCAGCTGTTTTTTGTCTGAGCCGGTGGACGTGGAACGGTACGGACTGCTTTTTGCCTGCGCACAGAAGAATGTAGGCCCCGCCGGGGTAACCATCGTGATTATTCGGGAGGATCTGATCCGCGAGGATATATATGCGGCTGCCCCCACCATGCTGCGTTACAAAATTCACGCGGAGCACGGCTCGCTGTACAATACGCCCCCGGCGTACGGGATTTATATTTGCGGCAAGGTGTTCCAATGGATGAAGGAGCGGGGAGGGCTATCTGCAATGGAGACGCATAACCGACGCAAGGCGGCTGTTCTCTATGATTTTCTGGATCACAGCCGCCTGTTCCGAGGGACGGCAGTTGCCAAGGATCGCTCGCTGATGAACGTGCCTTTCGTCACTGGGGACGCAGCGCTGGATGCGCAGTTTGTCCGGGAGGCAGAGGAAGCCGGCTTGGTGAATCTGAAAGGCCATCGCAGCGTCGGTGGTATGCGCGCCAGCTTATATAACGCCATGCCCCTGGCTGGTGTGGAAAGGCTGACGGACTTTATGGCGGAATTTGAAAGGAAGAACGGATGAGAGCAGCGGAGGCGCCTATGTTTCGTATCTATTATTTGAATCCGATTTCCCCGGAGGGGACGGCCTTGTGGAAACCGGAGTACCGCACGGCGGAAAAGCTGTCGGAGGCGGACGCTGTGCTGGTGCGCAGCGCAGCCATGGAGGGGCTGCATCTGCCGGAGCAGGTTCTGGCAGTGGCTCGCGCGGGCGCGGGGGTCAACAATATTCCGCTGAGGCGCTGCGCGGAGCAGGGGATAGTGGTATTCAATACTCCCGGCGCCAACGCCAGCAGCGTCATGGAATTGGCGTTGTGCGGTATGTTCTTGGGGAGCCGGGATGTGATCGGCGGCATTGAATGGACGCGTTCTATCCGGGACTCCGGCAGTGTTGCGGCGCAGGTAGAAAAAGGAAAGCGCCGGTTTGCCGGCCATGAGATCGCCGGACGGCGGCTGGGGGTGATTGGCCTGGGCGCGGTGGGCGGCCTGCTGGCCAACGCGGCTTGGCGGCTGGGAATGGAAGTATACGGCTATGATCCCTATATCTCCATTGATGCGGCCTGGCATTTGGATAACCATATCCATCGCGTCCAGACCCTGGATGCCATCCTTGAAGCCTGTGATGTGATCTCCCTGCATACCCCGCTGCTGGAGGCTACCCGGCATATGATCAATGCTGAAACTCTGGGAAAAATGCGCTCCGGCGTACTTGTGCTGAATTTTGCGCGGGACCAGCTGGTGGACGACGAGGCGATGGCGGCGGCACTGCAAAGCGGCCGGGTGCGCCGATATGTTACGGACTTTCCCAATAACCGCACGGCTAATATGGAGGGCGTCATTGCTATCCCCCATTTGGGCGCGTCTACCCAGGAATCGGAGGATAAGTGCGCCAGGATGGCGGTGCGGCAGGTGATGGACTATCTGGAAAATGGGAATATTACCCATTCCGTGAACTTTCCGGACTGTGATATGGGTCCCTGTCTTCGTGCCGGACGGATGGCGATTCTGCATCGGAATATCCCCAATTCTCTGAGCCGTTTTACGGCGGCTGTTTCCGGAGAGGGCGTGAATATTGCGGAACTGCTGAACCGCAGCCGGGGAGAATACGCCTACACCATGCTGGATCTGGATTCCTCGGCGCCGGCGGGGATCGAGGATACGCTGAAGCGAATGGAGGGTGTGCTGCGTGTCCGATGTATCCAATGATAAAAGCCGGGAGCAGAAAAATCTGTTCCCGGCTGATCTATTGAAAAGGGTCTTGCATGAGTACGCCGTACCCATTGAAAAACTGACCGCCATTCCGAAGGAATGCTTTCAGATTCCGCTGCAGCGCAGTACGCTCCGGCAGGGCTTCCAGATCCCGGCTGTCCGTCTGAAACACCCAGGTGAAGAAGCTATCGTCGGGGCAGGGCGCCGGCGTAATTTGAAAGGACTTTTGAAACTGCAGTATGTGAGAATCCGCAGAAAGCAGCCCCTGCAGCGCAGGCGAGAGCAGCCAGGAGGAGCAGATCATCGGTTTATCCTGATATTTCGGAAACGCCGCTCCCAAGAGCCTGCGGGCATCTTGATAGGAATCCCGCAGCAGGGGAGGCAGCAGCCGGACATCCGAGGGGATGTGCAGGCTGATCACCGGCTGTCCTGCCTGGGCGGTCAATTCATATTCCAGCGCCCCGATGCGGAAAAGCCTGCAGGAAACCTGCCGCACTGTCCACCATTCCCGATCAAAGCCGTATTCACCGTAAGTATTCTGGTGCTCCCGGACAAAGCGGGAAAAGCAGGCCATGGTATCCCGGTAGACCTGCCGGGATAATTTCAGCCTCTGATAATCGTCCCAGGCGTCCAGAGCACACCGCAGCATGGAAAGCAGCATTTTGAAGCCGCCGGGGTCTTCCTCCAGGCGGCGTTTTACCGCTGAAAGCCCTGCTTCCCAATCCTGTTCCCGGCGCAGAAGCTGCCGCTCCGGGAAGTCGGGAAGCGCTGCCTGCAACGATAGGAGTTTTTCCGTAACTTCCACCGGCATTCCGATTTCCTGACAAAACTGTTCCATAGGCCATTTCCCCTGTTTATACTGTTTTTCAAAATGCTATCATATTTTCTCAAAGATTGCAAGCGGCAGCCGTAGGGAGGGTTTTCAGCAGAAGCAGCGGCTTGATTCTGAGAAGGCAGTATGCTATACTAAAAAAATCAACAGCAGAGGGAGCAAAAGAATAGATTGTACGAATGTACAAAAAGAATCTTGGCGATTCTCCAAGCCATTCGGGGATAAAAATTCAGATATTCCCCGTGATGGATTTTGCGTCTGCTGAAAGGAAAAGCTATGCAAGAACGTGTACATCATCCCTTTTCTCCGATTTTCGACGCGCATTCCAAGGTGCTGATTCTGGGCAGCTTTCCCTCGGTGAAATCCCGGGAGAACGCTTTTTACTATGGGCATCCTCAAAATCGTTTCTGGAAGGTATTGGCGCAGGTATTGGAGCAGAAGATGCCTGTGGGTATTGCGGAAAAGGAGCGCTTTCTGCTGAAAAACCGTATTGCCCTGTGGGATGTGATTGCCAGCTGCGAAATTGAAGGGTCGGCCGACAGTTCTATTCGCCGCGCAGTGCCCAACCCGGTGGAGAATTTACTCGCCCAGAGTGAGATTTCCCAGATTTTTGTCAATGGCGCCGCAGCGGCGCGTCTGTATGACAAGTATTTGCTGCCGCGCCTTGGGCTTCCGGCTGTCCGTCTGCCCTCCACCAGTCCTGCCAATGCCGCATGGAGCCTCCCAAGGCTATGCGCGGCATGGGAGATTATCCGGGAAAATTGCGGAGAAAAGTAAAAATTCCCCTTGATTTTTGAAAATAGCTGTGGTAAAATACCATGGTCTGAAATCAAGGTGCGTCCTCTGCGGGCAAAAATGCGCCGTATGAACGCCTAATATCTAAGGAGGACAATGAACATGGATTTAGTAAAGGCTCTGTCCAGCCAGTACATGAAGCCGGAGCTGCCCGAGATGCGGGTGGGAGACACCGTTCGTGTGCATGTGCGGATCAAGGAAGGCTCCCGTGAGCGTATCCAGGTGTTTGAAGGCACCATCATCGCTCGGAAGCACGGCGGCATCGGCGAGACCATCACCGTGCGCCGGGTCAGCTACGGTGTAGGCTGCGAGAAAGTATTTCCTGTGCACTCTCCCCGGATTGCCGAGGTGGAGACTGTCCGCAAGGGTAAGGTTCGCCGGGCGAAGCTGTATTACCTGCGTGACCGTTTCGGCAAGGCGGCCAAGGTTCGCGAGAAGGTTTGATCCAAAAGAAAATAAAAAAAGAGGGTTCGCCCTCTTTTTTTATTACCCTGAATTGTGTATAATGATAGAGAATTATGGCCGTTGCTGGCTTTTATATTAGGAGTGAGCGCTTTGAAGCGTGGAAAATATGAGTCCCGCAGCAAAAACAACTGGTCTGCTGCGGAATCCCAGCGGATTCCTGAGGAGACAGACCCTGTCAAGATGGCGGTGATGTACCTGCATGATATGGTATATCTGCTGGCAGTTGTGATTCTGCTGTTTTTGCTGGTATTCCGGATTGCCACCGTTTCCGGGGATTCCATGTACGATACCCTGGTGGACGGGGATTATCTGCTTCTGCTGGGGAATCTATTCTATACCGACCCGCAGCAGGGAGATATAATCGTGGCCAGTAAGACCAGCTATGACAATGGCGCGCCCATTGTAAAGCGGATCATTGCCACGGAAGGGCAGACGGTGGACATTGATTTTTCCCAGGGCGTTGTCTATGTTGATGGCAAGGCGCTGGAGGAACCGTATACCTATACGCCTACGGAGCTGCAGGAAGGAATGACGTTTCCCCTGACTGTGGACGATGGATGCTACTTCGTGATGGGAGACAACCGGAATATCTCCAAAGACAGCCGGAATCCGGAGATCGGGCTGATAGACCGGCGGGAGATCCTGGGGAAGGTGATTTTGCTGTTTTTCCCTGGGACGGACGGCGGCGCGCTCCAGCGAGATTTTAGCAGAATTGGAGTATTGAACCATGGAGCAGGATAAAAATATGCATATCCAGTGGTACCCCGGCCATATGACCAAGACCCGGCGTCAGATAGAAGCAGATTTGAAGCTGGTGGATGCGGTCTGCGAAATTGTGGACGCCCGTATCCCTGCGGCCAGCCGTAACCCGGATATTGATGAGATATGCGCCAATAAGCCGAGAGTCCTGCTGCTGAACCGGATGGATTTGGCAGATCCGGCCGCCACCAGGCGATGGGCGGAGCATTTCCGCGGAAGGGGCATTGCCGTGGTTGCCACTGACTGCAAGACCCGGCGGGGCGTGAACGATGTGGAACCCGCTCTGCGCGGCGTGTTAAAGGAGAAAATTCACCGGGACAGTGCCAAAGGAATGCGCAAGGCGCTGCGGGTGATGATTGTTGGGATACCCAATGTGGGTAAATCCACTTTAATCAACCAGATTGCCGGCAGGAAAGGGGCTCGTGCGGAAAACCGACCGGGCGTGACCCGAGGCAAGCAATGGGTCACGGTATCCAGTGACCTTTTGCTGTTGGATACCCCCGGTATTCTATGGCCAAAATTTGAAGACCCTGTGGTAGGACTGCTGCTGGCTTATACCGGCGCGGTCAAGGAAGATGTGCTGGATGTGGAGGATTTGGCTTCCCGGTTGATGGAATTGCTGTGGAAGCGGTATCATCAGGCGCTGCAGGCGCGTTACGGCATCGAAATGCCGTGGGATGCCCCCGGCTACGCGCTGCTGGAAGCCGCTGGACGAAAGCGGGGGTTCCTGGTGTCCGGCGGGGAGATCAACACCGAACGCATGGCGAAAGTGCTGCTGGAGGAATACCGCAGCGGCAAATTGGGACGCTTTACTCTGGAAGCGCCGGAGGAGACGATATGAGCAAAGAGAATCTTTGTCAAATCGAGCAGACGTACCTTTCCCAGGGATTTCAGCATATCTGCGGAGTGGATGAGGCAGGGCGCGGCCCGCTGGCCGGACCGGTTTGTGCGGCAGCGGTGATTCTGCCTCCAGGTCTGGAGATCCCCGGTCTGGACGACAGCAAGAAGCTCTCCGACAAACGCAGGCGGGAGCTGTTTCCTGCCATCCGGGAGCAGGCTGTGGCCTATGGCATTGGCTGGGCTTCCTGGGAGGAAATCGATCAGGTAAATATCCTGCAGGCTACATACCTGGCCATGCGCCGGGCGGTGGAGCAGCTTTCTGTCCATCCGGATATTGCGTTGGTAGACGGCAACCGAGATCCTGGCCTCCCCGTGCCGGTGAAGACCATCGTCCATGGGGACAGCCTCAGCGCCAGCATTGCGGCGGCTTCCATACTGGCCAAAGTAAGCCGGGATGACGCCATGCTGGCGCTGGCGAAGCAATACCCGGAATATGGCTTTGATATTCACAAAGGATATGGCACCCAGCGTCACTATGCGGCGCTGCGGGAATATGGTGCCAGCCCTATCCATCGGATGAGTTTTTTGAAGAAATTCTATGGGGAGAAATAATCTGGCAGGCGCTTGGGGCGAGGCGCAGGCGGCGGAATACTTGCGCCGGAAAGGTTATCAAATGGTAGCGGCCGGCTACCGCAGCCGCTTTGGGGAAATTGACTTGATCGTTCGGAACAAGAAATTTTTGGTGTTTGTAGAGGTAAAACTGCGTAAATCACCGGCTTTTGCCAATGCCTGCGAATATGTAGACCGGCATAAGCAGGACAGGATCCGGGTAACTGCCTCCATTTATCTTTCCCGCAATCCCACGCCGCTGCAGCCCCGGTTTGATGTAGTGGAGATTTACGCCCCGGAGGGAATCCGCACGACCCGACCCGAAATTCATCATATGGAGGACGCTTTTCAATGACTTTTCCTGTTTTTGACCTGCACTGTGATACTTTGCTGACCCTGTTAGGGGAAAGCGGCAACGAGGCCGGCTCCCTGCGGCAGAATCATTACCATATCGACCTGACCAGGGCAAGAGAATTTCCTGGCTACGCGCAGTGCTTTGCCTGCTACACTACGCCGTTCATGGAGGAGCAGCGCAAATGTTCCCCGATAACGGTGTTTGAGCGGGAGTTGGCAACCTTTCAGCGGGAGATCCATAAAAACGCCGACTGGATTGGCCAGGCATTTACTGCGGCGGATATAGAAGAAAATCGCCGGCAGGGAAAGATGTCCGCGATTTTGACCATTGAAGGTCCTGCCGGTTTTGGGTTTGACCCGGAACTGCTGGAGGATTTGTATAAGATCGGCTTCCGCATGACTACTCTGGGCTGGAATGAGCGGAATCCCCTGGCAGGCTCCCATATAACCGGCGGCGGACTCACCGATCTTGGCCGGGAATATGTACGGAAAGCCCAGCGCCTGGGGATGCTGGTGGATGTGAGCCATATCAGCGACGAGGCATTTTGGGATATTCTGAAGATCACCCAAGCTCCCATTATTGCCACCCACTCCAACAGCCGGACAGTGTGCGGCGTAAGCCGGAATTTAACGGACGATATGTTCCGCGCCATCGGCGAGACTGGCGGCGTGGCCGGCTTTAACGCGTATGCGGGCTTCGTGGGCGAGCAGGCGGATTTGGAGACGGCCTGCCGGCATTTCCTTCACTTTTTGGAGCTGGATCCCTCGGGCAAGCATCTGGCGCTGGGAGGAGATCTGGATGGATGCGACCCGCTCTTTGCGGGCTTCGCCGGCGTGCAGGACTACCCGGTTTTGGCGCAGGGGCTCCTGCAGCGCGGCGTCAATCGTGAAATGGTAGCGGATATTTTCTGGAATAATGCTGTGCGCGTGTTGGGGGAGTGATGGAGCGGTGCTGTATGTGACCACGCGGGATGAAAAAAATGCGTACACTGCTTATTGTGCCTTATCTCAGGAGCGGGGAGCAGATGGCGGACTGTTCGTTCCGCTTCGGCTGCCCAGGCTCAGCCGGGAGCAGATCAATGGGATATTATCCAAAAGCGATTGCGGATGCATTGCGGAGGTGCTTAACCTGTTTTATCCCGCCAGACTGCGGGAGGAGGATGTAGAGGCGGCAGTGGGGGCAAGTCCTGCCCGTCTTCTGCCCATGAGCCACCGTATTGTGATCGCGGAGGTATGGCAAAACCCGGAGCATGACCTATTTTATGCCGTTAGGCGGCTGGCGCAGATGATCCATCCTGACAGCTGCGTACCCAGCGACTGGGCATGGATCTCCGTGCGGCTGGCGTTTCTGTTTGTGCTGGTTGCGCAGATCCAGAAGACCGGTGTGGATATCTGGGAGCAGCTGCTGGACATCGCCGTGGCTGCCGGGGACTTTTCCGCGCCCATTACCTGCTGGTACGCCAGAGAGATGGGACTGCCGGTGGGCAACATCCTCTGCGCCTGCAATGAAAACAGCGGTTTATGGGATCTGTTTCACTACGGACAGCTGCGCACCGACGCTTTGGCGCAGGAGACGCCCACCGCCGACGCCGACGTATCCGTACCGAAAGAATTGGAGCGGCTGATTTTCGGCGCCCTGGGTTCGGAGGAAACGCTCCGCTATTCCGCCTGCTGCCGCCAGGGGAAGCTGTATACCCTGGAAAAGCAATCTCTGGACACTGTAAAGGACGGCTTTTTTCCAGCGGTGATCAGTCGGAAGCGCATGGCATCCATTATCCCCGGCGTCTATCGGGCAAACGCTTATCTGCTTGGCCCATACTCCGCATTGGCCTACGGCGGTTTGCAGGATTACCGGGCGGCGGCAGGGGAGAGCAGACCCGCCCTGCTGCTGACAGAGCGCGGCCCTGCCCGAGACAGTGCGGTGACGGCGGAGGCGCTGGGGATCTCCCAGTCGGAACTGCCTGCCTGGCTGGACAGACGGGGGTGAAATATGGCGTTATATGCAATCGGAGATCTGCACCTGTGCCTGGGTGCTCCCAAGCCTATGGATGTGTTTGGCGGCGCTTGGGTGGGGTATATGGAGAAACTCCGGGAGGGAATGCAGGTAATCCGTCCGGAGGATACCACAGTGCTGCTGGGCGACCTTTCCTGGGCACTGGACTTGCAGAACGCTTCCGCTGATTTTCTCTGGATTCACCAGCACATTCCCGGAAGGAAAATCATCCTGAAAGGAAATCACGACTATTGGTGGAGCACTGCGGCGAAGTTTTACCGTTTTTGTCAGGAAAATGGCATTGAGAACCAGTTTATTCTAAACAATAATCACTATGAATACGAAGGATGGGCCATCTGCGGTACGCGGGGCTGGTTCTTTGAGGAGGAGCGCAGCGGCGCGCACGATGAAAAGGTGTTTCGCCGAGAGCTGATGCGCCTGGAAGCGTCTTTGCAATCTGCGGGAGATTTGCCGAAGCTGGTATTTCTCCATTATCCGCCGCGATACAAGGGCTATGTGTGCCAGGAGATTCTGGAACTGTTGGAAAAGTATGAAGTCCGCCGCTGTTTCTATGGGCATTTGCACGGGGCAGCCCAGAATTTGGCGCAGGAAGGGCTGTGGAGCGACACTGAATTCCGGCTTCTGTCTGCCGATCGGTTAAATTTTAAGCCCTTCCGGGTGATTTCTTAAAGTTTTTTCCGAAAAAGGGTGGACAAGCCCGGTTTTCTTTGATAAAATACTACGGCTGTAAATTTATAGAGAAGACTGCAAGGCGGTCTGAATGATTTGGGAGGATTCAATTATGAACGTTAAAAGCGTAGAGAAAAACGGAAACCAGGCCACCATTGTGGTGGAGATCGATAAGGAGCTTATGGAGTCCGGCGTCAACAAGGCCTATTTGAAGGCGCGCAAGAATATTGCCATCCCTGGCTTCCGGAAGGGCAAGGCGCCTCGGAAGATGATCGAAACCATGTACGGCGCTCATGTGTTCTATGAGGATGGTCTGGAGGAGATTTTCCCTCAGGTGTATGAGTTTGCCGTTCTGGGGCAGGATCTGAAGGCCATCGGCCGTCCCAATCTCACCGACATGAACATCGATGAGAACAATATCGTCACCCTGACCCTGACCACCGATGTGTATCCCGAGGTCACACTGGGGGAATACAAGGGGCTGGAAGTAGAGAAAGCTGAAGCTGCCGTCACCGATGAGCAGGTGCAGGCGGAGTTGGATCGTATGGCGCAGAATGTGGCCTCCACGGAGAGCGTGGAGCGGGCGGCGCAGAATGGCGACACTGCCAATATTGATTTCCTGGGCACTCTGGACGGCGTTCCCTTTGACGGCAGCAAGGGCGAGGGCTATGACCTGAAGCTGGGTTCCGGCTCCTTTGTCCCCGGCTTCGAGGAGCAGGTGGTCGGTATGTCCGCCGGTGAGGAAAAGGACATCAACATTACCTTCCCCGAGAACTACCACGAGGGGCTTGCCGGCAAGGACGTGGTGTTCCATGTGAAAGTGAATAAGATCACTGAGACTGTGCTGCCTGCCCAGGACGATGAGTTTGCCCGGGATGTGTCCGAGTTTGATTCCCTGGAAGCGCTGAAGGCGGACATCCGCGCCAAGGCGCTGGAGCAGGCGCAGAAGCAGATCGACGCCAGCTTTGAGCAGGCCTGCGTGGATAAGGCTTCTGAGAATACAACTGTGGATATGCCCAACGCGCTGATTGAGAGCGAGCTGGATAACCAGATGGAGCGTTTTGCCTACCAGCTGCAGATGAGCGGCTACTCCATGGAGCAGTATGCCAAGATGATGGGCGGCGATGTTTCCACCATGCGGAACGCTTTCCGCCCTGTGGCAGAGAAGCAGGCCAAGACCAACGTGACCCTGGCGAAGATCGTGGAAGTGGAGGGCATCAGCGTTTCTGAGGAGGAAATGAACGCGGAATACGCATCCCTGGCCAAGCAGTATGAGATGGAGGAGGAGAAGATCCGTTCCATGGTTCCCGCCGATGAGATCAAGACCAGCCTGGAGACTCGGAAGGCCGTGAAGGTCATTGTGGACAGCGCGGTGGCCGTTGCTCCCAAGCAGGAAGCGGCCAAGGCCGAGGAATAACTGCCCCCGGAACTGGTTAGAATGTCTCAAGCCCTGAAAGGAGATATTTACCATGAGTTTAGTACCCTATGTTGTAGAGCAGACCAGCCGCGGCGAGCGCAGCTATGATATTTTTTCCCGTCTGCTTAATGACCGAATTATTTTCCTGTCCGAGGAAGTGAACGATACCACCGCCAGTCTGGTGGTAGCGCAGCTGCTCTACCTGGAAGCCCAGGATCCGGATAAGGATATCCAGTTTTATATCAATAGCCCCGGCGGCAGCGTGACAGCCGGCATGGCCATTTACGACACCATGCAGTACATCAAGTGCGATGTGGCCACCATCTGCGTGGGTATGGCGGCGTCCATGGGCGCGTTCCTGCTCTCTGCCGGTACCAAGGGGAAGCGCATGGCGCTGCCCAATTCCGAGATCATGATTCATCAGCCGTCTGCCGGCACCCAGGGGCAGATTACCGACATGACCATCCACCTGCGCCGGCTGGAGAAGGTGAAGGAGCGGATGAACCGCATCCTGTCCGAGAATACCGGCAAGCCCTACGAGGAGGTAGTGGCCGCCTGCGAGCGGGATAATTTCCTCTCTGCCCAGGAAGCCAAGGAGTTCGGACTCATTGACCGGGTGCTGGATCATCATTAATTCTTATTGGAAAGGCGGTAACGCACCATGCCCAAAAAAGACGAGCAGCCGATCCGCTGTTCCTTCTGCGGCAAGCGGGAGACCCAGGCCCGGCTGATCGCCGGCCCGGGTGTGTATATCTGCAGCGAATGTGTGCAGACTTGCAGCCAACTGCTCAAAGATGATTTGGAATCCGACAGCCGCGGGAAACTTCGCTCGGGGGAGCGGCTTCCCACGCCCATGGAAATGAAAGCTTTCATGGACAGCTACATTGTGGGTCAGGAAAACGCCAAGATCAGCTTGTCTGTTGCGGTTTATAATCATTATAAGCGCATTTACTTGGCAAAGGACTCCGATGTGGAGTTGCAGAAGAGCAATATCCTGCTGATAGGCCCCACCGGCTGCGGCAAAACCCTCTTTGCCCAGACCTTGGCCAAAATCCTGAACGTTCCCTTTGCCATTGCCGATGCCACCACCTTGACGGAGGCGGGCTATGTAGGCGATGATGTGGAGAATATTCTGCTGCGGCTCCTGCAGGCGGCAGACTTTGACGTGGATCTGGCGGAGCG
This sequence comes from Candidatus Faecousia intestinigallinarum, assembly GCA_018715805.1. Classification (GTDB taxonomy): domain Bacteria; phylum Bacillota; class Clostridia; order Oscillospirales; family Oscillospiraceae; genus Faecousia; species Faecousia intestinigallinarum. The sequence goes on along the minus strand of DVKX01000004.1, from coordinate 25,869 downwards.
CGGCATTATCTACATCGATGAAATGGATAAGATTGCCCGGAAGAGTGAAAATACTTCCATTACCCGGGACGTCTCCGGAGAGGGCGTGCAGCAGGCTCTGCTGAAAATTCTGGAGGGTACGGTGGCCAACGTACCGCCTCAGGGCGGGCGGAAGCATCCGCAGCAGGAGATGATCCCCATTGATACCACCAACATCCTGTTTATCTGCGGCGGCGCTTTCGACGGGCTGGATAAGATCATCGAATCCAGAACGGAACGCTCGTCCATTGGCTTCGATGCTCCGGTGGAGAGCAAAAAGCACCGGGATCTTGGTAAAATCTTTGCCCAGGTGGAACCGGACGATTTGGTAAAATTCGGCATTATCCCGGAACTGGTGGGCCGAATGCCTGTGATCACCAGCCTGCAGGATTTGAAAAAAGAAGATCTGATGCGCATTTTGGTGGAGCCGAAAAACGCCCTGACCCGGCAGTATACAAAGCTGCTGGAAATGGACAATGTGGAACTGGAGATTCAGGACGCGGCGCTGGAAGCCATCGCCCAGAAGGCCATTGACCGCCAAATCGGCGCACGAGGTCTGCGCGCAGTGATGGAGCAGATCATGACTCGCATCATGTATGCGATCCCCTCGGATCTCACCATCAGAAAGGTGATCCTTACCCCGGAATGTGTGCAGGGCAGCGAGCCGGTGATCCTGCGGGATCCGGCTTGTCCAAGGGGAAAGGCAGCCGTAAAAAAATAACAAGCGCAAGGGGGTAGCCAGCTACCCCCTTTTCCACAATACTGAGGAAGGAGATACCGATGAGTGAATTGAATACCGCCGCGCAGACGGTTTTGCCGGTACTGGCGCTGCGAGGGATGGTGGTCTTTCCCCAGCAGACCACCCATTTTGACGTAGGGCGGGTAAAGTCCGCCCGTTCTCTGGAGGAATCGCTGAAAAAAGATCAGCTGCTCTACCTGGCACCCCAGCGGGATATCACAGTAGAAGACCCGGACATCCAGGATTTTTACCCCGTGGGTACAGTGGCACAGGTAAAGCAGATCCTCCGCTCCCAAGGGGAGAATATCCGCGTATTGGTGACGGGACTGTATCGAGCCTCTCTGCAGGAAGTGATCCAGCGGGAGCCATATATTGCCGGGGTCACACAGCGGATCGAGGACACGCCTGCGGAGGATGACCTGCACAGCCGCGCTCTGCGGCGGGAGGCGCTGGGACTATACGCCAATTATCTGGAGATGGTGGAGCGGCCTTCGCACACCACCCAGCTGCGGATGATCGCGTCCGACAGCTGCGGTTTTCTGGCGGATACCATTGCCCAGAACTCCGGCATAGATTATCCTGATAAGGCCACGCTTTTGTGTATGCTGGATCCGGTGCGCCGGCTGGAATATACTCTGCAGCTGCTGCGGCAGGAGGTTCAACTGCTGCAGCTGGAGGCAGAAATCCAGGATAAAACCCGTGCTGTACTGGATCAGCATCAGCGGGACTATTACCTGCGGGAGCAGATCAAGGTTATGCGGGAAGAATTGGGAGAGGGCGATGAGGATTCCGATCTGGAGGAATACGACGCCAAAATACGGAAGCTGCACCTGGAGGAAGAAACGGAGAAAAAGCTCCTGAAGGATCTGGATCATCTGAAAAAGCAGCCGTATGGTTCTTCGGAGGGAGCGGTTTTGCGGAATTATTTGGACACAGTGCTGGATCTTCCCTGGAATACCGCTACCAAAGAGCGGCTGGATATTGCTGCTGCAGAACGTATTCTGAATCGGGATCACTATGGAATGGAGAAGGTGAAGCAGCGGATCCTGGAGACGCTGGCCGTGCGGAAAATGGCGCCAGAAATGCCGCCCCAGATCCTTTGCCTGGTGGGGCCTCCCGGCGTGGGCAAGACCTCCATCGCTTACTCCATTGCCAAGAGTCTGAACCGAAAAATGGCGCGGATTTCTCTGGGCGGCGTGCGGGACGAAGCGGATATCCGCGGTCATCGCAAGACGTATGTAGGCGCAATGCCCGGGCGGATCATGTCCGCGATGATCCAGGCGGGCAGCAGGAATCCTGTCCTGCTGCTGGACGAGGTGGACAAAATGGGCTCCGATTACCGGGGCGATCCCAGTGCTGCACTGCTGGAGGTACTGGACAGCGAGCAAAATCAGGCATACCGGGATCATTATTTGGAAGTTCCCTTTGACCTGCGGGATGTGCTGTTCATCACCACCGCCAATACCCTGGATACGGTACCGCGCCCTCTGCTGGATCGAATGGAAGTTATTGAGCTAAACTCCTACACCGACGAGGAGAAGCTGCAAATCGCCAAAAACCATCTGATCCCCAAACAGCTGCAAAAGCATGGACTGAAAAAGAGTCAGCTGCGCTTTACAGACGACGCCATCCGGGAAATTATCCGCTGCTATACCCGGGAATCCGGGGTGCGGAATCTGGAACGGGCGGTTTCTCAGGTCTGCCGGAAAGCAGATAAGCAGCTTCTGGATGACCCGGAAAGCAAGAAAGTCACTGTAAACGGCGGCAATGTGGAAGTCTTTTTGGGAGTTCGGAAGTTTTTGCCTGATCGGCTGCCGGGTACGGATCAGGTAGGTTTGGTCACAGGCCTTGCCTGGACTGCTGTGGGTGGAGAAACGCTGGAAGTAGAAGTAAATGTGATGGACGGCTCCGGCAAGCTGGAACTTACCGGCAATCTGGGAGATGTCATGAAAGAATCTGCCCATGCGGCGCTGAGTTATATCCGCGCCAATTCCGCTAAACTGGGAATCGCGGCAGATTTCTACAAGACCAAAGATATTCATGTGCATTTCCCAGAGGGCGCGGTACCCAAGGACGGCCCCTCCGCCGGTGTTACCGTGTGTACGGCGATGGTTTCTGCGCTGACAGGGCTGACGGTGCGGCGGGATGTGGCCATGACCGGCGAGATCTCCATTCGCGGACGTGTGCTGCCCATCGGCGGCTTGAAAGAAAAAACCATGGCTGCTCTGCGCCATGGTGTCAATACGGTCATCATTCCCCAGGCCAACGAGCGGGATTTGGAGGAGATCGATCAGACCGTCCGCAAATCGCTGAAGTTCATTACGGCGCAGACTGTGGAAACAGTGCTGGAAGCCGCGCTGAACCGGCACAAGGAGCTGAAGCCGGCTTTGCTGGGAGAAATTCCAGATAGCGTGAAGCCCAAAGCACGCAAGCCGGAGATTCGGCAGTGAGGTGTCCCATGAATCTCAACAATGTGGAATTCTCTATTTCCGCCGCCTCTGCCAAGGACTTCCCCAGAGAACGCCTGCCGGAAATCGCTTTCGCAGGCAAATCCAACGTGGGGAAATCCTCGGTGATCAACCGGGTGCTCCAGCGAAAGAATTTTGCCAGGGTAGGGGATACCCCAGGAAAGACCGTGCATGTGAATTATTTTACGGTGGACAAAAAGTGCTATTTTGTAGATCTGCCCGGTTATGGCTATGCCAAAGTCTCCCAGAAGGAGAAGCAGCGCTGGGGGGAACTGATGGAGCGCTATTTTGCAGCTGGGCGCATTGATCTTGGAATTTTGATTGTGGACGCGCGGCATCCCCCCACCAACAACGATATTACCATGGCACGCTGGTTTCTGGACGCGGACTGCGATTTCTGCGTTGTGGCCAATAAGCTGGACAAGCTGAAAAAAAGCGAGATTCTAACCAATCTGCAAATTATCCGGGAGGACTTGGAGCTTCCCGAGGAGTGCCAGGTGATCCCCTTCTCTGCCGAGAAGGGAGACGGACGGGACGCGCTGGTGCAGCGGATTTTCTCCCTTGTGAAAGCATAAAAATCCCGGAAAGCGGTTAGATAACTGCTTTCCGGGATTTTTATGCTTTACGCACGCAGCTGCGCCTTGGCTTCTTTCAGCGCCTGCGCCAGCTGATCGGGGCAGGAGGTAGCTTTCATTCCGCACTGGATTCCCTCCACACGGGCGATAACCTCATCGATGGGCATACCGTCTACCAGCGCACCGATACCTTTCAGATTTCCGTTGCACCCACCGATGAACTGAAGATTTTTCACCTTTCCATCCTCAATGTCAAAGAGGATCTCCCGGGAGCAGGTACCCTTCGTTTTGTAAGTAAATTGCATTGTATATTCTCCTTGTATAAAATTTTGCAGTTTCGCAGCGACTCCTTCAGAATGGGACATCCAAGGAATACAGGTAAAGTATCTGCACGCGGCCAGTGCTCATGCCGCCGTCGGCAGATAGGGACGCGGGAAAGAACGCAGCAAATCCCTGCTGCTATTATACGCCATTGCGTCAATAAACGCAAGGTGAATTGATCGGAACTTTGCGGGTTATCCTATGAAAAAACCATAGGAGGTCGGTGGCATGAATGAAAAAGCCGATGCAGAGTTAAAAAAACAAGAACGGGAGCAGATAATTGAGCTTGGCTCCGATATTACCAAAAGCAGCAAGGGAAATATCTATACGCTGACCATCATCGGCCAGGTCGAAGGGCATCAGGTTTTGCCGGAGACGGCCAAAACCACAAAATATGAGCATGTTTTGCCTTTGCTGGCAGGGATTGAGGAAAGCGAGGAAATCGATGGATTGCTGCTCCTGCTCAATACTGTGGGCGGAGATATTGAAGCGGGACTGGCCATTGCAGAGATGATCGCAGGCATGAAGAAGCCCACGGTTTCCCTGGTTTTGGGCGGCGGGCATTCCATTGGAATCCCTCTGGCTGTGTGTACGAAAAAATCCTTTATCACCCCCACCGCCAGCATGACGGTGCATCCGGTGCGAATGACCGGGTTGGTGGTGGGGGCGCCCCAGACTTTCCGGTATTTCCAGCGCATCCAGGAGCAGATCGCGGATTTTGTCACTGCCAATTCCAACATTTCCAAAGAGCAATTTGAAAGCTATATGATGGCCACGGGGGAAATGGCCACGGATGTGGGGACAATCCTTTACGGCAAAGAAGCGGTGGCCTCCGGCCTTATCGACAAACTGGGGGGACTCAGCGACGCGCTGACAACGTTGCACAAAATGATTGCCCGGCAGTCCGGACAGGGGAAGGGAAAAACCCGGCAAAAGCAATAATTTTCACTTTAGGGTGGAAATTTCCCGGAGGATGTGCTATGATATTGGTTAGACCTATAAAGGAGAAGTATGCATGGCGCTGGAGATACTGGGAAGTGTAGTATATGGTTTTTTATCCGGTCTTGGAGAATTTCTGCCCATTTCCGCTTCAGCGCACCAGCTGATCGTCGGGAAGCTTTTCGGTATGTCTGCGCGGCATCTCATTGACCTGTTTGCGCATTTGGGGATGCTGGGCGCTTTATTTCTTACGTCCCGGCAAATGTTCCGCCGGATCACCCGTGAGCGGCGCTTGGCAAGCCTGCCGCCCCGCCGCAGGAAACGCCCGCCGGACAGCCAGGCAATTTTGGATTATGCACTGGCGCGCTCCGCATTTTTTCCCATGCTCCTGGGTGCGGTGCTGTTTGGGATTTTTGCCGGGGACGGGGATTCCCTGCCTATGACAGCCGCTTTGTTCCTGCTGAACGGCGTAATTTTGTTCGTGCCGCAATTCTTACCGGCAGGGAATAAGGACTCCCGTTCCATGACCCCTGCGGATGGGCTGCTTATGGGTATTTTTGGCGCATTGGGCATTCTGCCCGGCCTTTCCCGTATCGGCGGCGTATTGTCCATGGCTGCTGCTCGGGGAGCGGACAAGCAGAAAGCGCTGAATTGGGCGCTGCTGTGTCTCTATCCAATGCTTATCGTTCTGCTGGCCTTGGATATTTTTGGCCTGGTGCGCAGCGGAGCAGGGGCTTTTGGGATCATAACTGTCCTGCAGTGTATCCTGGCCGCTGCGGCTTCCTGCGGCGGTGGCTACATAGCCGTTCATTTGATGCGCTTCCTGGCAGTGAAACAGGGTTTCTCCAGCTTCGCTTACTATAGCTGGGGCGCGGCATTGTTTACGTTTATTTTGTATATGACCACATAAAGGAGGCAACTATGGCAGAGCAAAAGGGAAAATCTCAGGCCCAGAAAGCGGCCTCTGCATCGAAGACCAAGACGGCTGCCGGCGGCAGATCCGTCCCGCAGAAAAAAACTGCAAAAGCTGCGCCTCAGGAGGAAAGTCCATTTTCCCCCCGGTTTATTGGCGCCGGCATCTGCCTGGTGCTGTTTATTGTGCTGCTGGTAATATTTCTGGAGCCGGAAGGCGCGCTGACAAAGCTGTTTGCATCTTTCCTGATGGGAATTATCGGCCGCATGGGTTTTTTAATCAGCATCCCTGCGTCTTTGTATCTATTTTTTATCTTTGCATTTAGCGGGAAACGGCCTGTGCGTATGCGCACCATCTGCATCATCGCTTTTGTATTGCTGTGCGGCTGTATTTCTCATCTGATCCTAATGCCGGAAAACGGAAGCTTTGGCTTCCAGACCATTGGGGAGCTTTACAGCACCGGTGGAAGCGGCGCCAGCGGCGGGCTGCTCTGCGGGCTGCTGGCCATATTCCTGCAGTGGCTGTGCGGACGGGTGCTGTCCTTCGTAATACTGATTGTTGGAGGAGTGCTCACACTGCTGGGCGGTATGCAGATCACAGTTCCCAGCATCGTTCGCGCGGTACGGAACCGCCCCCGGGCGGCATGGGAGGACGAAGATGTGGAAGATCCTCCGGAACCTGCGGCCATTGTGGTGAATCACTTGGCCACCAAGCGCATTGAATATGTAGAGAATCAAAAGAAAGTAAAAGCGGAACGGGCTTCCCAGAAGGCTTCGGCGGAGAAACCGGATGCCCAGGAAAAAAACGCCCGGCTTTTCCGACAGATTGACGGCGAAGTGGATTCCCCTGTGGCGGCGGCAGCAGTCCATGTGGAATATGAGGAGCAGACTCCCGCGCCGGTAAAAGAAACGCCCTCTGCTGCGGCGGTTGCTGCCGCAGAGGGGAAAGCGACGCCCATTACAGCGGAAGAAGAGATTCCTTCGGAACTGCCCCCGCTGCCGGCAGAGGAAAAGCCCGTCAAGCTGACTGCCAAGGATACTGCGGATTCTGCGGCTCAGGTGGCGCAGGAAATTGCCCAGGCAGAGGCGCAGGAAAAGGCTCAATACTGCTTTCCGCCCATTGATTTGCTGAAGCCCTCCGGCAGAAACGCTGCCGACGGCACGGCGGAAATGCGGGAAAACTCCCGGCGGCTGAATGAAACTTTACAAAGTTTCAAAATCGACGCCAGGATCATCAACGTGACCCGCGGCCCCAGCGTGACCCGTTATGAGGTGGAGCTGGACAAAGGCGTGCGGCTGAATAAGCTTACCTCTGCAGCGGACGATATTGCGCTGAGTCTGGGTGCTTCCGGCGTGCGCATAGCGGCGGTGGAAGGAAAGATCTCTGTGGTGGGCATCGAGGTGCCGAACCGCGCGGTCACCACCGTTTCTCTGCGGGAAGTTATCGATTCTCCGGAGTTTATCCGGGCGAAGTCCAAGTCCTCCTTTGCTGTGGGAAAGGACATCGGCGGCAACTGTATTGTAGGGGACATCTCCAAGCTGCCTCATATGCTCATTGCCGGCACCACCGGTTCAGGCAAATCCGTGTGTACCAATTCCATCATCATCTCCCTGCTTTACAAGGCAAGTCCTGAGGATGTGCGCCTCATCATGGTAGATCCGAAAATGGTGGAGCTGGGCATTTATAACGGTATTCCGCATCTGCTGATTCCTGTGGTTACTGATCCCAAAAAGGCGGCTGGCTCTCTCCAGTGGGCTGTTACGGAAATGATGCGCCGTTACCGTGCCATGTCCGACCTGGGCGTGCGGGATCTGGAGTCCTATAACAATATCATTATGAACCAGGAAATGGATGAGTCAGGTCAGAAGCTGCCCCAAGTGGTCGTAATTATCGATGAGTTGGCTGACCTGATGTTGGTGGCGGCAAAAGAAGTGGAGGAGTCCATCTGCCGCATTGCCCAGATGGGGCGCGCAGCGGGCATCCATTTGCTCATCGCCACCCAGCGTCCTTCCGCGGATGTAATCACTGGTCTTATGAAGGCCAATATCCCTTCCCGGATCGCGTTCGCCGTGGCCTCCGCTATGGAATCCCGAATCATTCTGGATACCCAGGGCGCGGAAAAGCTGGTGGGCAAGGGCGATATGCTCTATGCGCCGATCGGCTGCGGAAAACCCAAGCGTGTGCAGGGGTGCTTTGTCAGCGACGCCGAGGTAGAAGCGGTAGCCACATATGTAAAAGAGAATTACATGAGCAGCTATGATCAGACCGTCATGGAAGAAATTGAGCGGAAAGCGGCGCAGACCGGCAGCGGCAAGGCGGCTGCATCCGACATGGAGCCAAATGAGGACGAATTGGCTGGAGATGAAATGCTTCCCGCAGCTGTGGATGTCATTCTGGAGACGGGGCAGGCTTCTGTATCCATGCTCCAGCGGCGGCTGAAACTGGGCTATGCCCGTGCGGCTCGTATTGTGGACGAGATGGAGGAACGGGGCATTGTCGGTCCTTTCCAAGGCAGCAAACCCCGGGCGATTTTGATAACCAAAGAGCAATGGGCAGCTATTCGCGCCGGACAAAATCCGGAAAGCGTCCAATTGGCCTTTGACGACATGGCGCCGGAGGAAGACGCGCCGCCCTTCTAAATTATCTGTCCCGGGCTTTTGCCCGTTTCAGAACCAGCCGGAACTCCGGCAAATAAGAATCTGCATCGCATCCGAACGTTTCGGAGCGACAGCAAGGAGGAATTTTTGTGAGTAAAAGTAAAATCAACCGTCTGGTGGGCATTGCCCTCCTATCTGCAATCGTGGTAGTATTGCAGCTTCTGGGCAGCTTTATCCGGTTCGGCCCTGTGTCCATATCTTTGGTGCTGATTCCCATTGTGGTGGGAGCCGCCGTATATGGTCCGGTTGCAGGCGCTGTGCTAGGCGGCGTATTCGGCCTGGTGGTGCTTTGCCAGCCGGATACCGCGTTCTTTTACGGGCTTAACACCTTCGGAACGGTCATTACCGTCATGGCAAAGGGTATTCTGTGCGGATGGCTGTCCGGACTGGTTTACCGCGTATGCGCGAAAAAGAACGAGATCGTAGCCGTTATTTTGGCGGCTGTCGTATGCCCTGTGGTAAATACGGGTGTCTTTTTCCTGGGATGCGTCCTGTTCTTCTGGGAGGGAATTGCCCAGGTTGGCGGCGGAAATGCTTTCCAGTATGTGATTACCGTGATGATCGGCTTTAATTTCCTGGCGGAGCTGGGCGCCAACATTATTTGCGCACCGGTGATTCTTCGGATCCTGCAGGCAGTGCGGCGCAAATAATAAGCGTGGCGTAGATTTCCAATTTATAAAAGAGCGGCAGAAAAGCTCCTGCTGGTAAGGCAGTAATATGTGAATTTCCTGGAACAGGCATGATTTCGATCATGCCTGTTCTGCTTTCAGCTGCATATCCACTAGGGGTCAAAGCATAAGCATTTGCAAGCCCTTTTTCGGCCGGTTTCGGGCGGGGTAGCGGAACACAGAGTACGATTCTAAAATACAATCATTCCTCCGGGCGGAAAATCCACCCGGAGTTTTCTGCATAGCAGGGCGGACGGCGGCATAGGCTTGAGCGGGAGTGATGGAAATGCAGTGTGCATGGGACGCTTTTTTGGGTCTGCTTCCCCTGTGGATGCGCCGGGAAGTGGACGAGCGCGGGCGGACAAGCCTACAGGAATTGCGGCTTCGCAGCAAACAGCCCCCGGAACTGGTATTGGGAAAGGAGAGCTTTTGGTTGTCCCGTCCGGCATCGCCGGAAGACCTGGCTTTTGTGGTAAACAGCGCCAGCCGCTATTCTCCCTGGACAGCCGCCACCTCTGCCCAGGGATATATCACCGGCCCCGGGGGGCACCGCGTGGGGTTATGCGGGGAGGCGGTGCTCACAGACGGCGTTCTGGCGGGCTTACGCAGTTACCATTCCTTATGTCTGCGGGTGGCTCGGGACTTTCCAGGAATTGCCGGACAAGCGGGAAAAGAGACTGGCTCTATCTTGATCCTGGGAAGTCCGGGCAGCGGAAAAACAACGCTGCTGCGGGACTTGATCCGCCAGCGCTCCGGACGCTGTCCGGGCAGCGTGGCAGTGGTGGACGAGCGCGGGGAACTTTTTCCCCAGAGCGGGCAGGAGCCTTGCTTTTCCCAGGGGCCGCGGACGGACATCCTTACAGGATGTCCGAAGTCCCAAGGGGTGGAAATGGTGCTGCGTACCATGGGGCCAAGCTGTATTGCTGTGGACGAGATTACGGCGGAGGAGGACTGCCATGCTTTGACCCAGGCAGGCTGGTGCGGTGTAAAGCTACTGGCTACCGCCCATGCTACCAGTAAGGAGGATCTTTTTTCCCGGAATGTGTACAAGCCGCTGGTGGAGAAGGACTTATTTGACTTGCTTCTGGTCATGTCGCCGGACAAGACCTGGCGGATGGAAAGGATGAGAACATGGAACTAAAGTGGATGGGCGCTCTGCTGATCATTGCGGGGTGCGGAGGCTTCGGCTTCACGCTGGCGGCCAATCACCGCCGGGAGGAACGCGCTCTCCGGCAGCTGATCGCTGCGCTGGATTATATGGCCTGTGAACTGCAATACCGCCTGACGCCCTTGCCGGAGCTTTGCCGGCAGGCGGGGCGCGAAAGCGATGGGTGTATTGGAACTGTGCTGGTAACTCTGGCAGAAGAACTAGAGGATCAGATATCCCCGGACGTTTCCACCTGTATGCTGGCGGCGCTGCGGAAAAGCAAGGATGTACCCAGCGTCGCGGAGGGATGCCTGCGGAGCCTGGGCGGGTCGCTGGGGCGCTTTGACTTGGAGGGGCAGATAAAGGGGCTGGAGAGTGTGCGGGCAAATTGCCGGCGAGAACTGGAAAGTCTCTCCAGAAACAAAGAGGAACGCCTGCGCAGCTATCAAACCCTGAGCTTGTGCGCAGGCGCGGCGCTGGCGATCCTGTTTTTATAGCCTATGGACATTGATCTCATTTTTAAGATCGCCGCCATCGGTATCATTGTATCCATTCTGAACCAGGTGCTTTCCCGCTCCGGCCGGGATGAGCAGGCCACCATGACCACGCTGGCGGGACTGGTGGTCGTGCTGATGATGGTAGCTCAGAAAATATCGGAGCTATTTGACCTGGTGAAGAATCTGTTCCACTTTTGATGGAGCTTTTCTGGAAAGCGGCGGCCGCGACACTTTTGGCGGTGATCCTGTGCCTGTGTCTCAGCGGACAGCATAAGGAAATGGCGGTGCTGCTGTCCTTAGCGGCGTGTGCCATGATTGCCGCCATAGCGGTGGAATATCTAGAGCCGGTGGTGGAATTTCTCCGCTCCCTGCGCGTCATCGGACAGCTGGACGAGGACATGGTGGGGATTATGCTGAAAGCGGTGGGTATCGGCCTGGTGGCGGAGCTTGCCAATCTGATTTGCTCCGACGCTGGAAACGCCGCGTTGGGAAAGGCGCTGCAGATCCTGGCTGGAGGGATCGTGCTCTGGCTCTCCCTGCCGCTGTTCCAGCGGCTGATGGAATTGCTGCAAACACTACTGGGGGCTGTATGAGAAAACTAATGATTATCTGCACGCTGTGCTTCCTGCTGGCCGTTCCCGTCTGCGCCGAGGAATTCACAGCGCCGTCCGTACCGGAAAGCGGCGCGCCGCTTATGCCGGAAAGCGCGGACTCCTTCGGCGAAGGGCTTTGGTGGATGATTCAGAAAGCCCTGGAAACGCTGCAGCCAAACATTGCCCAGGCGGCGGGAACTGTTCTGTCTGTGATGGCGGTGGCGCTGCTGGTGTCCTTACTGAAGACTCTGCGGGAGGAGTCCGGCACGGTGCTGGAACTGGCGGGATGCGTAGCCATTGGGCTGATCCTGCTGGGGCCGTCCAATACCATGGTGCAGTTGGGGACGCAGACTGTGCAGGAACTGGGAGAGTATGGCAAGCTGCTCCTTCCAGTCATGACCGCCGCCATGGCGGCACAGGGCGCGCCTACCAGTTCCGCGGCACTATTTGCGGGCACAGCTGTGTTTGACGCGGTGCTCTCCACATTGATCTCGAAGCTGATCGTACCCATTGTATATATTTTCCTCTGTCTGGCGGTGGCAAACAGCGCGATTGGAGAGGAGAGCCTGAAAAAGCTGCGGGATTTGGCAAAATGGCTGGCCACATGGTGTCTTAAAAATTTGCTGTACATATTTATGGGCTATATGGGGATTACCAAGGTCATCAGCGGAACGGTGGATGCCGGAGCCTTGAAAGCCGCGAAGTTCACCATCAGCAAGGCAATACCTGTGGTGGGGGGGATTTTGGCGGATGCCTCGGAAACAGTGGTGATTGGCGCGGGACTGATGAAAAACGCGGCAGGCATTTATGGTTTACTGGCCGTTCTGGCGGTGTGGCTTGGACCATTTGTGAGGATCGGTGCGCAGTATCTGCTTCTGAAGCTGGCAGCGGCGGTATGCGGCATTTACGGTACTAAGCAGACCACAACCTTGATTGAAGATTTTTCCGCTGCTATGGGTCTGCTGGTGGCCATGACGGGCACCATGTGTCTGCTTTTGCTGGTAAGTACCGTGTGCTTTATGAAAGGGGTGACGTAGGTTGGCACTGATTGGCAAATACCTGGTCAGCGTGGCGGCAGCGGCTATTTTATGCGGTATTGTCACCACGCTGCTGGGGAAGAAAGGCACCATTTCCGCCGTCATCAAGCTGGTATGCGGTATTTTCCTGTGCTTCACTGTGCTGCGCCCATGGAAATCCTCCGGACTTGCCGACTGGACGGATTTTACCGGGGACATTGCTGCGGATGCCTCCGGCGCTGTGCAAAGGGGAGAGACCGCTGCCAGGGAGGCCATGGCGGAGAGCATAAAATCCCAAACCGAAGCATATATCTTGGACAAAGCTGCTGCCCTGGAAGCGGTAGTCCGTGTGGAGGTGACGCTCATGGAAGGTGATCCGCCGCTGCCGGGATCGGTGGAGATCAAAGGTAACATTTCTCCATATGCCAAGGCGCGGCTGAGCCAGGTTCTGGAGGAGGAGCTGGGAATTCCAAAGGAGGAGCAGCGATGGACTGGTTAAAAGGAAAGCCGCGCTTTGGCGAGTTCTTCGGGAAATATAAATATGTGCTCCTGGTGCTGCTTCTGGGGGTGTGTTTGATGGCGATTCCTGGGAAAAAGCAGACGGAGCAGCCCGAACAGCCGGCAGAAACCGGCACAGATGGGGAATCCGTGGAGGAACAGCTGTCTCGAATCCTGAGCCAGATCCAGGGAGCCGGCAGGGTAGAGGTGATGCTGACGGAAGCGCTGGGAGAACAGACAGTATATCAGACCAATGATGAAACCAATACCGATCAGGATTCCAACGCGGTGCGCCGCGAAACTGTGATTATTGCCAATGGCGACCGGGGGGAATCTGGGCTGGTGCAGCAGGTGAATCCTCCACAGTATCTCGGCGCGCTGGTGGTATGCCAGGGCGCGGACAGTCCGGCGGTGCGTCTGGCTGTCACTGAGGCTGTCTCAAAAGTTACTGGACTGGGAGCAAATCGTATTTCCGTATTGAAAATGAAATGAATGGGGGCATTTTCTTATGAAAATCTGGAAAAAGAATCTGATCGCGGCAGCCATTTTGGTAACGGTTTGCGGCGGCATCTATCTGAACTGGCTTTATACAGAGGAACAGGCCGTGGAGAGTCTCACCGACACCCTGGATGCTGATAAAATCCTATCCTCGGATATGCTGGTGATGGGCAGCGGGGACGCTTTGACCCTGGATAATACGGTGACAACCCTGGACGATTATTTTGCCGCCGTGCGCCTTTCCCGGCAGGAAGCGCGGGACAGCGCTGTAAGTCTTTTGCAGGAGGCCATGGCCTATCAGGATGTGGATAAGGACTCTACTACAAACGCCCAGCTGGAGGACATCGTGCAGACGGCGCTGAACGAGGCGCAAATCGAGAGCCTTGTGATCGCCAAGGGATATGCCGACTGTGTCGCCTATATCAGCGAGGACGGCATCTCTGTGGCCGTCGCGGCGCCGGAGGGCGGCTTGCAGCAGGCGGACGTGGCGGTGATCGCAGATATCGTCATGGCGCAGTCCGACTTTACCATGGAGGATATCCGGGTGGTGGAAGTACAATAGGCAGATACCCCAAAGGCTTTTGTCCTTTGGGGTATCTTTTCGCGCAGAAAACAGTTGTAATTTTTCGCCAATGTGTTATAATATTCCAGAGTATACCATGGCATGTTATGCTGCCATGATGAAGTAATATAGGAGGGATTCCCATGGCGGACAACAAACAGTACATTACGCAGGTGCAGGAAAATGGAAATGTGATGATCTCGGAGGACGTGATCACCACCATCGTTTCTCAGGCGATTTCCGAGGTGGAGGGCGTGGTAAGCCTGAGTGCAAAGCCGGGTATGGATATTGCGGAGATCATCGGCATGAAAAACTGGGGCAAGGGCATTAAAATCACCTTCGGCCAGTCTGACGAGGTATATATTGACTGCAATGTGGTGGTATCTTACGGCCAGAATGTGGTGAACGTTGCAAAGTCCGTTCAGGAAACGGTCACCGGTGCGGTAGAGCCTATCGCGGGGGTGACTGTGGCAGCGGTCAATGTAAATATCTGCGGTATTTCCCGCCAGTAAGGACGGTACCTATGACGAGAGCCAACGCCAGAGAACTGGCCCTGCATTTGATCTACAGCCGGGGATTTACCGGTGAAGCGCCCCAGGAAGCAGTGGATACGCGCCTGGGGGAAGAATACTATTCTACTCTGGCGCAGGAATACCGCCTGTACGCAGAGGATGCTGCCAGCCAGCGTACTTATATCCGCAGGGTCGTCGCTGGTGTGGCGGAGAACCAGGAAGCGCTGGACGCGCGGATTGCCGCCCTCTCCATCGGCTGGGATGTGAAGCGGATCTCCCGGGTGACCCGCGCCTGCTTGCAGCTGGCCATGTACGAAGTGCTCTGCGAGGACACGGTTCCCACCAATGTGGCCATCTCAGAGGCGGTGCGTCTGGCAAAGCTTTATGACGGGGAAGATGCCGCCGCCTTTGTTAACGGTATCCTGGGCAGCTTTGCCCGCAGCCTGACCATCCAGGGGGCTGAATAAATGGCAGTCCTTGGTTTTGATACCAGCAATTACACTACCTCCGTCGCTTATTTCGACGGTGTGGATGGTGTGAATTGCTCCCAGCTCCTGCCGGTAAAGGCGGGAGCGCTGGGTCTGCGCCAGAGCGATGCTGTTTTCCATCACACGAAAAGCCTGCCGGAGCTTTCCGGCAGGCTGTTTTCCCATTTGGGCGGCGCAAGGATTGAGGGAATCGGTGTAAGCACCCGCCCGCGGGCGGTGGAGGGCAGTTATATGCCCTGTTTTCTGGTGGGCTATTCCCACGCGAAGCTACTCTCGGACTGCCTGGGCGTTCCGTTGTTTACCTGCTCCCACCAGCAGGGGCATATCGCTGCAGCGCTGTGGAGCGCCGGCGCCATGGAGCTGATGGAGGAACCGCATTTAGCCTGGCATCTTTCCGGGGGCACCACGGAGCTGCTGCTGGTAGAGCCGGAAGGGCGGAACGTCCGCTGTCAGCGCATCGGCGGGACGACGGATATTTCCGCCGGACAGCTCATCGACCGCACCGGGCAGCGCCTGGGGCTGCCGTTCCCGGCAGGCAAGGCGCTGGACGCTTTGAGCCGGGAAAGCAGCTGTGCGGATTTCTGCCAGGTGAAGTGCCATAGCATGGAGTTCTCCCTATCCGGCATGGAGAATAAGATCGCCCAGTATGCAGACGTACATTCTGCGGCAGATACTGCGGCTTACGCGCTGCGCACCATTGGCAGGGTGGTACGGCAAGCCACTCAGAATGCGCAAAAAGATTTTCCCGGCCTGCGGGTGGTATTTTCCGGCGGAGTAGCTTCCAACTCCATGCTGCGGCGGATGCTATCTTCCCCGGAAAGTGTCTTTGCCCAGCCGCAGTTTTCCACTGACAACGCCATGGGTGTCGCCATATTGGCGCGGAGGCTTCTGGAGGGATAATTATGGAACAGCAAATCCTATCCATTACCCAGATTAATGAATATATCCGCAGTAAAATGGAGGATGACCGCCTGCTTACCGGCCTGGCTGTGCGGGGCGAGGTGAGCAACTATAAAGTCTACCCCTCCGGGCATCATTATTTTACCCTGAAGGATAGCGGCGGCGCGCTGAAATGCGTTATGTTCAAAGGCAGCGCGATGCGTCTGCGTTTCCGTCCGGAAAACGGTATGCAGGTGATCGCCATGGGGCGAATCACCGTTTATCCCAGAGATGGTGTCTATCAGCTCTATTGCACTGCTCTGGCACTGGACGGAGTAGGCGATCTATACGCGGCATTTGAACAGGTAAAAGCCCGCCTGTCCGCACAAGGGCTGTTCGATCCGGCGCACAAAAAACCGATTCCCTCCTTTCCCAAAGTAATCGGCATTGTTACCAGCGAGGCTGGCGCGGCTGTTCACGACATTCTGCGGATACTGCGCCGCCGGTATCCTTTGGCTGGCGTCAAATTGCTGCCGGTGCGGGTGCAGGGAGTGGAAGCGCCTGCGGAGATTGCCGGGGCGATTCGCTATGCCAACCGCTATCAGCTGGCGGATGTGCTGATTGTAGGGCGGGGCGGCGGCTCCATGGAGGATCTGTGGGCATTCAATGAGGAGATTGTCGCCCGCGCCATATATGATTCGGATATCCCGATTATTTCCGCTGTGGGCCACGAACCGGATATTACCATCAGCGATTTTGTAGCGGATCTGCGGGCTGCCACCCCCTCTAACGGCGCGGAATTGGCAGTCCCGGATCAAAACGCGCTGTATCAAACGCTGGATTCTATGAACGCCGCCATGGTCACCATTCTTTCCCGGCAGATCAAAGCTGCCCGGCGGCATCTGGCGGTTTTACGCGGCAGCCCCGGTCTGCAAAGCCCGGAGGGGTATTTGCAGGAGCGGCAGAAAGCGCTGGAGCTGCTGACTGCTCGGCTGACGACTGCACAAATGCGGCAGGTACACCGGGAAAAGCAGCGCTTTGTGGGCTGCACCGCCAAGCTGGATGCCATGAGTCCCTTGAAAGTCCTGTCTCGGGGCTATGCCATGGCGCAAAAAGAGGACGGTTCTGTGATCCGTTCTGTGAAGCAGACCATGCCGGGAGATACCATTCATGTCCAGGTTCAGGACGGGAAAATTGCCGCTAAAGTATTAGAAGAGGAGGAGTCCATCCCATGAGCAAGAAAAAAGCCACTTTTGAGGAAAATCTCCAGCGTTTGGAGGAAATTGTGCGGAGCATGGAGCGGGGGGACGTTCCTCTGGAAAAGTCTCTGGAATTGTTTCAAGAGGGAACAGCTCTGGTGCGCGCCTGCGGCAAGCTGCTGGAGGAGGCGGAACAGCAGGTTAAAAAGATCACAGCGGGATCAGATGGAACGCCCATAGAGGAGGATTTCGCGGATGATGGCATTTGAACAGCGCACCAAGGCATATCAGGCGTATATTCAGCGGTATTTGGATGCGTATATCGCCCAGTGGGAAACGGAGCCGCAGCAGAAGCTCTTTTCTGCCATGCGCTATAGTTTGCTGGCGGGCGGAAAGCGGCTGCGCCCCATATTTACGTTTGAATTCTGCCGCCTTTGCTGCGGAGAATGGGAAAAAGCCGCGCCACTGGCGGCAGCGGTGGAAATGATCCACACCTATAGCCTCATTCACGACGATCTTCCCTGCATGGATAACGACGACTTCCGCCGGGGGCGGCTCACCAATCACAAGGTATTTGGCGAAGCGATTGCCGTATTGGCGGGGGACGCGCTGCTTACAGACGCATTTTCCATAGCGGCGGGCGCAGAGATTCCCGGAATGGATATGGCTCGGGTTATCGGCACGCTGGCCGGCTGCGCCGGTTCTTTGGGCATGGTGGGCGGACAAGTTTTGGATATGCTCAGCGAGGAGCGGGAATGCACCGAGCAGGAGATCCTGGACGTTCAAAGCCGCAAAACAGGCGCTTTGATCAACGCCGCCTGCGCCATGGGCGTTCTGGCGGGGCAGGGGAGCGAGGAGCAGCTTCAGGCCGCCTGCGGCTTTGCAGGGCTGCTGGGACTGGCGTTCCAAATTCGAGACGATGTACTGGATGTAATCGGAAACGCAGCAGACTTGGGAAAGGCCACCGGCATGGACGAGGGCAAGAATACCTTTGTCCGGCTTTATGGACTGGAAAAATGTCAGACGCTGGTGCAGGAATATACGGAAAAAGCAGTGGGTCTATTGGATGTGTTTGCAGATACTGCTTATATCCGGCATCTTGCCAAAGCTATGACCTGCCGGAACACATAAAATGCAGCGATCAAGCCTGCCGGAAAACCCCAAAGAGGGATTCCGGCAGGCTTGTGAATTTCGGCAAGGATTATTTTTCCGGCGCCAGCATATATTTTTCCCGGTACATTTCGTAGTTCTGCTCAAAATCCGCATCCCCGGAACGAACGCTGCGGACGGATTCATGGAGATTCATGGTATTATGGGCAGTGTCGATGACGCAGGCGCCCACATTGGAGCAATGGTCGGAGACACGCTCCAGACTGGTGAGCAGATCAGCCCAGACAAAACCGGCTTCAATGGAACACAAACCCTTTTGCAGCCGCCGGATATGGGCGGAACGCAGGGCGTCGTGGAGCCGGTCAATGACCTCTTCCAGCGGCTCAATGGTGGCGGCGGTGTCTATGTCTTGCTGAGAAAACGCACGTACAGCCAAGTCTACCGCTTCCTCCACGGCCTCACAAAGCAAACTCAGTTCCTGCTCCGCACGGGGGGTCAGAGCGATTTCCTTGGCATGGAGCTCCTCGGCGGACTCCACCAGGTTTACTGCATAGTCCGCAATCCGCTCAAAATCGCCAATGCTTTTCAAAAGACCGGCTGCCTCCGCGCTGTCGGACGCATTTACGGCTTGCGTGCTGAACTTTACCAGATAGGAACCGAGGATATCCTCGTAGTGGTCGGTTTTTTCTTCCTGGGCGCGTACTTCCTCCCCCAGAGAGGACTGATAGTTTTTCAGGCATTTGACGGCCTTATCAATGGCTGCCTGTGCAGCCAGCGCCATATCGGTGCAGAGCATCCGGCAGCGTTCCAGGGCAACCGGCGGCGTGGAGAGCAGGCGCTCGTCCAGTTCCTCCACAACCACAGGCTTCTTGTCGTCGGGTACGATTTTGCAGGCCAGCTTTTCCAGCAGCCCCGCCTGCGGAAGCAACAGCAATGTACAAATCAAATTGAAACTCGTGTGCGCTACGGCGATGCCCAGATAGCCGGCGGGCATATCCAGCAGCGCCGGGTGCAGCAGCGCGTCCACCAGGCAAAAAATTACCAGGCAAAAAGCGGTGCCCAAAATATTGAACATTAAATGGACAACAGCTGCCCGGCGGGCATTTTTGTTGGTGCCCACAGAGGAGAGCAAGGCCGTGACGCAGGTACCGATATTCTGCCCCATAATAATGGGGATCGCCGCGCTGTAAGACACCTGGCCGGTGGCGGAGAGAGCCTGCAGAATACCCACAGAGGCGGAACTGGACTGGATGATGGCCGTCAGCACAGCGCCCACCAGTACGCCCAGGACGGGGTTCTTAAAAAGTAGGAACATCTGCTGGAATGCGGGCACGTGCTCCAGACCGGCAACTGCGGCGGACATGGCATCCATGCCGAACATTAAAGTGGCAAATCCCAACAGGATCATACCCGTATCTTTCTTTTTTTGGGACTTGCAGAACATATAATAGACAATGCCTATCAGCGCCAGCAGCGGCGTAAAGGAGCTGGGCTTAAGCAGCTGTACAAATATGTTGCTGCTTTCGATGCCGCCAAGGCTCAAGATCCAGGCGGTGACGGTAGTGCCCACGTTCGCGCCCATAATTACATTAATAGCCTGTCCCAGCGCCATCAAGCCGGAGTTTACAAAGCCTACCACCATAACGGTGGTGGCAGAGGAGCTCTGGATGATAGCAGTAACCCCCAGACCAGTCAAAAAACCAGCCATGCGGTTTGTCGTAAGCTTTCGCAGCAGGCTGCGCAGGGAATTACCCGCCCGCCGCTCCAGTGCCTGCCCCATGATGTTCATGCCAAACAGGAAGAGGCTTAAGCCGCCGATGAGACTGAGTACGTCGAATAGATCCATGGTATTCACCTTTCTGTCGCTTTTTACATTTTCTTGACATCCTTTTCGAAGTGATTATAACATAGATAACGAAAAGGTACAGTAAAGTTTATGTAAAATCTCCCAGAAAAAGCGGAGACGAGCAGGGCGTTGACTTTACAGACGGAAAACACTATAATAGGAGAAAAATGGGAAAGGGTGGGAATCATGCAGGAAATAGCGCAAGCGCTGGCGGCGCTGGCAGACGAAGAATACGCTCGTTTTCACCGCCGTCTGATCCCTACGGTTTCCCCGGAAACAGTGCTGGGTGTGCGCTTGCCGGTGCTTCGTAAATTTGCGAAAGAATTTGCCCGCAGCGGGGATAAGGATGTGTCTGCTTTCCTCGCCGCGCTGCCTCATGGCTATTATGACGAAAACAATCTCCATGGGCTGCTGATCAATGAAATGAAGAATTTTAATCAGGCAGTTGCGGCTTTAGATGCTTTCCTGCCATATGTGGACAACTGGGCGACCTGCGACTTGCTGATTCCGAAAGTTTTTAGAAAATATCGGCAGGAACTTCTGCCGCACATCCAGCGGTGGCTGCGCAGCGAGCATCTCTACACGACCCGGTTTGGCGTTGGTATGCTGCTGAAATTTTACCTGGACGATGCGTTCCGGCCGGAATATCTCCGCTGGGTAGCAGATATCCGCCGGGATGAATATTACGTCCAAATGATGATGGCCTGGTTTTTTGCGGAAGCGCTGGCAAAACAGTATGCCGTAGCGCTGCCCTATATCGAGCAGCGCCGCCTGCCGGAGTGGGTGCATCGAAAGACGATCCAAAAGGCGATAGAGAGCTTCCGTATTTCCGATGCGCAGAAAACCTATCTGCGCAGCCTGAAAGGAACGGGAAAATGCTGACCAAGCGAGAGGCAATCGACGCCTGTCTTGCGTTTTCCGGCAGCTATGAGGACTACCCGTTTGATGAAAATTGGGCGGTGATACGTCACCAGGCAAACAAAAAAATATTTACCGCAGTGTTCTCCCGGCAGGGTAAAATTTGGATCAATGTAAAGGCGGATCCCAACTGGGCGGATTTCTGGAAAAGCGGATTTCCCGCTGTGGTTCCGGCTTATCATATGAACAAGCGGCATTGGCTCAGCATTATTTTGGATGGCACCATGGAAGAAGCGGACATTCTGCGTCTGATCGGCGACAGCTATGACCTGACAAAACCGACAATAAGGAGGAAATGACATGATCTACAAGGACTTTCACGGGCTTAAGCTCTCCAGCCTGGGCATGGGCTGTATGCGCCTGCCGCTTCAGGCGGACAACGAAACCATTGATGAAAACAAAACTGCCGAAATGGTGGGGTATGCCCTGGATAACGGCGTCAACTACTTCGATACCGCCTGGGCCTATCACAACGGGAACTCCGAGACTGTTATGGGCAGCGTACTTAGCCGGCACGATCGGGGAAGTTTTTTTCTGGCAACCAAGTTTCCGGGCTATTCCCCGGAAAACATGAGCAAGGTACGGGAGATCTTTGAGAAGCAGCTGGAAAAGTGCCGGACTGACTATTTTGATTTCTATTTGTTCCACAACGTAGCGGAAAAGAACATTGATGACTATACCAACGAGGAATACGGTATCCACAAGTATTTGCTGGAGCAAAAGAAGGCCGGGAGAATTCGCCATTTGGGATTTTCCTCCCACGGAAGCCTGGCCACCATTCGCCGCTTTCTGGATACCTATGGAGAAGATTTGGAATTCTGCCAGATTCAACTGAACTATCTGGATTGGGATTTGCAGAATGCCAAGGCAAAGGTACAGCTTTTGAATGAACGCGGTCTCCCTGTTTGGGTAATGGAGCCGGTACGGGGCGGTCGCCTTGTCAATTTGCCGCAGGATAGTATAGCAAAGCTGAACGCGCTGCGCCCCGGTGTTTCTGCGCCGGAATGGGCGTTCCGTTTCCTGCAAAGCGTTCCCGGAGTAACCATGACCTTGTCCGGTATGTCCAGCTTCCAGCAGCTCCAGGAGAATATTGCGACTTTTTCGCAGGAAGCGCCGTTATCCGAAAAAGAAATGGATGTGCTTTCCGGCATTGCCCAGGAGATGATTGCCGGCAACGCTGTGCCATGTACGGCCTGCAGCTACTGCACTGCGCGCTGTCCCCAGGGATTGCCGATTCCGGAGATCATCCGGCATTATAACGAACATACCGATCCCGGAACGCCCGGCCCTCAGGACTGCCTGGGCTGCCGCAGCTGTGAGATCGTCTGCCCGCAGGGTATTTCCATCTCCAGGGTAATGGCGGATTTCGCAAAGCGTCGGTCTTGATTGTGGGGTGCGCCTATGCTTTCTGCCATTCCCCAGGGCTATCTCCCTGTATTGGACGCCTATGACACCCAACGGGCGATCGCATTTATTAAAAGTGTTTTTCAGGAGGAATTTTCCCAGGCTCTGAATCTAAAGCGGGTATCTGCGCCTTTGTTTGTGGCGGAGGGCTCCGGCTTAAACGATGATTTGAACGGAGTGGAACGCGCCGTATCCTTCGATATTCCTGCTGTGGGCGGCAGCGCCCAAGTGGTGCATTCCCTGGCAAAGTGGAAGCGCCTGGCCTTAAAAAAGTACCGTTTTGCTGTAGGCAACGGCCTGTATACGGATATGAACGCCATCCGCAGGGATGAAGCCTTGGATAACTTCCATTCCATCTATGTAGATCAATGGGACTGGGAAAAGATCATTATCCGGGAAAACCGCAATCTGGATTACTTAAAACTGATCGTGCGCAGCATTGTCCGAGCAATCTGCGCCACCAACGAACGGCTCCATGTACGTTACCCCCAGCTGCTGACCAGCCTTTCCGACCAGGTGGCTTTTATAACAGCGCAGGAACTGGAGGATCGGTATCCGGAGCTGACGCCTGTGCAGCGGGAAAATGCTTATGTGCAGGAGCATCCAACCGCCTGCATTTTGCAGATTGGCGGGAAATTGCGCTCCGGGAAGCCCCACGATGGACGCGCACCGGACTACGATGATTGGAATCTGAACTGTGATATTTTCTTCTGGCATGCACCGCTCCAGCGGGCGTTGGAAATTTCCTCCATGGGCATTCGTGTGGACGAGGAGGCTCTGCGTCGTCAGCTGCGGGAGGCAAACTGCCGGGACAGGGAAGAACTGCCTTTCCACAAAATGCTCCTGGCCGGGGAGCTGCCGCTGACCATCGGCGGCGGTATCGGACAGAGCCGTTTGTGTATGTTAATGATGGGCTGCGTTCACATTGGTGAAGTGCAGTCCAGCCTATGGGACGACCACACCATTGCCGTCTGCCGGGAAGCTGGTATCCGGCTGCTGTAAAGGAGAGACATATGGCAAAGCTGCGAAAGATGCTTGGAAATATCCAATCCCAGACCTGTAAGGATTTAATGGCGCTTTTGGAAACCCAGAACAAGCGCACCCTGATCGCCTGGGCGGTTGGCTATGCAAAGGCGCGTTACCTGCCATTATATATTTCCCTGCACCCGGAGGAACACAGGCTGACGGAGATATGCGATACCTGCGCGGCCTATGCGCAAGGGCAGGGGAATCTCGCAATGCTGAAGCCGCTCCTGCGGGAAGCTTCTCAGCTGGCGCGGGAAGAAACAGATCCCATTGGCCAGGCTGCGGCGCGGGCTGTTTCAACCGCCTGCAATACGGTGATGACCCCTACCAGCAGTCTGGGCTTCCTCTTTTACGGCGCGGCGGCGTCGGCTTATCGAAAGGCCGGCCTAAATCAAGGAAGCGTGCTTTATGACGCGCTGGCGGAGCAGGAGCTGGTAACCGCCCTGCTGTCTCTGCGGGAAGCTGCCGTGCCCGACGAGCCGAATCCGGCAAAGCTTCGCTGGAACTGTGGAAAATAGTGGAAATATGTCAAAACCCCCGGACTACCGGGGGTTTTCTGTTCCTTAAAGGTCAAAAGCAGGGTTCATGCAGTATACATTGCGCTGATTGAGCTTTTGCCGAAGCAGTTCAATGGCTTCGCCGAAGCGTTGGAAGTGAACGATCTCCCGCTCCCGCAGAAAAGCGATCACATTATTTACATCCGGATCGTCGGAAAGCCGCAGAATATTGTCATAGGTGACCCGGGCTTTCTGCTCCGCAGCCAGATCCTCCGTCAGATCGCAGATGGGGTCGCCCTTTACCGCCATGGAAGCGGCCGTATAAGGGAAACCTGCGGCAGCAGTGGGGTAAACGCCAGTGGTGTGATCCACAAAGTAGGCGGCAAAGGGAGAATTTTCGATTTGGCTCTCCTTAAGATTTCGGGTGAGCTGATGGACAATGGCGCCGATCATTTCAAGATGCCCAAGCTCTTCCACGCCTATGTCCGTCAGCAGACCTTTCTGCTCATCAAAAGGCATGGAGTAGCGCTGAGACAAATAGCGCAGAGACGCGCCCAGTTCACCGTCCGGACCGCCGTACTGCGAAATGATGACCGAAGCCAGCCGAGGATTGGGATTTTTGATCCGTACCGGATATTGCAATTGCTTTTCATATACAAACATACTTATTTTCCCTCCCGGCAGTTATTGCAGTATTCCCAGGGCCATGGATCGTCCAGCCAACGGTAGGAGCCTTCCGCTGGGAGAATGTGGGTCACTGGACGGCAGTTCTTGTTGTATTCCATCAGCGCTTCATGGTATAGACTTTGATAGTGGCGATAAAGCTCCAGTGCTTCCGTGTCCTCCCGGTGGGTGTCCATATACAGCGTCAGCTCCTGCAACGCAAAAGCCAGGATTTGCAGGCGGCTGGATGGATTTTCCGGGAATTCCCTGGTATTTGCCATACCCATAAAGGGCAGATCCAGGCCGGGATACAAGGTGCCCCGAATCCAGGCCTTGGGAGGCTCGTATTTTGGCGGGTTTTCCAGCTGGAAGGGGACATAGGGATTGGCCAGCGGCGCCATAGCCGGCAGTCTGCCCTCACCGCCCCGATCCTGATGATTATGATGCTCCAAGAGTTGATTCCTCCGATCAATAATAAACTGGAAGTGTCATTCCGGGTCATTCTATGCCGCATTCCGCCGGATGGTTCAATCCGAGCCTTACGGCGCATACAGGTAAATGGGAGGTGCTGTCCACATGAAGAAATGGAGAAAGTACGCTTTCTTTCTGCCGGTATATGCGCTGGTTTTCTCCCTGTTCCTGCTGGGGAGTATTTTCGGCAGCAGGACAGTGACTGTTCTGTCCGAAAACGCCCCGCTGGAAAACAGGCGCTGTATTGTCATCGATCCAGGCCACGGCGGCGAGGACGGCGGAGCGGTGTCCGTCACAGGAGCGAATGAAAGCGCGATAAACCTGGAAATATCCCTGCGTTTGCAGGATCTATTCCATCTGCTGGGGTACGACACAAAGATGATCCGTACAACAGACCGCTCTGTCTATACGCAAGGCAATACCATCGCCAGTAAAAAGGTATCCGATTTGAAGGAACGGGTACGGATAATCAATGCAACGGAGAACGCGCTTCTGCTTAGTATCCACCAGAATCATTTTTCAGAGAGCAAGTATTCCGGTGCACAGGTCTTTTACGCACAGACACAGAACAGCAAAGATTTGGCGGAGCGGCTTCAGGCGGCATTGGTGCAGACAGTGAATCCCGGCAGCAGCCGCAGCTGCAAGCAGTCCACCGGCGTCTACCTGATGGAACATATTTCCTGCCCAGGGATTTTAGTGGAGTGCGGCTTTTTGTCCAACCCGGAGGAGGAGGCCAAGCTGCGGACA
>DVKX01000050.1 GCA_018715805.1 Candidatus Faecousia intestinigallinarum | reverse complement strand
AAACAGATTCGATTCGAATGGGAATCATCGGAACAGGAAGTATGGGGAGGATTCATGCCGAATCCATTCAGAGCGGCAGGGTGCCTGGAATGTGTCTGAAGGCTGTGGCGGGGCACAGCCCGGAGGGCGTGCAAAGGCTGCGGGAGGATTTTCCTGCTGAGGTGGCGGTCTATCCCAGCGCGGAGGATCTGATTGAGAGCGGCAGCTGTGACGCGGTGCTGATCGCGGCGCCCCACAGAGAGCATCCCCGGCTTGCCATGGAGGCGTTTGCCCATGGACTGCATGTCATGTGTGAAAAACCTGCGGGTGTGGACACGAAGCAGGTGCGGGCCATGAATGAGGCGGCCAGAGAATCCGGGAAGGTTTTTGGAATGATGTTTAATCAGCGGGCGGACGGGCTTTACAAAACCATGCACGTACTGCTTGAGAAAAAGGCGCTTGGAGAAATCAAGAGAGTCAACTGGATTATCACGGACTGGTACCGCCCTCAGGCGTACTATGATTCCGGCGCCTGGCGGGCCACCTGGGCTGGAGAGGGCGGAGGCGTTCTGATTAACCAGTGCCCTCATAACCTGGATCTGCTTCAGTGGCTCTGCGGGATGCCGTCCAGAGTGCGGGCTTTTTGCCATGAGGGAAAGTGGCATGAGATCGAGGTGGAGGACGATGTGACGGCTTATCTGGAGTTTCCAAACGGCGCTACCGGCGTATTTGTGACCTCCACAGGCGACGCGCCAGGGACGAACCGGCTGGAGATTACCGGGGAACTTGGCAAGCTCCTCTGCGAGAATGGGCGGCTTTTCCATTACCGTCTGGAGGAAAATGAACGGCAGTTCTGCAGAAGCGCCAGGAACGGTTTCTCCGCGCCGGCTTATCAGGTGGACGAGCTGCGCCCGGAGAGGGGAGCGCAGCAGCACGTACAGGTGCTGCGGGCCTTCGCGGGAAAAATCCTTCGCGGGACTCCGTTGGTGGCGGAGGGAGAGGAGGGCATCCGGGAATTGATGATCTCCAATGCCATGTACCTTTCAAGCTGGCTGGGGCGCATGGTGGAGATCCCCTTTGATGAAGAGCTGTTCGCGATAGAGTTAGAGAAGCGGGCACGGCTTTAAACATGTCTTCCGATGGGAATCATCATGGGAGAACCGGCCACAGGATCCTGAATAATAACGCTTTCCATGTCAAAAATTTCCCGGATGTTTTCCTTGGTTATGACATTTTCCGGCTTTCCCTGAGCTGCCAGACGTCCGGCTTTCATAGCGAAAATGAAGTCGGCGTAACGGGCGGACAGATTAATATCGTGAAGAACCATAACGATGGTTGTGCCGTGTTTCTCGTTCAAATCCTTCAGGAGGTCCAGA
The DNA here is from genome assembly GCA_018715805.1 of Candidatus Faecousia intestinigallinarum. GTDB lineage: Bacteria > Bacillota > Clostridia > Oscillospirales > Oscillospiraceae > Faecousia > Faecousia intestinigallinarum. Next base: position 4,744 of record DVKX01000050.1, on the reverse strand, counting down.
ATTTCCACCTGATAAGAAATATCCAGAAATGTTGTGGGCTCGTCCAGCAGAAGAATATCTGTCTGCTGGGCCAGGGCCATGGCGATCCAAACTCTTTGGCGCTGGCCGCCGGATAGTTCATTTATGCTGTGATTGGCCAGACTGGTGATATTCATGATTTCCATGGCTTCCGCCACCGCTGCGTAATCTGCTTTTGTCCATCCGGAAAAAAGCCGCTGATGAGGAAATCTGCCTCTGCCTACCAAGTCAGCAACAGCGATTCCTTCAGGTACGATGGGAGACTGGGGAAGCAGCCCCAGTATTTGTGCCAGCTTTTTTGAAGGAAGGGTGCCGATTTCCTGGCCGTCCAGCATGATTTTTCCGGAGCTGGGACGTATTAGCCTGGAAATGGTTTTCAGGAGTGTGGATTTCCCGCAGGCGTTGGCTCCGATAATGACGCTTATTTTGCGCGGAGGGATGCTGATGGTTACGTCCTGAACCACCATTCGATCCTCATATCCGGAGACAAGCTGTTCGCCGCGGAACATATGTGTATCTCTTTTCATAATTCCCCCGATTTATTCATTCTAACAAGTAAAAACAGCAGGTAGGGCGCGCCGAGAATACCGGTGATTACACCGACCGGGAAGCGAAGTTCAAAGGCAAACTGTCCCACCAAATCGGAGAGCAGGACTAATACGGCTCCGAAAAGTCCGGAAGCCAGAGGACTTGCGGTCCCGTGTCCGGTAAGGCGTTTGGCGATAGGACCCGCCAAAAAGGAGACAAAGGCGATGGGGCCCGTGGCTGCGGTGGCAGTGGCAATGAGCAGCACAGATCCGGTCATGAGAATAAAGCGTACGCGGTCAGGGCTTACGCCTAATCCCGCAGCCCATTCTTCTCCAAGCTCCAGCATGGCAAGCTGTCTGGAGAAGACCAGGATTACAGGAGTTGTGATCAATACGGCTGCCAGCAGAAGATAGAGCTCGGACAGACGGACACCGTTTAAGCTGCCGCTGAGCCAGCGCATAGCTGTGGCAATGTCCTGTTCTGCTCCGGCTTCAAGGATGTAGGATACAACGGCATTGAGCATAGCTTGTACACCGATACCGATTAAAATCAGTTTTGAGGTTGAAAACCTCCGGCCTTTTGCCAGAGCAAACATAACCAGGGTGGTTCCGAGACCGGCTGCGATACTTACCAGATAAACGGTAGTGGAACTGGTATGGAGCAGTACAATACAGGCCACGGCACCTGCGCTTGAACCGGAAGTGATGCCAATGATGTTCGGATTCGCCAGCGGATTGCGCAACATGGTCTGGAAAACGCTTCCGGCCAGCCCGAATGCAAATCCTGCGAAGAGACCGGACAGCATTCTGGGAAATCGGATGGTATTAACCGCATAGGAAGCTCCTTGAATCTCTTCGCCCAGAAGCGCCCGAAGGATAATTTCCGGCGGATAGATCGTGTTCCCCATCATGAGCATCGCACAGCACAGGAAAAGGGCACCGATTCCCAGAAACAGGGTAACCAGCCAGAATCGCCGGGCACGCTGCTTTTTTCCGTTTATTAGTAAAGTAATGGTTTCTTTTTTCATTAGATTCACGCTTTCGATCGAATAGCAATGGCGATTAATACAGGAGCGCCTACAAATGCGGTGACGATTCCTACCTCCAACTCTCCGGGATATAAAAGCAGACGTCCGATTACGTCTGCAATGGTAAGGATCACTGCGCCGGCCAGGGCGGACAGCGGAATCGTAAGCCGGAGGTTCGAACCTAAAAGCAGCCGCATTATATGCGGGGCCAGCAGCCCGATAAAGCCTATGGGACCGGCCAGAGCTGTGGTTGAGCCGCACAGCAGCACTCCGCCTGCCGCCGCGGTCAGACGAAGTGTTTTGGTGTGAACGCCAAGTCCAGTGGCCGCCTCGTCACCTAAAGCAAGGGCATTCAGGGCTGGCGCGCAGAGCAGGGCAATCACAAAGCCGGCAGCAAGGAGAGGCGAAAACGTCAGAATTCCATGTATGGTTCCGCTTCCCACACTCCCAACTTGCCAGAAACGGTATTGATCCAGCACGTAGGACCGCGGCAGTAAAATAGCGCTGATCAGAGACGAGAGCGCCGCGCTGACGGCGGTTCCGGATAGAACCAGCTTAATGGGCGTAGCGCCGCCTCTTCCCATGGAGCCAATGGAGTATACCGCAATGGCGGCCAGCATAGCGCCAGCCAGCGCAAATACTATGTACTGTCCGGCTGTGGAGATATGAAAAAAGGCGATACCGCATACGACAAAAAAGGCCGCGCCGGTATTTACGCCAAGAATCGACGGATCGGCAATGGGATTGCGGGTCACTGCCTGCATCAGCGCTCCGGATACGCCCAATGCCGCTCCGCAGAGCAGAGAAAATACCGTTCGGATCACTCTTTTTCGCACAACGTTTGCGCCATAGCTGCTGACAGACGGATGAAGCAGACCGTCTGTCAGCTCTTCCAGTGATATGCGGCGCGAACCAAGGGTAATGGAAGCGGCTATGGTAATCGCCAGCAGTATCAGAAAAACAAGAATAACGATGCGGCGCTTATTCATTTACTTCCTCTACGGCTTCATTAATTTTTTCCAGATATTCGTCAATGGTATATTCCATAGACAGGGGCGTGATTGTCATGGCCGCAGACAGAGGCGTGCCGCTTTCGATGCTGACAACCGCATCGTTCTGGAGCGCGGGGATACTTCCCAGGACAGTATCCTCTTTAGCTGCCTCATAAGCCGCGTCGCTGCTGTAGCCGATGAGGAAATCCGCATCGTAAAGAAGATCCGCGTTTTCCGCACTGAGGCTCAGAGAATAGCTTCCATCCTCAATGAGCTCGCTGACGCTGTCCGGATAGGTAAAACCCAGATCTTCAATCAGGAAAGCGCATCTGGGATCAATGGGCGCATACGCGTGCAGGTTGGAGAGATCTTCCTCGCTGAAGGTAATCCATACAAAGGACTTGCCCTCAAAATCCGGATAGGCTGCTGTTTTCTCCGCAAGCATATTTTCCAGGTCGGCAATTAACTGCTCGCCCTCAGCTTCCATGCCAAGCCCCAGCGCGGTATAACGAATCCAGTCGCGCCAGCTTACCGTCCAAGCGGATTCCGGATAGGCTACCGTCGGGGCAATTTCGCTGAGCATGCTGTATTCTTCTTCCGTCAGGCCTGAGTATACCGCCAAAATCACATCCGGATCACAGTCGGATATGGCTTCGTAGTCCAGACCGTCTGTATCCTGAAATACATTCGGTTCTTCGCATCCCAGTTCCTCAAGCTTTTCCTGGGTCCATGGGAGCATGCCGCTGTCATCCTGTACGCCGTAGTTTGCGGCTGAAAATCCTACAGGCACTACGCCCAGGGCAAGAGCTACGTCCTGGTTTCCAAAGGCCACCGTAACTACGCGCTCCGGTTTACTTTCGATGACGGTTGTACCAAATGCATGTTCAATTTCGATGGGATATTGGGTCTCCTGAGACTGCGTTTCTGTTTCAGCTCCAGTCTTTGTTTCAGCGGCAGCTGCAGGGAATGCGAATACTGCGGCGGCCAGAGCCATGCTTGCAGATACACTGAGAAATTTTGCAAAGCGGTTTGACATAAATAGTCCTCCTAGTATACAAGTTGATTAGTTATAACTAACTACAGTGGCATTATAAATTACTGCCTCCGGACTGTCAATTAAAAAATTAATTTTAATTAAAAATATTTTAAATGTTTTAATAAACCGATTGACATAGAGAATGGAGTATGGGATAATGGGCGCAGAATTTTGGAAACGGACAGGGGTGAAGCATGGCAGTTATGAAGGATGTTGCGAAGCTGGCCGGAGTGTCGATTTCGACGGTAAGCTTTGTGCTTAACGGAATGGCGGAGGAACGGAAGGTGGCTCCGGAAACCGCGAAACGGGTTATGCGCGCGGCAAGGGATTTGGGATATCAGGTTAATCTTCCAAATGTTCAGCGGCAGAGGCAGCTCAGTATTGCGCTGTTTTTTCCTGCGGATTCCGTTATGGTGGATATGGGAATTATTACATCGGGTATTAACGCGCATATGAAAAAATACGGCAGGCAGTATAATGTGCTTCTTTGCTTATATGAAAGGGGAAATCTGTCCGGCAGAATACGGCAGCTTTCTCCGTCAGAATATCATGCCGCCGTTATAATGGCGGAGGCAGATACAGACCTGGAAGAGTTCGAACAGCTTCCGTCAAATCTGCCGCTGGTGCTGTTTAATGGCGCCAGCGCGCGTTTCTGCAGTGTTTCCTGTGAGCTGCTTCCATCAATGGAAAAAGCGGTTCGAATCGTATCTGCCAAGGGCTATCGGCGAATTTTGGTTATAGCGGGGACAGATGGAAAAAAGCAAAAAGACAGTACTCTTAAGCAGCTGTTTCAGTCCTTTGGCAGCTTTGGATTTGATTTAACCGATAAAAATTATTTCTTTACGGAAAATACGCTGCAGGGCGGGGCTATTGCGGCAAGGCATATTCTGAATATGCGGGAAAAGCCCGAGCTGGTGATCACGCTGAACACCACGCTTGCTTTTGGCGCTATCCCTTTACTGGCCCGAAACCGTTTCATTTTCACGCGGGACGCGGAACTTCTGAGTTTTGGCGGAGTGGAGGACACTCTGCATGTCGCCAATTATATTCCGTCTCTGTCATTGATTGCAGTACCTACAGAAGAGATTGCCATGGAATGCTTTTCCATTGCCCTGCAGCTTGCGGAGGGCAGCTTATCGGGAC
>DVKX01000049.1 GCA_018715805.1 Candidatus Faecousia intestinigallinarum | reverse complement strand
AAGGGCAAAAACAAGGGCAAACAGATAAGGTTTGAATGAAAAACAGGCGTGAAGCCTTGAAAAATCAATGGTTTTTGAGGATTAGATAGTTAAATTCCAATTTGAAGCTGTAGCGGTCGGTGGTGGGGTCGTTGGCAATGGAGGTCAAGCTGGTATTTCCTTTTGGCCGGATACCGACGCTGTAAAACATTTCGCCGTTTACTTCCACGTCGCACCGGTAATATTCCTCGGATATGGCGTTTGCAAGCAAATCCGACCAGTCCGCTTCCTCCATGATGATATTGATGCGGAGAATCTGGCTGGTATCGAAAAGCGCGGATTCATATTCCATGGTCACGCCTGCGCCCCCGGACGCCTCGACAAATTGTTCCGCAAAGGCCATTGCCATAAAGCAAAGGCAAACCGCAAGCGCCATGAGCGCGGCAACAAGCTTTGTTATGTGTTTATGCGCGATCATAAGCCGCTCCTTTCCGTCACGACATATATTCGCCGTTGTAGCTTACAAGCGTGGCGCTGGAAATTCCGGGAATATCGTGAATGCGGTTTACAAAGGCGGTGGTGGCGTCCTTGGTGCGCAGTTCGCAGGTCAGTTCAATGCCGGCGGCATTGACCGTCTTGGACTTGACGATATAATGTTCCACGCTTTTGTCCAGAACGCTCAGAACGGCCTCTTCCGACTGTTCGCCGCTGCAGCTCAGAACCAGGATATAGGGGCTATTACGGATTTTGCGGTTTGCAAAGAGCAGCAAGATCATGCCGATGAGCACAGAGCCGATGATCGCCAGCGGGATCATCCCCGCGCCGATCACGATGCCGGCAGCCAGCGACCAGAACAGAAATACGATTTCCACAGGCTCTTTAATGGCCGTACGGAAGCGGACGATGGAGAGGGCGCCCACCATGCCCAGGGACAGAACCACGTTGGACGTCACCGCCATGATGACCAGCGTGGTCACCAGGGATAGACCCACCAGCGTAAGGGCAAAGCCGCTGGAATACATAACGCCCGTCAGCGTTTTCTTGTAGATCAAAAAGATAAACAATCCCACCAACAGCGCGGCCGCAAGACCGAGGATCGTGTCCAGGACAGAAAACTCCGTCACGCTTTCCAGGAAGCTGGATTTGAAAATATCGTTAAACGTCATGTAAAATTCCTCCAATGCTGTTAATTAACCAAAGCGGCGGCAAGCGCCGTATTTTGAAAATGCCTGCTGCCGGATGCCCTCTGTTTGCAGAAGGTCTGAAATGATTTCCGGCAAAAAGGCGTCGAATTTTACCTCCAGGATGATATCCCCCGGCTGGCTGGCGGCGGGGATGTCCTGCACGGAGGTTTCTAAAAACTTCCTGTGGAAAAGGCTCGTTCGGATTTCGGAATCAAAGGTAACGCGGACGTTTCCGGCCTCATAGACATATGGCTCCCGCGTATACGAAACCAAAACCCTTGGCCGGAGCTGCTGGGCGCCCATTTTATGGTAAAATTCCCGCACAAGCGCGTCCGGGTGGGCGCGCATCCAGCCGGTCTGCCCGTCTAAAATGGCTCTGCACTCGTCCTCTGTGATTCTTGCGTCCCGTTTCATGCAGAGATTGCTGCACTTCGTTTTCTTTTCCAATGTGAGAAACGAGAAATCGTTATTATAATAACGAATGCGGAATTTTTCCCGCTTCTGCACACCGTTGATCTTCTCCCGCAGCGCCTTATCCTCTATATTGTCAAAGTAGATGCTGCGCACCTTATAACGCCCATCTGCTCCTGTGTGACTGTCCGGTCTCATGACCGGGCGCAGTCTTTGGCGAATCGCGAGATAATCCGCAATGCTGATCGGATATTTCAGTTCGTGCCTATACACGGCTTGTTGTTCCACCACGGCGATGCTCCTTACCTGTTTGATGGGTATCAGTGTAATGCCCGTGACCAAAATATACTTGAAAAAACCGGTGAAGGAATTGTAAATCCTTACGCGCCGTGTGTGCCAAAAGCCGCGGGCATACGCCGCTTGTTCTATATCCTGACCCTTTATTCGGACACATTTTTCTGGTATAATAAAAATAGACTTGTTTTTCACTTTTTCAAGGCGGTTTTAACTTGCCGCGCTATACTGAAGCAAAGGAGGGGGAGCTATGCGGATTCTGATTGCAGAGGACGAGGTTTCCATTGCAAAAGCGCTGAAAGTAATGCTGGAAAAAAATAAATACGCCGTTGACATAGTACACAATGGCAACGACGCGCTGGATTATATTCAGTTATTTTCGTATGACGCGCTTGTGCTGGACATCATGATGCCGGGGCAGGACGGCATCTCCGTTTTGAAGCAGGCGCGAAAAAACGGAATCACAACGCCCGCGCTGTTCTTAACCGCAAAGGGCGAAATTGAGGACAGAGTGACCGGTCTTGACGCAGGCGCCGACGACTATTTGCCAAAGCCCTTTGCGACCCAAGAGTTTTTAGCCCGCATCAGGGCGTTGACAAGGCGCAGCCAGGCATATGCGCCCACGATTCTGTCATTGGGCAATACCGCCCTGGATTGCAGCCGATATACCCTTAGCGTTGGGGAGAAAAGCATAAAATTAAGCAACAAAGAGTATCAATTGATGGAATTATTTTTACGGCACCCCCATCAGGTCTTTTCCACGGAGCATTTCATGGAGAAGATTTGGGGCGCCGACAGCGAAGCGGAAATGGACGTTGTTTGGACGTATATTGGCTTTCTGCGGAAAAAGCTGAAAGGACTTGGTGCAGACATAGAAATCAAGACCATTCGCGGGGCGGGTTATTCGTTGGAGGAATCGTCATGCTGAGAAAAATGCGCCGGCGATTTATAGGCGTGGCGATGGCGGCGTTTACCACAGTGGTGCTTGCTTTGCTGCTGGTCATCAATATCTGGAACTATAGCAGCATAACCCGCCAGCAGGACGAGATCCTCCGCTCCTTGGCGTCGCATGAAACCACCAGCCCGCCCCCTCCGGCAAAAAATTTCCAAACGCCCGGAGCGCTGGGACATTTTTCGCCGGAAGTTCAGTATATGATCCGCTTCTTTACCGTATATACGGATGAAAACGGGAACCCCACGGCGGTAAATCAAGATTTTATTGCGTCCATATCCCAGGCGGAAGCCGTTGAATACGCTAGGCAAGTCTTGCAGAAGGGTTCTGCCAGCGGATATTTTGAAAAATACCGGTATTTGATGGAAAGTACCGAAAATGGCAGCGTAATTGTTTTTCTCAATTCAGAAAAAGAATTGCGGGCGATCCATTCTCTGCTTGCTGCAACGGCAGCAGTGGCGGTTTGCTGCCTGCTTATGGTGTTTCTTCTGATCGTGGCGCTTTCAAACCGGGCGGTTGCGCCGTATGCACGGAATATGGAATCTCAAAAAAGATTTATCACAGATGCGGGGCATGAATTAAAGACGCCTTTGACCGCCATTTCCACCAGCGCAGACGTCCTTGCCATGGAATACGAAAGCAACGAATGGGTGCAGAATATCCAGCTGCAGGCCGGGAGAATGGCAAAGCTGATCGCCGACTTAATCACGCTGTCCAGACTGGACGAAGCCCAGCCTTTCCCCAACAAGGCGGTGTTTTCGCTGACAGACGCGGCATGGGAATTATCGGAACCCTTTTCCATCCTCGCAGAGGCCGCGCACAAAGAATATATTCAGCATATTGAGGACAATATTCAAATCTTTGGAGATAAAACGGCGATCCAGCAGGTGATCTCCCTTCTGCTGGATAACGCCATCAAGTACACGAACCAGAACGGCAAAATACGGCTGGATGTGATCCGCAGGAAAAAAGGCGCAGAAATTCTGGTCTATAACACCTGCCGGATTGAAAACTATAAAAATATCAATCGGATCTTTGAGCGATTTTACAGATTGGATGAAGCGCATAACGCCTCCGACAGCTATGGCGTCGGTTTGTCCATCGCAAAAGCCGTCATTGAAAATCACGGAGGAACGATCTGCGCAGAAAGTGAGTATGGGAACAATCTTCTGATTCGCATAAAGCTTTAAGCAGTTCCTGCCTGCGCCGCCAGCCAGCCGTCATCAGAACATTTTCGTCCATGGGAACAGCGTATCGTTTTGATTGAGGCCGCATATTGTCTGTACCTCCGCTGCGGAGAGCGAAAAGTCAAAAATATCCATGTTTTCTCTCAGCCTGCTCTCGCGCTTTGATTTGGGGATAACCGAAATCCCGCGCTGCACCAAAAAGCGCAGGGCAACCTGTGCGGCGCTCTTTCCATAATGTTCGCCGATCTCCTGCAGGACAGGAGCGCCCGCCACATTCTTTATGCCGGAGGACAGCGGCGCCCATGCCTGCAGCTGCGTCCCATGCCGCTGCATATTCTCCTGAAACGCCCACTTCTGATAATACACATGACATTCCAGCTGATTCACAGCGGGAACAATGCGGCACTGCCGAAGAAACGCCGCATACCGCCCCTCGTCGTAATTGGAGATTCCGATCGCCCGGGCTTTCCCCGCTTTCAGCGCTTCTTCCAGCGCACGGTACATCTCCGGTCCCTAACGATACGGCTCATGGAGCAGCAGCAAATCCACATAATCCGTACCAAGCCGCTTCAGGGAAACTTCGATTGCTTTCTTTGCCGCTTCGTAGCTGCTGCTGATGCGGTACAGCTTTGTCGTTATAAAAAGCGCATGACGATCCATGCCGCTTTTTAGGACGCCTTTCCCCACCTCCGTTTCATTATCATACATCTGCGCGGTATCGATCAAACGATACCCCATCTGAATGGCTGCGGCTACCGTCTGAACGCATTCCTCGCCCCGCAGATCCCATGTGCCAAGACCCACCAGAGGCATCTGTACGCCGTTGTTCAAAGTGATCCTATCCATAAATCAACCGCCCTTTCCCGGAAGGATAATAACAAATTGGAACCTATGAAAAGCTAAGGAGATCGTAAATCATGCTATATCTTGTTGATGTCACAGAAGAAAATTGGCTGGAACTCGCCGCGCTGAAAGTGCGTGAGGAACAAAAGCATTTTTTAGCGACGGCATTGGGAATTCTTGCGAGAGGATATGTGTATCGGAATTGCAATGCGCGTGTGTTCGGCATTTCCAAGGATAATCAGATGATCGGCATGGCTCTCATACGCGATTTTTTAGACGCGCCAGTTGGTTATGATCTGCAGCAATTTATGATTGACGCCAGATTTCAAAATATGGGGTATGGCACAGAAGCGCTGAAAATGATTCTGCAGTTTTTGAAAAAGGAAGCGCGATACGGCCATGTGGAAGTCTGTGTGAATAATAAGGATCGCCAAGCCATTCATGTATATGAAAAAGTCGGGTTTATTGATTCGGGATATGTTGATGAAGCGTTGCCAGACTACATAAACATGATATATCATTTTGTGTGAGATCACAAATTGCCCTGGGAAACACCGCGCCGGCGCCCATTGCAGCGGCACATCCCAATGGCGCTGCTTCTGCGCCCGGGCTTGCGGTTTGCCCGGCGGATAACACCGACAAATGCACCGGCTTCCTGCGGCCGGTGCATCTGTGGTATTCCATATCGGAAACGCTTTCCCAAAGGTCTTTCCGCCTGGCACGAAGCGGATTCACCGGCGCGTGCTTTTGCCTTGTGTCATTCCATCCGCTGCTCCGCCCATGCCTTTAGTTCCGCTTCACTGGCTCCGGTGGAAAACCGTTTCCCTTCCAAAAGCGCCGCGCCCTTACAGGAAACGGCAAGCTCCTGATTTGTGTTTCCCATTCCGCTGCCGCCGGAGGTGGCAAAGGGGATCACTTTCTTTCCTGTAAGGTCGTACTGCTCCAGGAACGTATTGATGATCGTGGGCGCAACATACCACCAAATGGGGAATCCCACAAAAATGGCATCATACTGCTCCATGTCCTCCACACGGTTTGCCACAGCCGGGCGGAATTTCTTGTCGTTCATCTCCAGGGTGGAACGGCTCTTCTTGTTCGTCCAGTCCAGGTCCGCCTGCGTGTATTTCTGCGCAGGGAGGATCTGGTGCAGGTCGGCGCCGATGGCCGCCGCCAGCTTTTTCGCAAGCTGCTCCGTTACGCCGCTTGCCGAGAAATAGGCCACTAATTTTTTCATGTTGCATCACGCTCCTGTTTCGTCGCTTTTTGATACTGTTCTTCCTCCACGGCTTCCAGCCATTCGTTGCGCCCGTTCTCGGCGGGCACCTCGATGGCGAGATGACTGAACCAGCTGTCCGGCGCGGCGCCGTGCCAATGCTTCACGCCCGCCGGAATATTCACGCAGTCGCCTGGAGCCATCGCAACGGGGGCTTTGCCCCATTCCTGATAATAGCCTCTGCCCGCTACGCAGACAAGGATCTGCCCGCCGCCCTTGTCCGCATGATGGATATGCCAGTTGTTGCGGCAGCCCGGGGCAAAGGTCACGTTGAAAATTCCCACCTGCTCTGTGGAAACCGGCGCAAGGTAACTCTGTCCGATGAAATACTGCGCAAAGCTGTCGTTGGGGTTCCCGATGGGAAACACCATGCTGTTTGCATGGGCGGTTTTGGCGTCCTCCCCGGGCGTTTCCTCATTCCAGACTTCCTTTGCCATCCGGAAAACCGCCCATGCTTTCGGCCAGCCGCAATAAAAGCCCGCATGAGTAACAATCTCCGCGATCTCTTCTTTCGTGATGCCGTTGGCCTTTGCGCTCATGAGATGATATCGGAAAGATTCGTCCGTCAGCCCCTGTGCCATCAGCGATACCACCGTCACCAGGGAACGGTCGCGCAGGGAGAGCTTGTCCTCGCGGCTCCAAACCTCCCCGAATAAAACATCGTCGTTTAACGCGGCAAACTTGGGTGCAAAATCTCCAAGCTGCGTTCTTCCCGCTGTCTGTTTTACTGCCATAATATTGCCTCCTTAATGATTCTGATGGGGTTTCCCGTCATTGGGAAGTATGAAAACGCCCAAGCCCATCGCCCCGCGGCTCCGCCGAACCTTGCCGGGGCGCTTACTCTCTGCTTTGATAGGGACGGAGCATTTCTTTTAGTCCGTATTGACAAAATCTTTCGATATTCTGCACAAGATCCTCTTCGCCGCCTGTCATGCACCAGATTGCCACGGCTCCGTAATAGCCGTCTATCATCATAGCCGCCAACGCCTCCGTGGGCGTGTTTTCCAGCAGTTCGCCCCGCGCCACGCCTGCCTGCAGCAGCTCCAGCACATTCCCATAGTCGTAATAGTATTTATCCGCGCCGCCATGCTCGCCGTCCAGAGGGGCGGTGGCGCTTTTCATCCAGTTCTGTGCCACCTGCAGGGTTTTCTCTGCAATGATCCCGCAGGATTTTTCCAGATACCCTGCCACCTGGCTGAAAATACCATCCGTGGAGTGCAGCGCCATGTCTCTTACAACATCGTACTGCTCCATGGCAATTACACAGATTGCATCCTCCTTGCGCTTAAAATGGGAATAAAAGCTGCCTTTCGCAATGCCCGCCGTGGTGGTGATGTCCTCAATATTGATGCTGTCGGCGCTTTTTTCCTGCAGCAGCTGCCGCAGGGCGTCCATGATTTTCTTTCGTGTTTCCAATACTGCTTCCTGTCGTTTTCCCATTGGGCAGCCCTCCTGCATTTTATTGTACCTGATTCGCTGAATAAATTCAATGACTTTCGTTCAGTTATTTTGTAACGTTTTCGTGAACAACAAGAAACTACAAAAGGGGCTGTCGCTGTCAAATACATATCAACGGGGCAGGCTAACCCCATCCTTGATAAAAATACGCAGACCCGTTTGGGGCGGCGGAGCAATTTTGCCGCCTTTTTGGGATGGCAACTCCGGCGATGGCAGAAGTCCATAACTCTATATACCAAGTGGGAGCAGGCGCCGCCTGCTCCCACGTTTTTATAAAAGGCTGCGCCGTCTCTCAGCGGTGCCTGCCGAAGAAGAACAGCGCCAGCATCCCCGGTCCCACATGGGAGCCGGTAAACGGCTCGTGGGGGCACACGATCAGCTCCCCCGGCGCGGCGATGGCGCGCACCTGCTCCGCCAGCGCCTGGGCGTCCGCCAGACAGTCCCCGTGGGTGATGGCCACCCGGCTGTTTTCGGGATCCACTGCCAAATCGGCGTATTTTTGCAGAATGGCCTCCACCGCCTTTTTTCTGCCCCGGTACTTGCCGCAGCTGACGATATGCCCCTCCTCGTCCCCCCGGAGCAGCGGCTTGATGTTCAGCATGGTGCCCACCGCCGCCGTGGCGGCGCTGATGCGTCCGGAGCGGCGGAGATAATGGAGGGAATCCACGGTGAAGAACTCGCACAGGCCTGCCCGCTCTTCCAGCAGCTTCTCCGCCGTTTCCGCCGCCGAGAGCCCCTGCTTCCGGTGATCCGCCGCCCGGCAGGCCAGCAGACCTGTGCCCAGTCCGGCGCCCAGGGAATCCACCGTATACACAGCGCGCTGGGGAAATTCCTCCTTCAGCTCCAGGGCGGCGATGGAGGCCGCCTGGTAAGTGCCGCTGACGCCGCTGGAGATGCCCACATACACAATGTCCAGCCCCTCCTCCAGCGCCGGGCGGAAGCTTTCCGCAAACGTGCCGGAATTGATGAGGGTAGTGGTAATCACCTGCCCTGCCCGAAGCAGGTCATAGTGCTCCTTGGCCTGAAAATGATCGATGTCGCCGTTATAGGAAACCTGTTTCTCCCCAATGGAATAGGCGCAGGGCATCACCCGGATGTCCAGCGAACGCAGCAGCCGCCCGGGCAGATTGGAGCAGCTGTCTGTAAAAATTGCAAAAGACATGGTGTTTCCTCCCGAAATACCTAATATTGAGTATTATTATATACCTGGCAAGAAACAAAGTAAAGTCCTTTTTGGGAACAAATTATTAAATTTTCACAGCTGTGTCTTGCCGTCTCTCAAAATCCATGCTACAATATACAAAACACCGGAAAAGGAGACAGGCCAATGCTAGAGGATCAGGAACTATACGCGAAAAAGCTGGAACGCTGGCAGATCTATATGGAGCGCTACTGCCTGCCGGATTGGGATAGCCTGCCGGATATGGAGCTGTATGTAGACCAGCTTGTGAATCTGGTGTCCCGGTATCTGGAGTTGATCCCCCAGGATGAGAAGAACCCTGTGGTCACTGCCAGCATCATTAATAATTATGTGCGCTTGAAGGTGATGCCCGCGCCGGTAAAGAAGCGCTATCGCCGGCAGCATCTGGCCTATGTGGTGATGATCTGCACCCTGAAGCAGTGCATGACCCTCACCGAGATCCAGAAATTCATCCCCGCCAGCATGGACGAGGCGCAGACCCGCCGGGTATACAACGATTTCGTGGCCCGCATCAGCGCCACGGCGCGGCTGTTCATCGACCAGGTAAACGCCGTGGCCAAGCAGGAGCTGCGGGAGGGGAAGGAGGGCGGCTGCATGAATCTGGTGATGCACAGCGCCGTCAGCTCCGTGCTCTATAAGCTGCTCACCGTGAAACTCACCAATCTGAAGCCTGCCCAGCCGCAGGCTCAGGAATAATCGCTTTCAAAACCAGTATATCGTAAGGAGTGTGTCCTCATGTTTCATCATATGACCATCGCGGGTCTGGAGCGGGATCTGCCCATCTGCCCGGTGAATGAAAACCTGTCCATTGCCGGCTTCGTGATCTTCGGCGACCAGGCGCTTACTGTGGCCTGTGCCAGAGAATTGCTGGCCAAGGCGCCGGAATACGACTACATCCTCACTGCCGAGGCCAAAGGCATCCCCCTGGCGCATGAAATGGCGCGTCAGGCAGGCGATGAAAAGTACATCCTGGCGCGGAAAGCCCCGAAGCTGTATATGCGCGACCTCTTTGAGGTGTCCGTGCACTCCATCACCACCGCCAAGGAGCAAACGCTGTACTTAGACGGGGCGGACGCCGCCCTGATGAAAGGGAAGCGGATCCTCATAGTGGACGACGTGATCTCCACCGGCGAGAGTCTGGCCGCCCTGGAGGCGCTGGTGGCCAAGGCCGGAGGCGTCATCGCCGGACGGATGGCCATTCTGGCCGAAGGCGACGCCCAGGAGCGCCAGGATCTCATCTATCTGGAAAAGCTGCCTCTGTTCCACCCGGACGGCTCCGTAATGGCGTAAGCGCGCCCCTTGGAGGACTTCCATGGAGAAGCGAGACAACTACGCCATTCAGACCGGGCTTGCCCAGCAGCGCTTCCTCACCTACGACCAGGAAGCGCTGATCCGGAAATTCCAGCTGAAGGCCGACCAGGACTACCTCTATACCGCCATGCTGGGAAGCCCCTACCGCATCTGCCGGAAAACCGGCAGCCTGGAGCGGTGGGACGAAACCCGGTGGGTCAGCGGCAACAGCTTTAACGAGGTGCTCACCCTCTTCGACGTGCTCTGCGACAGCAAGCCCGCCCGCTCCCTCTCCGGCAGGTGGAAGCCCATGGGGGATTTCGGTATGCAGATCCATTCGGGTCTGCTGGAGCAGGATCGGGATCCCGCCGCCGGAGCTTTTGACCAGGCTCCGGCTCTGCTGCGCCGGGGCTGCGAAGCTATGGGCGGCATCCCCATGCCCGGGGCGGACGTGGCCTACCGGGTGGAGCTATGCCTGGGGCTGCCCATTCTGGTGCAGTTCTGGCATGGGGACGAGGATTTTCCCCCCCGGCTGCGCTATTTGTGGGACGAAGGCTCCCGGGACTTCATCCGCTATGAGACCATGTTCTACGCCGTGGGTCTACTGAAGGAGCGGATCTGGGAAATCAATGGGAGGAGCGCCCCATGAACCCGGAAAAGCTGGACAACACCTATGTAAAGATCGACCTGGACGCCATCGAGCGGAATTTCGCCGCCATCTGCGCCAAGGCGGGCACAAAGGTCATGGCCGTTATCAAGGCGGACGCCTACGGCCACGGTGCGGTGCAGGTGGCGCGGCTGCTGGAGGGGAAATGCGCGTTTTTCGGCGTTTCCTCTATTTTGGAAGCGCTGGAGCTTCGTCAGGCAGGGCTGAAAACCCCCATTCTGATCCTGGGGCACACCCCGGTGGCCGCTTTCCCCACCGCCATTGTGGGAGACATCCGCCCCGCCATTTTCCATTGGGAGGATGCCCTGGCATTGTCGGAGACTGCCCAGCGCCTGGGGAGAACCGCCTGCTTCCATCTGGCGGTGGACACGGGTATGCACCGCATCGGCTTCCCGGCTACGGAGGAAAGCGCCGATGTCTGCGCCAAGATCTCCCGGCTGCCGGGTCTGCAGGCAGAGGGCATCTTCAGCCACTTTGCCACGGCGGACAGCGCCGATCTGCGCCGCGCCCGGGCGCAGCAGGAAAAATTCGACGCGTTTTTAGAAATGCTCGCCCGCCGGGGGGTGCATATCCCCCTCCGGCATCTGGACAACTCCGCAGGATTGATGAATTTTCAACAGCACTACGAAATGGTGCGCGCCGGCATCGTCACCTATGGTCTGTATCCCAGCCCGGAGGTGCGCCCCGGCGATCTGCCCCTGGAGCCGGCGCTGTCCTGGCACAGCCGGGTGACCCACGTGAAGCGGCTGCCCCCCGGCCGGGAGATCAGCTACGGCGGCACGTTCGTCACCACCCGGGACACCCTGGTGGCCACGGTGCCGGTGGGCTATGCCGACGGCTACCGCCGGAGTCTCTCCAACCGGTTCTATGTGCTCATCCACGGGCGGAAAGCTCCCATCCTGGGGCGCATCTGCATGGATCAGCTGATGGTGGACGTGACGGACATCCCCAATGTTCAGCTGGAAGACCCCGTGGTGCTGGTGGGTCGCTCCGGAAGCGAAGTGATCACCATGGAGGCCATCGCTCAGCAGGCGGACAGCTTCAACTATGAATTTGTCTGCGGCATCAGCCGCCGGGTGCCCCGGGTATATGTGCGGCAGGGAAAAGCCGTCCATTCGGTGCACTATTTATTGGAAAACGGATAACGCTCCAAGGAAAACGGCCAAGCCCACTGGGCTTGGCCGCTGTTTATTTCTTAGGAACCGCTGCCCATAAGGATCTTTGCCAGGTCGGAATCCCTGTCCAGAATGACGGTCTTTTCCTCCCCGGTGAGGCTCTGCTTCAGCGCGTCCAGCGCCTGGGTGAAGGCGTAGAACTCCTGCTTATCCGGGGTATTATAGGCTTCCGCCAGCAGCCGCATATACTCTGCCTCGCCCTCGGCCTCCAGCTTGGCCGCCTCCGCCTGAGCGTCGGAAATAATGATGTTCACCTGCTTATCCACCTCGTTGCGGATAATGGAGGCTTCATAATTGCCGTCGGCGGTGTATTTCTCCGCCATCTGGTTCCGCTCGGAGATCATCCGGGAGTACACGGCGGACAGGTTGGATTCCGGCAGGTCAAACTGCTTGATCTTCACATCCACCACCTGGATGCCGTAGGTGTCCGTCAGCGCGTCCACGGAGGTGGCGATGCTGTCGTAGATCTCGTTCCGCTGGCCCCCGTCCTCCATATTGACGATGTCGCTCTGGGTCAGGGTGCCCATGGCGGTCATCAGGGCGTTGTAGGTCAGCGCGTTCAGCCGCTCCTCCGCCACGGTGGTGGAGCCCAGGGTCTGGTAGAAGCGCAGGGGGTCGGAGATCTTCCAGAGCAGGTAGCAATCCACGGTCATGTTCTGCTTGTCGGAGGTGAGCACCTCGGTGGGGGGGATGTCATAGAGCATGGTGGCCTTGGAAAAATACTTCACGCTGTCCAGGAAGGGCACCTTGAAATGCAGTCCCGCCTGGTCGTTGGTGGCAATGATCTTTGAGAAGCGGACGGTGCAGGCATACTGATCCTCCCGGACGGTATACAGGGAATTGGCTCCCAAGATCACTGCCAGCACAAGGACGATGGCCGCAACGACGCCTTTTGTCAGTTTTTTCATATTAGTTGGTTCCTCCTGTGGTTTCTACGATGCTCTCCAAGGGCAGGAGCATCTGCACATCCTCCGTGCCGGAGGTGTTGATATACAGCTTTACGCCGGGCAAAATCTGGGAAATGGCCTCGTAGTACATCCGCGTGCGGGTGATGTCTGGGTTCTGGGCGTACTCGGCGTACATGGCGTTGAACATGGCCACCTGCTCCACCGCCTCGTTCACCCGCTTCTGGCGTAGATATTCCGCGTTCTGGATCAGCTTATCCGCCTCCGCCTGGGCAGAGGGGATCTGGGCGTTCTGGTAGGCCTTGGCGTCGTTTACCACGGTCTCCGCCTGCTGCTTGGCGGTCTCCACCGCCTTGAAGGCCTCGATGACCTCCTGGGTAGGCGGCTCGGAGTCCTGGATCTTCACGTCCACCAGGGTCAATCCAATGTCATATTCCTCCAGGATCTCCGCAACCAGGTTCCGCACCTGCATTTGGATATTTTCCTTGCCGTCGGTGAGCACCGCGTCCACGGTGGAGGAGCCCACCACGTTGCGCACCTGGCTCTGCAGCAGATTCCGCAGGATCAGCTCCGGGTCGTTGGAGGAGAAGAGGTAGCGCTCCGGGTTGGAGATCTTGTATTCCACAAAGAAATCCACGTTGACAATGTTATAGTCGCCGGTGATCATCTGGCTCTCGTGCTCGTCCACCACATAGCCCTCCTCCTGGGAGTAGTCGGTGCGGTAGCCCAGCTCGATCTTCTGGTATACGTTCACGTCCACCTTATAGACCTGCTGGATGCCCAGGGGCAGCTTGAAATGTACGCCGGCGTCGGTGACGTCCGTCACCTTGCCGAAGGTGGTGACCACTGCCTGCTGCTTATCGTCCACAGTATAGAAGCAGGTCATGCCTGCCAGCACCAGCAGCGCCGCCAGCGCCACAATCAGCACCGTTTTGCCCATGTTTTTGAAGTTGGGCATTTTCCATTTGGGGGACCGCCCTTCAGACTGGTTGGGCGACCAGCGGTAGCTTCCATTTTCATCCATAGTTTGCTTTCTCCTTTTAATTATAATGATGTGTTTTCGCCGGGGCGGGGGAGCGCCAAACGGGAGAGCATCTGCTCCGCCTCCTGCCGCAGCCGGGCGGCCAGCCAGGCGGTGAGCATAATGCGCAGCGCCGTCTCCACCCGCTCCCGTGCGCCGGGGACAGGCTCCTGGTAGCTGGCCAGCGCCTCCTCCAGCGCCCGCTGCATATCCTCCCGGTCACCCGCCCGCGCCGCCAGGCGGACAAAGAGGAAATAGAGGGCAGAGTCGTCGATGATGTCGTCGGCTTCGCTGTCCAGCTGTCCGTTGACATACCCCAGCAGGGAACAGATCCCCTCCATGGGCAGCGCCCCCTTGAGCATATTGATGTTGATGATCCGGCACAGCTGCCGCTGGGAATAGCGCTTGCGCTGGGGCGGCGCCAGGAACCCCCGCTTCACCCAGTTCTGCACGGTGTAGGATTCCAGGCCGGTAACGCCGGCCACCTGGCTCAGCACCATGCCCCCGGCCAAAAACATCGACCCGAACAGCGCCTCCACATTGTCCGCATCCTCCCGCCGGATCTGCAGAACGGTGCCGGGTAGTGTCCAGTTCATGGGGATCGCCTCCTTTCTTGCGATGAAATAACTATATCACATGGTCGCTTGATTGTCAATAGGGTTTTTATAATCTTAATAAAGCCTTAATACCGGCGCTGATTCCGAGAAAAAACCTCTTTACGAATGAAAAAAAGTGTTGTACAATAGGCTCGATCAATGAGAAAGGGGGTCATGCCTATGCAATGCCTGCGCTGCGGAAAAGAAACCGGCGCCGATGCTGCATTTTGTCCGGAATGCTTGGAAACCATGGAGGACTATCCCGTTCCACCGGGAACGCCTGTGGTGATCCCCGCCCGATCCGCCCGGAAAACCGCCCCACGCCCCCGGGATGTGCCCTACGAGGTGCAGATCGCGCGGCTGCGCCAGCAGCTTCGCCGGCTGCGCATTGCCGCAGCCGCGTTGGCCGCTGCTTTGGCGCTGACGCTGGCGCTCTTTCTGGTGGACATATGGAACCACCAGCAGGAAAAGCCGGACATCGGGCGGAACTACAGCACTGCGGAGAGCTCCACGCCCCCCAGCGGGACGTGAATGTTTCACATGAAACACTCCGCCAACGTCAGAACAGCAGCCCATTGTTTCCCGTGAAACAATGGACGATAAGGAGAGACATATGGGACGAATCATCGCCGTGGTGAACCAGAAGGGCGGCGTGGGCAAGACGACCACCGCCGTGAATCTCACCGCCGCCCTTACCGAGCTGGGGCTGCGGGTGCTTCTGTGCGACTTTGACCCCCAGGCCAACGCCACCTCCGGCCTGGGCATTGAAAAGCGGAACGTCCGGCGCTCCGTATACGATCTGGTGATCAACGATGTTCCCGCCCGGGAAGTTGTGGTATCCACCAAGTTCGGCGACGCGCTGCCCTCCTCGGCAGACCTGGCCGGCGCCGGCGTGGAACTGGTGAGCCTGGAGGAGCCGCACTTCCGCCTGAAAAAAGTCCTAGCGGAAATACAAGACCAATACGACTTAATTTTCATTGACTGCCCGCCATCCCTGGAGATGCTTACCATCAACGCGCTGGCGGCGGCAGACGGCATCCTGGTGCCGGTGCAGTGCGAATACTTTGCCCTGGAGGGGCTGTCCGATCTCATGTCCACGCTGCGGATGGTGAAGCGCCGGATCAACCCCCGGCTGGAGATCTTTGGCGTGGCGCTGACCATGTACGACGGACGCACCAACTTTTCTGCCCAGGTGGCGCAGGAGGTGCGGCGGCATTTCCCGGGCAAGGCGTTTGCCACCGTCATTCCCCGGAACATCCGTCTGGCGGAAGCGCCCAGCCACGGACTGCCTGTCAACGCCTATGACCGCAGCAGCCGGGGCGCAGTCGCCTATCGGGAGATGGCAAAGGAAATCCAGGAAATTCTCTGACAAAGGAGCGAATACCTTGGCAAAGCAAAAAGGACTG
The DNA here is from genome assembly GCA_018715805.1 of Candidatus Faecousia intestinigallinarum. GTDB lineage: Bacteria > Bacillota > Clostridia > Oscillospirales > Oscillospiraceae > Faecousia > Faecousia intestinigallinarum. Next base: position 26,343 of record DVKX01000049.1, on the reverse strand, counting down.
GGAAAAGGCCTGGGGGCGCTGATGATGGAGGACGAGCCTGTCTTCCAGCAGGAAAGCCCCTACCGGATGCTTCCGCTCTATAAAATTGAGCCGAATCCAGAGCAGCCCCGCAGGGATTTTGACGAGGAATCCCTGTCCGCACTGGCGGAATCCATCGCCGTGCACGGCGTAATCCAGCCCCTGACGGTGCGGCAGGGGAAAAACGGCTACTACCAGATCATCGCCGGGGAGCGCCGCTGGCGCGCCGCCCGCAGCGCCGGGCTTACGGAAATACCGGTGGTGGTGGTGGAAGCCGACGATCAGAAAACCATGGAACTGGCGCTGATCGAAAATCTGCAGCGGGAGGATCTGAACCCCATTGAAGAAGCCCTGGGCTATCAGGCGCTGATGGAAAACTACGCCATGACCCAGGAGCAGGCGGCCGCCCGGGTGGGTCGCTCCCGTCCTGCTGTGGCCAATGCCCTGCGTCTGCTGAATCTGTCCGCGCCGGTGCTGGAAATGGTGCAGGCAGGGAAGCTGTCCGCCGGACACGCCCGGGCGGTGCTCTCTCTGAAAGGGGAGAAGGCGCAGCTTCAGGCTGCGCAAAGGATCGTCGCCCTGGGGCTTTCCGTGCGCCAGGCGGAGCTGCTGTGCAAAAATATGAGCCGCCCGCCGGAACCTCCCAAGCCGGTGAGCCTGGCCGTGGATTATGTGGCGGAATGTGAAAAGAACCTGGCGCGCCAGCTGGGACGGGGCGTCAAGATCGTCAGCGGTAAGCGCAAGGGCAGGTTTGAACTGGAATTTTACGGGCAGGAGGATCTGCAAGCCCTGCTGGACGCGCTGATGACCCTGCCGAAGTATAAAAAATGATGGAAAAGTAAGGAGAAACCCATATGCTGGATATTAAACGCATCAAAGAAGACCCGGAGGGCGTCAAGGCGGCGCTGCGCGCCAAGGAAGTGGACTGCGACGCCGTTGTGGATCGTATCCTGGAGCTGGATCGGGAGCGGCGGGCGCTGATCGCGGATACGGAGACCCGGAAGGCGCGGCAGAACAAAGTCTCCAAGGAGATCCCCGCCATGAAGAAGCGGGGAGAGGACGTATCCGCCATTTTCGCGGAGATGGCGGAGCTGAAAGCGGGGCTTGCCCAGGACGCCGCCAAGCTGGACGCGGTGCTGGCAGAATACCGCACCGCCATGCTGAGCCTGCCCAACCTGCCCGACCCCGACTTACAGCCCGGCGGCAAGGAGAACAACCAGCCCCTGCGCTACTTTGGCGAACCCCACTCCTTTGATTTTACCCCCAAGCATCATGTGGATCTGTGCCTGGATTTGGGGCTTATCGACTATGAGCGGGGCACCAAGCTGGCCGGGGCGGGCAACTGGATGTACACCGGCATGGGCGCCCGGCTGGAATGGGCGCTGCTGAATTACTTCATCGATACGCACATTGCCGACGGCTACGACTTCATTCTGCCCCCCCATATGCTGGAGTACCAGTGCGGAGAGACGGCGGGGCAGTTCCCCAAGTTCGCCGACGAGGTCTACAAGATCGCCAACCCCACCGACGACCGCATCCATTATATGCTGCCCACTGCGGAAGCGGCGCTGGCCAGCGTATACCGGGACGAAATCCTGGCGGAAAGCGACCTGCCCAAGAAATTCTTCGCCTATACCCCCTGCTTCCGCCGGGAGGCAGGCTCCCACCGGGCGGACGAGCGGGGCATGGTGCGGGGACATCAGTTCAACAAAGTGGAAATGTTCCAGTATACCCGCCCAGAGGATTCCGACGCCGCCTTTGACGAACTGGTGCGCAAGGCGGAGGAACTGGTAAAGGGTCTGGGCTTCCATTTCCGCACGGTGAAGCTGGCGGCGGGAGACTGCTCCGCCTCCATGGCGCGCACCTATGACATTGAAATCCAGATCCCCTCCATGAACGGCTATAAAGAGGTTTCCTCCGTAAGCAACGCCCGGGACTATCAGGCGCGCCGGGGCAATATCCGTTTCCGTCGGGAGGATGGGAAAATCGAATTTGTCCACACCCTGAACGGCTCCGGCCTTGCCACCTCCCGGATCTTCCCGGCCATGGTGGAGCAGAATCAGCGCGCCGACGGTTCCGTAGTGGTTCCCCAGGTGCTGCGCAAATACTTGGGCGGCCTGGAAATCATAGAAAAAAAGTGAGGTAAAAAAATGAAGAAAACATCCAAAATGAAGTCCCTGTGGAAAGAATTTAAGGAATTTGCCATCAAGGGCAACGCCATGAGCCTGGCCGTGGGCGTGATTATCGGCGGCGCGTTCCAGGGGATCATCAACAGCATCACCAACGACATCATCATGCCCATCGTGTCCATCTTCCTGGGCGGCATCGATTTCAGCGAAATGAAGCTGGTGCTGCCCCGGCTTTTCGGGGAGCCGGTGGTGGACGAAGCCGGCAAAGAAATCTTGAATACCCTGAACTACGGCACTTTCCTCTCGGCAGTCATCAACTTCGCCATCCTGGCCGCAGTGGTATTCCTGCTGGTGAAGGGCATGAACAAGATCACTTCCCTGGCAGAAGAGGCCGAGAAAAAACTGCTCACCCAGGAAGAGGAAGCGCCTGCGCCGGAGGCGCCCCCCGCGCCCAGCAACGAGGAAGTGCTGCTGGCGGAGATCCGCGATCTGCTGAAAAACAAATAACCGCCGGGGGAAAAATAGGAGAATTTCCCTGTTTTCTTTGACAAAGGCTTTTTCATGTTTTATAATTAGGAGCAGATACTCCCAGGCGGCGCTTGTCCGCCTCTTAAGCAAACGCTCAAAATGAAATTCTACATTTTGAAAGGAACAGAGCCATATGTATAAAATTGTACGCAAGAAAGAGCTGAACCCCTCCGTGACCCTCATGGAGATCGAAGCGCCCTTTGTGGCCAAAAAGGCCAAGGCCGGGCAGTTCATCATCTTCCGCATCGACGAGATGGGCGAGCGGGTTCCCCTGACCATCACCGGCTACGACCGGGAGAAGGGCACCGTCTCCATTATTTTCCAGAAGGTGGGCTTCTCCACCATCGCCCTGGGCAATCTCAACGAGGGCGACTACATCCGCGACTTTGTGGGTCCTCTGGGTCGTCCCACCGAGGTGGAGGGCAAGAAGCGGGTCTGCGTGGTGGGCGGCGGCGTAGGCTGCGCCATTGCCCTGCCGGCAGCCCAGGCCTTCCGGGAGGCCGGCGCGGAGGTGGACGTGATCGTGGGCTTCCGCAGCAAGGACATCGTGATCCTGGAGGAGGAGTTCCGCGCCGCCGCCAACAACCTCTACCTGATGACCGACGACGGCAGCTACGGCGAGAAGGGCTTCGTCACCGTGAAGCTCCAGGAGCTGCTGGAATCCGGCCGGGAGTATGACGAGGTGCTGGCCATTGGCCCGGTGCCCATGATGAAGTTCGTATGCAAGACCACCGAGCCTTTCGGCGTACATACCATTGTCTCCCTGAATCCCATCATGGTGGACGGCACCGGCATGTGCGGCGGCTGCCGCGTCACCGTGGGCGGCGAAACCAAGTTTGCCTGCGTGGACGGTCCGGAATTCGACGGCCATAAGGTGGACTTTGCTGAACTGATGAGCCGCAACGGCGTCTACAAGGAGCGCGAAGCGCAAGTTACCAAGGATCACGCCTGCCGCATGGAAGCCATGGGCAAGGCGCTCATCAAATAAGGAGGATACGGCTATGGCGAATATGACTTTGACAAAGACCCCCATGCCCGAGCAGGACGCCCAGGTGCGCGCCCGGAATTTCCAGGAGGTGGCGCTGGGCTATACCCCGGAAATGGCCATGGAGGAAGCCAAGCGGTGCCTGAAGTGCAAGAATCCCAAGTGCGTGGAAGGCTGCCCGGTGAATGTGCACATCCCGGAGTTCATCGGCAAGGTGGCCGAGGGCGACTTCCAGGCCGCCTATGAGATCATTACCTCCACCAACGCCCTGCCCGCTCTGTCCGGCCGGGTCTGCCCCCAGGAGAGCCAGTGCGAGGCCAAGTGCGTCCGGGGCATCAAGGGCGAGCCGGTGGCCATCGGCCGCCTGGAGCGGTTCGTGGCCGACTGGTATCGGGAAAATGTGAACGAAATGCCCAAGAAGGCGGAAAGCAACGGCAAGAAGGTGGCCGTGGTGGGCTCCGGCCCCGCCGGCCTCACCTGCGCCAGCGACCTGGCCAAGAAGGGCTACGCCGTCACTGTGTTTGAAGCCCTCCATACCGCCGGCGGCGTGCTGGTCTACGGCATCCCGGAGTTCCGTCTGCCCAAGGCCATCGTGGCCAACGAGGTGGAAAAGCTGGAAGCTCAGGGGGTAGAGGTCATGACCAATATGGTCATTGGCCGGGTGCTTTCCATTGACGAGCTGTTCGAGATGGGCTATCAGGCGGTATTTGTTGGCTCCGGCGCAGGTCTGCCCATGTTCATGAATATCCCCGGAGAATCCCTGAAGGGCGTGTTCTCCGCCAACGAATATCTCACCCGTACCAATCTGATGAAGGCCTATACCGAGGAGGCCGACACCCCCATTATGAAGTCCAAGGCTGTGGCCGTGGTGGGCGGCGGCAACGTGGCTATGGACGCCGCCCGGTGCGCCATGCGTCTGGGGGCGGAGCAGGTGTACATTGTCTACCGCCGGGGCGAGGCGGAGATGCCCGCCCGACTGGAGGAGCAGCACCACGCCAAGGAAGAGGGCATCGTCTTTAAGACCCTGTGCAACCCCACGGAGGTATTGGGGGACGCGGACGGCCGGGTCTGCGGCATGAAGTGCGTACGCATGGAACTGGGCGAGCCGGACGCCTCCGGGCGCCGCCGTCCCATTGAAATTCCGGACAGCGAATTTGTGCTGGATGTGGACACCGTGGTCATGGCGCTGGGCACCAGCCCCAACCCCCTGATCCGCTCCACCACCCCCGGCCTGGAGACCAACCGGAAGGGCTGCCTCATTGTGGACGAGCAGGAGATGACCACCCGGGACGGCGTATTCGCCGGCGGCGACGCAGTCACTGGCGCGGCCACCGTGATCCTGGCCATGGGCGCGGGCAAGAAGGGCGCGGACGCCATCGACGCCTACCTAAGCAAGTAAAAACAAAAAACGGGAGCGGAAAATATCCGCTCCCGTTTTACCCAATTGGGGGCAATTATGGAAACAATGGAACAATGAAAAGGGGGAAAGGATATGCCCGAAAGGAAGCGCCATGGGAAAACGCAGCCGGGCGCCTGGCGGGAAATCAGCAGCGCCGCCCAGGCAGAGGCATTTGTGCGGCAGGTGGCAGGGTTTCATGACAGCTGTGTAAAGGAACTTCACTACCTCAGCGGGGCATATGTAAATGCCGACTTGGCCATGCACCCAGTCAATGAAAGCAGGCGGCTGCGAATGGTGATGCAGCAGCAGAATGGGGCACTGCCTGCCTATGAAATGGAGTTTTCCCGTCTGCTTTGGCTGAAGCTGGCGCCCAGCGATGAAGCGTACACCTGCGAAATATTGGATGCTAGCCTATTTTTCCAGGAAGGGCAGATTTATTGGTGCGATTGCGGCGGCCTGGGCGTGGAGGATTTGACGGCGTATTCCGGTACGGTCATTTGCGCGGAAGCGCTCCGCTGGCGACCCCTGGCGGGTGCACTGGGTTCTGCTCCTCAGTACACCAGCAGCAAAGACTGAGCGGGAATAAACCGGAACGCTTTCGATGGGAAGGCCGGCATCCCACTAGAAACAAGAGGAGAAAAATGCGAGGTTTTCCGGGAAAACTAGGCGCAATGCGGCGCAAAAACGGGAGCGGAAAATATCCGCTCCCGTTTTTGTGCCTGTCCAAAAGCACCAGCGGGGCTTTTGGGCAGGCGCTTATTGCTTGACCGCCTTTACCAGCAGCATCATGGGGCGGCGCAGCTCGTCCGCCATTCCAGGAATATCCAGCATTTCCTCCGGCGGCTGGGCTTCCTCCACCACGTCCAGGGCAAAACCGCAATTGCGCAGCCCCATAAGGATCTGGGTCAGGGTATGATGCTGCTTCTGAACCTGGCAGCCCAGGAAGCGGGTGCTCCGCTCCCCCGGGGAAAAATAGCCGTCCACCGGCCAGTACCGGGGCTTTCCCTCCGGGGTGTAGATCCAGTCCTGCCCCACCCTGGCGGTGAACACCGGGTGCTCCATATTCAGCAGGAACGCGCCCCCGGGCTTTAGGGTCTTGTATACATTCTGAAAGACCTTTCCGATGTCCGCGATATAGTGCAGCGCCAGGTTGGAAAGGACAATATCCCAGGTGCTTTCCGGGTATTCGTATTCCTCTATCCCGCACAGGCGGTATGTGATTTTCTCGTGGGCGTGGCTTCGCTGGGCTTCCTGCAGCATTTTTTCGCTGACGTCAATACCCAGCACCGCCGCTGCGCCGTTCTCCGCAGAATACTGGCAGTGCCAGCCATAGCCGCAGCCCAGATCCAGGACGGTTTTCCCGGAAAGGGGCGGAAAAAGCCGCCGCAGCTGCTTCCACTCTCCAGCGGCGGGCAGCCCCATTTGGCTGCGGGGCATTTTGGCGTATTCCCCGAAAAAAATTTCGTTATCGTATTCATTTACCATAAATATATGCTCCTTCAGAGAACCAATGGCCAGGCGCGCACGCGTCATGCCTTTCAAGACCCTTGACAAACGTCCTTTGCGACAGCTTCAAAGCAGCCCCCGAAATAATGTTCGGGGGCTGCTTTGCTTCACTTCAGCCGTTTTTCCAGAGTATAGGCGCTGAGGGAGGTCAGGTGCACCTGCTCCATGCCGTACTCCGCCGTCAGCACAAAGGCTTTGGGAAGATCGTCGCAGGGAATCACCGCCCCGTCCCGCTCCGCCCGCGCCAAAAATTCCCGGGTGCGCTTGGAGGTGGTGGTGTTGTCCATATCAAAAATACCGATGATGGCGCTCTCCCGCACCGCCATATCGCTGCCAATGGAGAGGTACATATTACGCCCCCTTGATCTTCTTCCATTCCCCCACGGCCAGCTGGTCGCAGCGGTTATTCTTGGGGTTCTCCGCGTGTCCCTTCACCCAGTGGCAGCGCACCTGGTGCACCCGGCACAGCGCCAGCAGCCGCTCCCAGAGGTCAGGATTCAGGGCGGGCTTTTTGTCGGATTTTATCCAGCCCCGCTTCTGCCAGGACGCCGCCCAGCCCTTTTCCAGGGCATCCACCACATATTTGGAGTCGGAATACAGCTCCACCTGGCATGGCTCCTTCAGTCTTTCCAGCCCCATGATGACGGCGGTCAGCTCCATGCGGTTGTTGGTGGTGCTGCTTTCCCCGCCGGATAGCTCCAGGCTGTGGCTGCCGTATTCCAATATCGCCCCCCAGCCCCCGGGGCCGGGGTTGCCGGAGCAGGCTCCGTCGGTGTACAGGGTAACGGTTTTCATTGGGTTTCCCCGGCTTCCTCCGGGGCAATGCGCTCGATGCCCACCACCTGGCTGCCCTCCTCGATGCGCATGACGATAACGCCCTGCACATTCCGGCGGTACACGTTGATGCTGGCGGCGGGGATGCGGATGATGACGCCGCCGTTTTCGATGAGCATTACATCGTCCTTCTCGTCCACCACCCGGCAGCCGGCCACCCGGCCGGTCTTCTCGGTGATGTTATAATTCTTCAGACCCTTGCCGCCCCGGCTCTGGGGGAGCCGCTCCCCGTTGGAACCTAGGCGCAGGTATTCCTCCAGCTCCGTGCGTTTGCCGTAGCCGTTTTCGGTGACGGTGAGCAAGGTCTTCCCCGGCTCGGCCTTCTCCGCCCCCACTACAAAGTCCCCGTCCATCAGCAGGATGCCCCGGACGCCGGCAGCGGTGCGGCCCATGGGGCGCACATCCTGCTCGTGGAAGCAGATGGCCATGCCGTCCGCCGTGGTGAGAAGAATGTTGTCATTGCCGCTGGTACGGATCACGTTGATGAGGTGGTCGCCCTCCTCCAATGTCAGCGCCCGAATACCGCCCTTGCGGTTGGTCTTCAGAGCGATGAAGGGGATCCGCTTCACGGTGCCCTGACGGGTGACCATTACCAGGTATTCATGCTCGTCAAATTCCCGGGTCACCACCATGGCGGTGACGGATTCCTCCGGCTCCAGGGGCAGGATATTCACCATGGCGGTGCCTCTTGCCGTCCGTCCGGCCTCGGGAATCTGGTAGCCCTTGCGGTGGTGCACCCGTCCCTGATCGGTGAAGAAGAGGATGTGGTCGTGGGTGGAGGCCACGGTGAGGGTCTTTACAAAGTCCTCCTCCTTCAAATTCTGGGCGTTCACCCCCCGGCCGCCCCGGCTCTGGGTGCGGTAATTGTCCACGCTCATGCGCTTCACATAGCCCTGATTGGAGATGGTCAGGCAGCAGGTCTCCTCCTCGATGAGATCCTCGATGTCGATCTCATCCTCCACGTCCTGGATCTCGGTATAGCGGCCGTCGCCATATTTGTCCCGCAGCGCCAGCAGCTCCTCTTTCAAAATAGAGCGAACCATCTCCGGGCTTTCCAGCACCCGCTGGTAATAGGCGATCTTCTCCTGGAGTTCCTTGTACTCCGCCTCTAATTTTTCCCGATCCAGCCCCTGCAGCGCCTTCAGGCGCATATCCAGAATGGCCTGCGCCTGGACGTCGGAAAGTCCGAAGCGCTCCATCAGGTTTTCCTTGGCGTTGTCATAGGAGCTGCGGATGATGCGGATCACCTCGTCGATGTGATCCTGGGCGATGAGCAGACCCTGCAATAGATGCGCCCGCTCCTCCGCCTTCCGCAGATCATACTTTGTCCGGCGGACAATGACCTCCTCCTGGAAGGAGAGGTACTCATCCAGGATTTCCCGCAGGGAGAGCACCTTGGGCTGGGACTGATTCTTCACCAGCGCCAGCATATTGATGGCAAAGGTGGTCTGCAGGCTGGTCTGGGCGAAAAGCCGGTTCAAAACCACCTGCTCGTTGGCGTCCTTTTTCAGCTCGATGACGATGCGCATACCATTCCGGTCTGTCTCGTCCCGGATGTCGGAAATACCGTCCAGGCGCTTGTCGTTCACCTGATCGGCCATATTCTTAATGAGCATCCGCTTGTTCACCTGGTAGGGCAGTTCCGTGACGATGATGCGGGTGCGGTTCTGGCCAAATTCCTCAAAATGGGTCCTTGCCCGCAGGGTCAGCCGCCCCCGGCCGGTGGCGTAGGCCGCCCGAATGCCGCTGCGCCCCAGGATGATGCCCCGGGTGGGGAAATCCGGTCCGGTGATGTGCTCCATCAGGTCAGCCAGGCCGATCTCCGGATCGTCCAGAACGGCCACGCAGGCGTTGATGACCTCCGTAAGATTGTGGGGCGGGATATTGGTGGCCATGCCCACGGCAATGCCGCTGGAGCCGTTCACCAGCAGATTAGGGAAGCGGCTGGGCAGTACCCGGGGTTCCTTGCGGGTTTCGTCGAAGTTGGGATCCCAGTCCACGGTGTCCTTTTCAATGTCCCAGAGCATTTCCCCGGCGATCTTGGACATCCGGGCTTCGGTATACCGGTAGGCCGCAGGGGGATCGCCGTCCACGCTGCCGAAGTTGCCGTGGCCGTCCACCAGCATATAGCGCATGGAGAAGTCCTGGGCAAGCCGCACCAGGGCGTCGTACACCGACTGGTCGCCGTGGGGATGATAGTGACCCAGCACGTCGCCCACGCAGGTGGCGGATTTTTTGAAGGGCTTGTCGGACGTCAGGTTTCCCTCGTACATGGAGTAGAGAATCCGGCGGTGGACGGGCTTCAATCCGTCCCGCACATCGGGCAGCGCCCGCCCCACGATCACGGACATGGCGTACTCGATGTAGCTGTTTTTCATTTCATGCACCAGCTCCGATTCAATAATGGCCTGATTCGGATACTGGATATCTTCGGGCTTATAGTCCTTTTTATGCTGTGCCAAAGCAAAACCTCCCTGCTGTTAGTAATCCAAATTCTGGGCGAATTTGGCGTTTTTCTCGATATACTCCCGTCTTGGCTCTACTTTTTCGCCCATCAGCAGGGTAAATATCTCATCCGCCTGGCGCGCGTCCTCCAAGGTGATGCGCTTCAGGGTGCGCTTCTCCGGATCCATGGTAGTCTCCCAAAGCTCGTGGGGATCCATTTCGCCCAGACCCTTGTTCCGGGAGATGTCCACCTTGGCGTTGGGGTTGTCCCCCCGCATTTCCGCAGAAATCTGATCCCGCTCCGGGTCGGAAAAGGCGTAGCGGGTGGTCTTGCCCCGCACCAGCTTATAAAGCGGCGGCATGGCGGCGTAGACATAGCCGTTTTCCAAAAGCGGCCGCATAAACCGGAAGAAGAAGGTGAGCAGCAGCGTGCGGATATGACTGCCGTCCACGTCCGCATCCGCCATAATCACCACCTTGTGGTAGCGAAGCTTCGCCGTGTCGAACTCCTCGCCGATGCCCGCCCCCAGGGCGGTGATCACCGGCTGGAGCTTATCATTGTCAATGACCTTATCCTCCCGAGCCTTCTCCACATTGAGCATTTTGCCCCACAGGGGCAGGATGGCCTGAAACCGGGAGTCCCGCCCCTGGGTGGCGGAGCCGCCTGCGGAGTCGCCCTCCACAATGTAGATCTCGGTAAGCGCCGGGTCGGATTCATTGCAGTCCCGCAGCTTGTCCGGCATAGCCGCGCCTCCCAGAGCCGTCTTGCGCCGGATGGACTCCCGGGCTTTCCGGGCGGCTTCCCGGGCGCGGTTGGCCATCATGGCCTTGTCCAGAATGACCCGAGCCGTCTGGGGATGCTCCTCAAAATAGGTGGTCAGCTGCTCGTTGACGATATTATCCACCAGGGTGCGGATATAGGCGTTGCCCAATTTCGCTTTGGTCTGTCCCTCAAACTGGGCGTCCGTCAGCTTTACGGAGATGATGGCGGTGACGCCCTCCCGGCAATCCTCGCCGGAAACCTTGTCGTCCCCCTTGATTATGCCGTTTTTCACTCCGTAGGCGTTGAGCACCCGGGTCAGCGCCGTTTTGAAGCCGGTTTCGTGCATACCGCCTTCGGGGGTGTGCACGTCGTTGGCAAAGGAGAGCAGCGTCTCGTTATAGCCGTCGTTGTACTGCATGGCCACCTCTGCGGAGGCGTCGTCCTTGGAGCCGCTCATATAGATCACATCGCTGTGCACCACGTTTTTGTTGCGGTTGCACCAGGCGGCAAATTCCCGGATGCCGCCGGCGTAGCACATGGTTTCGGAAACCGGCTCCGCCTCCCGCGCATCGGTGATGGTGATGGAAAGCCCCGCGTTCAGGAAGGCTTCCTCCCGCATCCGGGTATGGAGGGTCTCATAGCTGTACTCCACCGTGTCGAACATCTCCGGGTCTGGCTGAAAGGTGACGATGGTGCCGGTGCGGTCGGTCTTGCCCACAATGGTCATTTCCTGGGTGATCTCCCCACGGGCAAAAGCTACCTCATAAATATTGCCGTTTTTATGCACCTGCACCTTCATCCAGGTGGACAGGGCGTTCACCACCGAGCCGCCCACGCCGTGGAGGCCGCCGGAAACCTTGTAGCCGCCGCCGCCGAATTTGCCGCCGGCGTGAAGCACGGTATACACCACCTCCAGCGCCGGCCGGCCGGTCTGGGGCTGGATATCCACGGGCACGCCCCGGCCGTCGTCGGCAACGGTGATGGAGTTCCCCGGGTGGATGGTCACGGTGATGTGCTTGCAGTAGCCCGCCAGCGCCTCGTCGATGGCGTTGTCCACGATCTCATAGACCAGATGGTGAAGGCCGGAGACGGAAGTGGAGCCGATGTACATACCCGGCCGCTTCCGCACGGCTTCCAGACCTTCCAGCACCTGGATCTGCTCCGCGCCATATTCCTGTGTTACCTTGGTTTCCTCAGACATAACATTCTCCTATTCCAAAATTCAGCGGCCGCAGCGCCGCTTTCGTGAAAAGCCCTGCCGTTGGCGCCGGAGCGTACAAATCCTCCGGCGTTTTTTCCGCCGCCCAGCGGCGGCAAGGCCATTTAATTGATGTCATTGACGGACAAAACCTGTCCATTGCCGATCTCCACGGTCTTTCCCAGGCGGGTGAACCGCCCCGGCTCGCAGCAGGTAATAAACACCTGCCCCTCCCGAATTTGATTCAGCACGAAATCCTGCCTTCCCGCGTCCAATTCCGAAAGCACGTCGTCCAGCAGCAGCACCGGCGTCTCCCCGCTCTCCCGCTCCATCAAAGCTCTCTGCGCCAGCTTCAGGCTGATGGCGGCGGTGCGCACCTGCCCTTGGGAGCCGTAGGTCTTTAAGGGCAGGCCGGAAAGGCTGCATATAAAATCGTCCTTATGGGGACCCGTGAGGCACTGCGCCGTCTCCAGTTCCGCTCTGCCGTGGCGCTCCAAATGGCGCGAAAGCGCCTCCTCCAGCGCCTGTACCGGAGCAAACGGATCTTCCACAGTGGAAACGGTCTTATATTCCAGGGTCAATTCCTCCCCGCCGCCGGAGAAAGCGGCGTGATAGCCGGCAGCGGCTTTTCCCAAAGCGTCCAGGAACCGGGCGCGGTAGGAGATCAGCAGCGCCCCCACCCGGCAAAGCCGGGCGTTGTACTCCGGCAGGATCTCCAGCAGGGCGGGATTTTCAAACCGATCCTTTAGAATCCGGTTCTTCTGCTCCATGATCCGCCCATATTCCGTAAGCGCTGCCTCGTAATTTGGCCGCAGCTGGCACAGCGCATTGTCCGCCAAGCGCCGCCGGGCAGAGGCGCCGGCGCGGAGCACCAGCAGATCCTCCGGGCAGAAAAGCACTGTCTGCAGCACGCCGGAAAGCTCCCCGGCAGTCTTTTTTTTCACGCCGTTGCAATAGATCTGCCGGGGTCGCGCCGCTGGAAATACCACCCAGCGCAGGCGCTGCGCCCGCCCCTGGGAGGTGACTTCCCCGGAAATTTCCGCAAAATCTCCCCCGAAGCGCACCAATTCCCCGCTTTTCTGGGTGCGGAAGCTGCGTCCGGAGCCGAGATAAGCCAACGCCTCCAAAAGATTGGTCTTTCCCTGGGCGTTGTCCCCCACGATCAGATTCACGCCCGGGGCAAATTCCAAGGCGCTCTCCTGATAATTCCGGAAATCCCGCAGATACAGCTTATCTACCTTCATGGATATAGATTTGGTATTGCTTTCCCTGGAAGGAAAACCTGTCCCCCGGGTAGAGCTTCTTTCCCCGCTGGAAGCAGATCTCCCCGTTTACCGTCACAGCGCCGCTTTGGATCACCTGCTTCGCCATGCCGCCGGAGGGAAGGGCGTTGGCGAACTTGATGGCGTCGTCCAGACGGATAAATTCCGTATGGATGATCACAGGCGCCGCCTCCGTGCCGCCCTGCTTTCTCACCAGTACTTTCATAATTCCCTCCCGTCAGCTGTTTTTGATGCGTACCGGCAATACCATATAAGCAAAATCAAATTTTTCATCCGCCGGGGTGAGCACAATGGCGCTGAGACCGTTGGTCAGCTCCAGCATCACTTCCTCGCTGGGCACCGCCCGCAGGGCGTCCGCCAAGTAGCGCACGTTAAAGCCTATTTCCAGCTCCTTGCCGTCTCCGGCAATGGCGCAGCGATCCTCCGCCGCGCCGATGGTGGTGTTGGTCTTCAGCAGCACCACCTGGTCGGAAAACACGCATCGCACCGGGCTTTTGTATTTTTCGGAGACGATCAGACCCACCCGTTCAATGGAGGAGGCCAGATCGCTTACATGCGCCGCCAGACGAATGGGGCAGTTGGTGGGCACCACCCGCCGCCAATCCAGGAATTCGCCCTCCAGCAGCCGGCACACCAGGGTGGCGCCGCCGATCTCAAAGAGGATGTGCTTGGCGCCCAGGGTAAAGCCCACCGGCTCGTCCGTGTCCGCCAAGATCTTCTCCACTTCCTTCAGCGCCGGGGAGGGCGCCACAAAGTTCATGGTGCGCCCGGTGGAGGTCTCGCAGTGATAGGTTCGCCGCGCCAGCCGGAAGCCATCCACGGCAATCGCCGAAATGGTATTCTCGTCTACTTCAAATTTTACCCCTGTGTGAATGGGGCGGCTCTGATTGTCGGACACAGCGAAAATGGTGCCGGAGATCAGCTCTTTCAGCTTATTCTGGGGCATATACACCGGCCGGCCTTCATTTACGTCCGGCAGCTCCGGGTAATCCTCGGCATTTTCCGCAGAGATGGTAAAGGAGGCGTAGCCTGCCCGGATGGACACCTTATAGTTTTCGTCCACCACCACCGTCACGCTTCCCTCAGGCAGCCGGCGGATAATATCGCCGAACAGGCGGGCGGGCAGAATACACACGCCAGGGTCGGTGACTTCCGCGTTGATCTGGTAGGAGATGGCCGTTTCCATATTGTAGCCGGTAAGGTTCAGACCCACGCCGGCGCGGCAGAGGATGCCCTCCAGCACGGACAGGCTGCTTTTTTGCGCAACCGTCCGGCAGGCAATGTTCCAGCCCGACACCAGCATACTTTTTTCACAGGTAAAACGCATAAGGAACTTCCTTTCTCGTTAAGAATAAGAATAGATATATCTATTTTAGATCATTTGGTAGTATCAACAGTAATAGAGGAAACTTATGTGGAAAACTGCCGGAAAGCCTGCTGCAGCAAGGCTTTTTTCTCCACAGCTCCTGGGGATAAGCTGCACGGCTTTCCACAGCCCTTCCATTGGAAAGCGCCGGGAAAGGTTATCCACAGCTTTTCTCTCCACATTGCACAGCCCCTGTGGAAATATCTGGGCGGGGGCTACAGGCAGGAATTGATATTGGCTGTGATGTCCCGGATGTTGTTCTGCATGGTTTCGTCCCCCTTCTTCAGCGCCAGCTCCACCTTGCGGATGGCGTAGAGGATGGTGGTGTGATCCCGGTTAAATTCCTTGCCAATGTCCGGCAGGCTCAGATTGGTGAGTTTGCGGATCAGATAGCAGGCCACCTGCCGCCCCTCGGTGACGCCCTTGCTCTTCAGGGTGCCCCGGATCACGGATTCGTCCAGGGAATAGAACTTGCACACCTGACTGATAATCAGGCTGGGGGTGGGCAGGGCGTTGCCCTCGTTTTTGAACATATCGTCTATGGCGCGGGTGATGTTGGGCAGATCCAGGGGCATATCGTTGAGATCTCGGTAGGCCAGGATCTTTTTCACCGTTCCCTCGATCTGCCGGACGTTGTTGGTGACGTTGATGGCGATGTAGTTGCACACGTCGTCGCTAAGCTCCAGACCCAGGCTTACGGCCTTATTCTTCAGGATGGCCATACGGGTCTCGTAATCCGGGGGCTGAATGTCCGCCAGCAGACCCCACTCAAAACGGGTTTTCAGCCGATCCTCCAGGGTGAGCATATCGCTGGGCTTCCGGTCGGAGGTCATAACGATCTGCTTGTGCTCCTCGTAGAGCTTGTTGAAGGTATGGAAAAATTCCTCCTGGGTGGATTCCTTGCCGGCGATGAACTGGATGTCGTCGATGAGGAACAGATCCGCTTCCCGGTATTTGCTGCGGAACTCGATGTTTTTGCCGCTTTGAATGGCGGCGATCAGCTCGTTGGTAAATTCGTCCCCCTTGATATAGACGATCTTAGCGTCCGGGTTGCGCTTGCGGATGCCGTTGGCGATGGCATAGAGCAGGTGGGTCTTGCCCACGCCGGCGGGACCGTAAATAAATAAGGGGTTGTACACTTCTCCGGGGTGGTTGCTCACCGCCACGGCGGCGCCGTGGGCAAAGCGGTTGCTGGGACCTACCACGAAGCTCTCAAAGGAAAACTGGGGGTTGAAGTCCATGGAGGTGGAGGGCTGCCTGCCCCGGTTTTTATAGGCGGCCAGCTCCTCATCCCCGAAAACCACCAGCTTGGCGTCGGAGCCGAAGATCTCCTTTAGGGCGTCCTGGATATATTCGGTGCACCGGCGGCGGATAATCTCCCGCCGGAAGTCGGAGGAGGAGTAGAGGATCAGCTTTTCATCGGTCAGCTCCACCACCTCCGCATCGTCGAACCAGGCGGACACGGTGACGGCGCCCAGGCGCTCCTCCATGTGGCTGAGCACCTTGGCCCATACATAGGCGGATGAATACATTTCTTGGCTCCTTTCATGGGATTTTTCCTAAAATATGCGGCAAAAATCCTGCTAAATAGACACATTAACGTACCTTAAATTATACCACGTTCCTTTGTGGATTGCAAGGTTTTTTTCCCCTGGCGCGGGGGATTTCCACAGGATTTTCAAAGGGACGGCGCATAGGGAAACGCCGCTTTTTCCGGCGGCGCGGCATGCTTCTATTGTTGACGGGAAAATGCACCCGGGGTGCATACGCAGCGGCAACCCGGGGGAAAATAAAAAATTGGCAGCCTCCAACGGGGCTGCCAAAAAATTATCCAATTTCGCTTTTTGGATCTACGTATACCGTGCGGTAGGTGTGATAGATCACCATGCCGGGCTTGCCGCCTCCCATTTTTTTCACCTGTCCCGCCGCCGTCACGTCCACAGGGACATTCTGCCCCTGCCGCGCCTGGGAGTAGTAGGCGGCCAGCTGCGCCGCCTGGGTAATGGTATCGTCCGGGGGCGTGGTATTCCCGCACACCACGATCACATGACTGCCATGTACCTTTTGCGCGTGGAGCCACAGATCGTTTTTCCGCGCCAGCCGGTGGGTCAGTTCCTCGTTCTGCTGATTGTTCCGGCCTACGTAGATGGGATAGCCTTGGGTGGAGGTGAACGCCAGGGGCGGCAGCTTCTTTTGCCTGGGCTTTTTCCGGACGTTGTCCATGCGCAGGTAGCCTCCCTGCTGCAGTTCCTCACGAATTTCCTCCATCTCCTGCTCCGTCTCCGCCCGGCTCAGCTCCTCCAGCACGCTTTGCAGGTAGTTCAGCTCGGTTTCCGCCAATTCCAGCTGATGGGTCAGCTCCCGCTGGGCGTTTTTCATGCGGGTATAATCCTTGTAGAATTTCGCCGCGTTCTGCTGGGGGGAGAGGATGGGAGACAGGGGGATCTCAATGGTTTTCATATCCTCGTCGTAAAAATCTTCCGCCAGCAGCTTGGCGTCTCCCTTGCGGATGGCGTGGAGGTTGGCGGTGACGATGTCTCCCAGCTGCCGCAGCCGCTCCCGGTCATAGGTGGCCTCCAGCTCCTTTTCCTGGGCGGCCATCTTTCGGCGCAGGCGGGCAATGCCGTTCTGCACGGTTTTGCGCACTGCCTGGCTCTTTTGCGCCATGGCGTCCCGCCGGTCCCGGAGGGTATAGAAGCTGTCCAGCAGCTGAGAGAAGCCGTCCGCCCGCCGGTATTCTCCATATTCCCGGAGGGGTACGAAAGCGAATTGCTTGGGGATATTTCCCGCGCCCGGACAATACCAGGGCGCAGGACTGCGGAGGGCGCTTTGAAAAAATTCCGCCAGTTTTTCCCCGGTGGCTTCCAAATCCCGGCCGGTTATCCGGCCGTCCACGTCTCCGCAGGCATACAGCGCCGCTTCCCGGCAGATAAGGGGCGACAGGCCGCCCAGATTGTCCATCAGCCGCTGCGCCAGCACATCCGCTCCGGGCTGGGCAAGCAGACGGACATAGTCCTGCCCCCCCAGATGGGCGGGATTTTCTTTTTTCATCGACTCCGGCGCCTGGTAATAGAGGCCGGGAAGCGCAGGGCGGGAGGATTCTCCCAGACCAATCCGCCGCAGACAGTCGATGATCCGTCCGTCCGCATCCAGAAGGTAGAGGTTGCAGGTTCTGCCCATCAGCTCCGCCACCAGACGCTTGCGGGTGGGGTAGCCCATCTCATCGGTACAGTCGAAGGTAAACTGCGCGCAGCGCTCCATGGGGGGCTGGGCGATCTCCGACAGCCGCGCTCCCAGAAGATGCTTGCGCAGGAGCATACAGAACATGGGCGGCTCCGCCGGATTTTCCGGGCTGGCGGCGGTGAGATGCAGCCGGGGCGCGGCGGGATTGGGGGAGAAAAGAAGCTTTTCCCGGCCATTGGTGCAGCGCAGGTGCAAAATCACTGCATCCCGGCTGGGCTGATGGATCTTCTCCACCCGGCCGCCTAAGCAGCTTTCCCGGATCTCCTCCAGCACAAAGGACAGAAAAAATGCGTCAAATGCCATAAAGCTCCTCCATCACGCCGCAAAATAGTTCGTTGAGCCGATCCCTTTCCCCCAGCAGGTACAGCGCCCCAAACAGCGCCTCCAGTCCGGTGGCCTTGGCATATTCCCGGGGGGTGGCGGACTTGGGGGCGGCGTGGGTATGGGCGTTCTTCCCCCGGCGATAGTATGCCTGCTCGTCCTCTGTGAGCCTGGGCAGCAGCGCGTCCGCGAACCTTGCCTGGGCGCTGGCCTTCACCAGCGCCACGGAATCCCGGTGCAGCCGCAGCACCGTGCGGTCGCCGTGGGCGCAAAGCCAGGCGCGGCACAGCAGCTCGAATACCCCGTCTCCCACGTGCGCCAGCGCCAGGTTGGCCATGGCGTTCACCTGGGCGGGGGTGAAGTTCATTTGAAAATAGTTTTCCACAGCTTCTCTCCACGATTCACCAGAAATTGGGCGCAAAGCCCGGTAAAAAGGCCGGTTACAAGGCCGATGGCGCACATCACCGGCAGATAGATCGCCAGGCTGGGGGTGCCGGAAATCCAGATGGCCGCCGCCATCTGCCCCAGGCTGTGGGCGACGGCGCCCAGGCAGCCGGCCACCCAGATCTGCTTGGCGGTGAGGATCTTCTTCAGGCCGATGGCGGTGAGGATGGAAAGGAGACCGCCGGCGGCGGAATAAAAGATGGTGGCGAAATTCCCGGCGAACACCGCCCCCAGGAAGATCCGGCAGAAGAGAATGGCGCAGCCCTCCCCCGCCCCCAGGGAGAACACTGCGAACACGGTGACGATGTTGCTCAGGCCGATCTTCACCCCGGGGATGGGTACCAGGGGAGGAATCTGGGCTTCCACAGTAAAGAGGATCAGGGCGATGGCCGTCAGAAGCCCCATCCGCGACAATTTCTTGATGCGCAAAGCCCACACCTCCCATTTTCCTGCATTATACCAAATAGGCGCCGCATTGTAAAGGCCAGGCGGAAAAAGCCGCCTGGCCGCAACGTATGAAAGTCAGCGCAATGCCGAAAAGCCGCCGGGCTTTTCACGTTTTCCGCACGAAGCGCTCGTGGCATTTGGGGCAGGTAATGGCGATTTTCCCTTTGCCCCGGGGCACCCGGACGCTCTGATGGCAGCGGGGGCAGTCAAAATAGCGGTGCTCCCGATCCTTCAGACGGTCAAAAAATTGCAGAAATTTCCGGTTCTCCTGATAGCGCTTGTAAGTATTCCGGGACATGGTGCGGAACAATGCCCAGAACAGCAGGGCGTAGGAGAGAAAGGTCAGCAGCAGATTTACCAGTGGAATCCGGAAAAACATGGATATGAGGCACACCGCCACGCCGGTACCCAGGATCACCATATTCAGCTTATCCGTGCCGTACCGCCCTGCCATGAAGCGCCGCAGCCAATTTCCAAAACGATTCATTCCCATCATCCTATTCCTAAGCGTTTGCGTTATTTGATAGATAGATTTATTATATTGGAATTTCCTGTTTTTTCAACTGGGCAAGGCCATTGTTTACGGATTGTTTTCATTCTCCCGGCATCCCGCGCCGGAAATTTCCACCCCTTCCCCGTGCTTTTCCCCTTGACCCTGGGGAAAAGCTATGTTATATTACAGGGTATACCATAGGGGATGCACGGATAAATTTCCCCTACCAATTGAGCAGAAAAGGGATTCTTTCGCCATGAAAAAAGTGTTGACGTATACGGTCATTTCCGCCATTGCCCTGGTGTGCGCCCTGAACTACACGCTTTTTATCCTGCCAAACCGCTTTGCTCCCTCCGGGCTGAACGGCATCTGCACCATGATCCAGTACCTTACCGGCATCAGCGTGGGCTATCTCAGCCTGCTGATTAATCTGCCTCTGGCGCTGGTGGTCTATAAGCTGGTGAGCAAGCCCCTGGCGGTGCGGAGCATGGTGTATGTGGTGGTATATTCCGTGGGCATCCTGATTCTGGAGCAGATGGATCTGAGCCGCTTCGCCTATGCCACGGATAACGGCACCAGCGCCATCCTGGGTCCGCTGGTGGCGGGCATTATCTACGGCGCGTGCTATTCGCTGCTGGTGAAGGGCAGCGCCTATTCCGGCGGCACGGATTTCGTGGCTGCGGTGATCCATAAGTACCGCCCGGAGAAAAGCGTGTTCTGGATGATCTTCGCCCTGAATGTGGTGGTGGCCTTGGCCTCTTTCTTTGTATACGACTATCAGATGGAGCCGGTGATTTTGTGCATTCTCTACTGCTTTACCTCCTCCACCGTCACTGACCGGCTGATGAAAAGCGGGCGCAGCGCCATTCGCTTTGAGATCATCACCGACTATCCCCAGGAGATCTCCCAGGCCATCATTGAAAAGCTGCACCACTCCGCCACCCTGCTCCCCGGCAAGGGGATGTACCGGGGCAAGGAAACCAGCATCCTCATCTGCATCGTGAATAAGAGCCAGGTGACGGCGCTTGCCGGCATTATCCGCTCCTATCCCCATACCTTTGCGGCGGTGAGCCAGGTGGGGGAGGTCATGGGCAACTTCAAGCACCTGACCAACGACGGCAAAGAGGCGCATAATTTCCTGGACGACGGCGACGGCAGCACCGTTACTTAAACTCTCCCGGCAGGCTTCCGCCTGCCGGCAATAATATACAAAATAATATAAATATAAAAAATATATAAATTAGGAGGATAAACCCATGGCTTACTATTATCCCGAGCCCAGCCACACTTTCAGCGAGTACCTGCTGATTCCTGGCTACACTTCCGAGGAATGTATCCCCGACCGGGTTTCCCTGCGCACTCCCCTCACCAAGTACCGCAAGGGGCAGGAAGAACCGGCCATTTCCCTGAATGTTCCCATGGTGTCCGCCATCATGCAGTCGGTATCCAACGATACCCTGGCCATCGCGCTGGCCAAGGAGGGCGGCCTGAGCTTCATCTACGGCTCGCAGTCCATCGAGTCCCAGGCGGCCATGGTCTCCCGGGTGAAGAGCCATAAGGCGGGCTTCGTGGTGTCCGCCTCCAACCTGACCCCAGACGCTACTCTGGCGGATGTGCTGGCGCTGAAGGCGGCCAACGGCTTCTCCACCGTGGCCATCACCCAGGACGGCACGGCCACAGGCAAGCTGCTGGGTCTGGTCACCAGCCGGGACTATCGCGTTTCCCGGATGCAGCCCACGGATAAGGTGGCGGATTTCATGACCCCCTTCGCCAAGCTGGTGACGGCTCCCGCCGCCACTACGCTGAAAGAGGCCAACGACATCATCTGGGAGCATAAGCTCAACGCCTTGCCCATTATTGATGAAGAGCAGCACCTGGTGTGCTTCGTATTCCGGAAGGACTATGCCTCCCATAAGGAGAACCCTCTGGAGCTGCTGGACGACAAGAAGCGCTACCTGGTGGGCGCGGGCATCAATACCCGGGACTATGCCCAGCGGGTACCCGCGCTGCTGGAGGCCGGGGCGGACGTATTGTGCATCGACTCCTCTGAGGGCTATACCTGCTGGCAGTCCAAGACCATCGCCTGGGTGCGGGAGCACTACGGCGACAGCGTGAAGATCGGCGCGGGCAACGTGGTGGACAGGGACGGCTTCCTGTTCCTGGCGCGCGCCGGCGCGGACTTCGTGAAGGTGGGCATCGGCGGCGGCTCCATCTGCATTACCCGGGAAACCAAGGGCATTGGACGGGGACAGGCCACGGCGCTGATCGAGGTGGCGGCCGCGCGGGACGAATACTTCCGGGAGACTGGCATTTATGTGCCCATCTGCTCCGACGGCGGCATCGTCCACGACTATCATATGACCCTGGCGCTGGCCATGGGCGCAGACTTCCTGATGCTGGGGCGCTACTTCGCCCGGTTCGACGAAAGCCCCACCCCCAAAATCATGGTGAACGGGGCGTATATGAAGGAATACTGGGGCGAAGGCTCCAACCGCGCCCGGAACTGGCAGCGCTACGACCTGGGCGGCGCCGGGAAGCTTTCCTTCGAGGAGGGCGTGGACTCCTATGTGACCTACGCCGGCTCTCTCCACGACAATGTGGAGGCCAGCCTGTACAAGGTGAAGAGCACCATGTGCAACTGCGGCGTCATCACCATCCCCGACCTGCAGCGGGAGGCCAAGCTGACGCTTGTCTCCTCCACCTCCATTGTGGAGGGCGGGTACCACGACGTGACCCTGCGTTCCACCTCCTCCCCCAAATAATTTGTTGAAAAAGCCCTTCCGGCGTTTGCGCCGGTGTTTTGCAGAACCCTGTACTGAAACAATAAGAAAAGCGCCTGTCCCAAGACAGGCGCTTTTCCTTATCCTTGCCGCTGCTTTACGGCGTAATAATAGGCTCTTTCAAAATCCCGCAGTTCCCGGTAGCAGCGCTCCAGCCGGGGGTGGACTTTCTCCGGCAGGAACGCTTCCGCCTGGTGAAAGCATTGCGCGGCCTGGGAAAATTCTCCCAGGGCGGCGTGAGCGTCTCCCCGCAGGAGCAGCCACTCCGGCTGGGCTTTGTCACCGGCGGCTTCCAGAATGGCGGCGCAGCGACCGGCCTGTCCTTGGCGCAGGGCTTCCTCCGCCCGCAGGAGCAGCTCCGCGTCCTCCGGGGGCAGCGCCGCCAGGATCTCTCCGCGCCTATCCGGGCTGGCCTTGGCCAGAAGGATTTTCCGCCGCCGCTCCTGCTCCGGCGACCAGTAGAGGCTTTCAATGCCGCCGCAGTCCTCCAGCAGTTCCCGGGCATAGGGCAGCCGCCCCTCTTGTAGCGCCTGCTCTCCGGCTGCCAGCAGCGCCAGCTTCCACAGGTGCCGCCCCTCCGGCTGCTGCTTTGCTTCCTGATCCAGAGCTTCCAGGACGCCGTTGGGGTTCCCCGCCGCCCAAAATTCCCGGGCGCGGATCAGGGCGGCGGGCTGCGTCTCCCCCCAGAAATAGGCCATGGGCTTCCCCAGCCGGGCGGCCAGGTAGGAGAGGGTGTCCATAGAGGGCTGGGCGCTGCCGTTTTCGATCAAGGAAAGCATATTCCGGGTGATCTTCTCTCCGCACAGCTGCCGCTGGGACAGCCCCGCCGCCAGCCGCGCCTGCCGCAGCTTTTCTCCCAATTCCATGCGCACACCCCCGGTAATTGTGATTTACCCCCAGTATACCATACCTCCGGGGAAAATGCTACCGCCCTGTTTTCAAAAAATTCATTTGCTATTTTCTGTCCTTTGGATTACACTATAGCTATTCCAGAATTTTACGGTGCTTTTGAGAAGCGCTCAAAAATATAGGAGGAACTTATGAACATTCGGGATATTTCTTCCTTGGGGGCAAAGGCGGAGGAGGATCTCCGCGCCGCGGGAAATTCCCCCAGGAAGCTGGTGCTGCTCCACAGCGGGATCACTGTGGCGGTAATGACGGTGCTGACGCTGATGAATCTGCTGCTTCAGCTGGGGATCGACGACACGGCAGGGCTGGGGGGTCTGGGCGCCCGGGCGGCCATGTCCACCATGCAGACCCTGCTGGGCTACGCCATCAATATTGTCCTGCCCTTCTGGGAGTTCGGCATGGCTTTCGTCATTCTGGGCTTCGCCCGGCGGCAGCTGGTCGCCCCCGCTGACCTGACCCTGGGCTTCCGGAACTTCGGCCCGGTGCTGCGCTACCAGCTGCTGATCTGGCTGATGTATTTTGGCATAGCCATGATGCTGCTCTATCCGCTGATGAACATTCTGCTGCTCACGCCTCTGGCAAATCCGATCATAGAATTGGCGGTACGTTGGTCCGCCGCCGGCGGCGCCATCGATCTGGGGGAACTGATCGGCAGCTCGGAGTTCTTCCTGGCGCTGCTGCCGATGCTGCTGGCGGCCATGGCCGTGCTGGCGCTGGTGCTGGTGCCCCTGGCCTACCGGCTGAAAATGGGGAAATTCTCCCTGGCGGACGACCCCAAAGCAGGCGCTATGGCGGCGGTGCGTAGGAGCTTCCGGATCACCCGGGGGAACAGCCTGGCGCTGTTTAAGCTGGATCTGCATTTCTGGTGGTATTATCTGGGGCTGCTGCTGGCGGCGGCGGTATGCTATGGGGATGTGATCCTGGGCTATTTGGGCGTGCCGCTGCCCATGTCCCAGGAGGCATCGTATATGCTCTTTTATGTGCTGGGATTGGCGCTGCAGCTGGGGCTGCACTGCCTGGCGCTGGCGCGGGTGCAGCTGACCTATGCCGCAGGCTACGACGCCCTGCTGGGGGGCTTCGGCCGCCATGAGAAGCAGGGCTTCCCTGCCTCCCCCTGGCAGAACTGACGGCGATGGCCGGGACTTTATCTTAAACGGAAAGGAACCCACGGCAAATGAGACGTGTATGCTGCATTTCCTTCAGTCCAACAGGAAGCAGCCGGCGCAGGAGACCAGTCCCGGAAACATAGGCGCCAATGCCGCTTTTGTTCGGTCTGGGGCGGTGCAGGCGCCGTATTTGCCGCCAATCCAAAAGGAATTGCGGGCGGCTTGCCGCAGTTTCTGTTGTAAACGGAAAAGCAAAAAGCCGCTGCACAGACATCGAAAACCGGCGGGAGCTTTGCGCTCCCTTGAAAAAGATGTTCTATGCAGCGGCCTTGAAATACAAAGCCATACTGTTTTTTGCCCCTCCGCTGGGGACAGTACAAAACAGCATTTAACGGCGGGCAGCGATATTTTCTCTTAGCATACCGCAGGCATTCGGCGGCTTATGCCGCAATAACTTCCTGAAAAGCGTATTTTATCATATATCGCGGGATAGATCCGCGATGGATACGCCGTGCGCTATTCTTTTTTCTGCTTGAGCAGCGCATTGAAGTCGGTTTTTTCAGCCAGTTCCTTGAGGGCATTTTTGAAGACTTCCACTTCCTCTGTCCACCCTTCCTCTGCCGAATCCTTTATGCCGCAGACCCAATGATACCACGCTCTATGCCACTGCTCTGCCAAATCCATATTCTTTTTGCGCAGCTCCTCGTTTTCTGCTACAATTTTCTTGTAGTCTGCACTTTTTATCCAGCGATTCAGCTCTTTTTTCGCTTGCTTCAAGGTTTTGACATTTTTGCTGCTGTTCCTGAAGCAAAAAAAGCAGAGCAACATACCGATCAGGCAAGCCCCCAGAAGAATAACCGTGAAAAACAGGAACATATCCCTTGACAGCTCGCCGAATATACCCAGGATCAGGGAATACAGGACATACGGCATGGCTGCTAAAAATGCTATGCCCATATTCGAATTAATGAATTCGTCCAAAGCGCCGGTGCAGCTGAAAAACATATCCCCCAAAATGAAAAGTATGTTGAACAGCAGGTAGAGAAACCCGATCAGACTCAGCAGCAGGGAAGATCTGCCGCCCTTATTCTTCTCTGTTTTGACGCGGTCTTTCAATTGTTTCCGCTTTTCCTCTGCCGCAAGATATTCTTTTGTGCCCGGAAAGCGGTAACAGTTTTGATAGATCAGCTTGGAAGATTTTCTGGCAATCTTCCCGGAAGAAGTAACCGCAAAATCTTCCCCGAAGTAATCAAAGGCAAACTGAGCGTCCACGACTTGCTTGTACCGCAGCACCGTATCTCCGCCAGAATCGCTCCAGGAGTCGATTTTCCCGTGGTGCTCCAGGATATACGCCTGCATTTCTTCATCGATTTTGCAGCGCATCTCCCTGTAGTAAGCATTGATCGTGGAGCACGCATTTTCTTTCAGCTGCTTCTGTGCGTCGCAGTTCGTATACGTAAGCCGCGCGCTGTGTTCTTTCTGATATGCAGTTATCACAGAGTAAAACTTTCCGGCAAAGGTAGCGCTTTGCTGTTTGTCTGCAAGGCTGTCCGAAAGACTGTAATCCTTTGGCGGTAAGCTCAGTTTTGGAAATTCCATGCGCGGCCTCCTGACATACTTAAAATAATAATTTCTCTTTCACAATATAAAAGGATCATACCACAGCATTGTAAAAAAATCAACTGCACGGCGGAGAAAAAGCGGCATACGCATTCCCCTGCCGTTTCCATATGTGATATGGGCAGCGCAAATAAGAAGCCCTCGACCTGCGGGAAGCCCATAAGGAGGATTTTTCGGCGGGGCGAAAGCAGAGAACAATCAGCCGGGATTTGGGAAAGGATTGCATATGAATCAGGAATGGTCTGAGCTTAACAAAACAATGCAGGCACAAATAAAAAAGAAAGATACTTATAAGATGGGGATTGATACTTTACTTAGTTTGCGAAGTCAGTTAATGCAAACTTTGGTATCTTTCAAAGAAGAATTATGCAGAGAAGATTTTAACGCAATCCCCTTTATAAACGCTGACGGTTATCATAGCAAGACGATTGCCTATTCTATTTGGCATATTTTCCGCATTGAAGATATTGTTGCGCATACAGTGATCAATGAAGAGGAACAGGTGTTTTTTGCAGGCAATTATCAA